>JAUNEM010000262.1:0-1622 GCA_030525515.1 Eubacteriales bacterium
GGGAATGTCCCGCCGTTGGCGTCGAAAATGACTGTCCAGGTGTTTTCGTCCGGATCGTCCTGAGGCTTATCCTTCCAGACAGGAACAAAAGTGACATTATAAGGAATAGCGGTCTTCCCATCCTGATCGACAGTGATCTTGTCTGTGCCTCCCTCCCGGCACCAGCCGTCAAAGACCTTCGTCTCATCATCGGCAGCGGGGATCTCTTCGGGAACCGGGACCTTGCTGTTCCGGTCCGCGTCCGCCCGGACCGACAGGTCTCCGTTGGGGAAGCGGCCTCCGTCTGCTCTGAAAATGGCATGGCAGGTCCAGACTGCATAGACCGTGCAGTCCTCTGTCGGTGTAAAGCTGTAGTTGTTCTCCAGAAGCGTTCCGTCCTGCTCCAGGCTCCAGCCGCCGAAATCATGCGGCGAATAATCTACGGGGTAGTGGGCAGTATCCGGATAGAGTTCCATTGCCTCTCCCTGCCGGACTTTTTTGACATAAGAATCGGTATCTGTCCTTACAGACCCGGTCTGATCGTCAAAGACGGATGTTCCGCTGCGGCCGAAGCGGTAATTGACCGTGACCGTATAGAAGTAGTCATAGACGGCATAGAGGGTACAGTCCTCCTGAATCTCATAGGAAGTGGCATACCGGTCAAGAATGAGCTCGCCATCGGGCTCCAGGCTCCAGCCGACCAGAATCAGGGAAGGATCTGCAGGGGTGATCTGTGTACGGACAAGTTCCACCCTTCCTCCTTCACCGATTTTTGCATGCCAGATACTCTCTCCGTTGACATAGCGGCCCTCCACGCTGTCATATTTATTGACATTGAAATGCCCGCTGCCCAGGTCGACAGTAACCAGGTGGGATCTGCCCCACACGGCATAGAGCGTGCAGTCATTTTCAGGGAAATACCGGCCGATTTCATCGGATACGATATCCCCGTCTTTTTCCAGGCTCCAGCCGGTCAGCTGCATGGAGGAATCGTCATGTCTGATGCCGGAGGCTCTAAAGTCCACACCGTATCCGCATCCCACCTTGACGACCCTCTCCCTGAGGCCGCTTTCATACTCGAGTGTATCTCCGTTCCAGAAGCTGGATGTATAATATCCGCCGTTCAGATCCAGGGTGACAGAGTAGGCATCCTCCCAGACTGCGTAAAGAGTGCAATCCTGCTGGGGCACATAGCTGTAGGACGTCGCTGAATAGACAGCGACACTGCCGCCGGGTTCCAGGCTCCAGCCCGCGATCACCTTGTGGGGATCATCGATCCAGGCACCGCTCAGGGATAATTTCAGACTCTCGCCCTTCTTGATTTTTTTCACAAAAGAAGAGGGATTGACGGCATTTTCCTGTTTTCCGTCGTCAAACCAGGTGCCCGGCAGATACCCTCCGTTGCAGTCGATGGTGATCGTCCAGGTATCCTCCTGGGGATCCTCCGGCTGGCCGGATCCTTTGTCTGTCCAGACCGGGATCAGGGTGCAGTCCTGTTCGATCTGAATCTTTCCTTCCGGGCTGACTTCGACCGGCTCTCCGCCCTCCTCCAGGGTCCAGCCGCCGAAGATCTTGTTATCGTCATCGCAGACAGGGATCATACCGGGGATGTCGACGAGGCCGTTCTCATCCGCCATGCTGCG
>JAUNEM010000262.1:1722-3262 GCA_030525515.1 Eubacteriales bacterium
CCGCCGTTCATGTCAATGGTGACGACATAGACCGGCTCCCAGACAGCGTAGAGAGTGACGTTCTTGTCGGTCTTATAGTTCTCCGTATTCCCGATCACAGGCTCGCCGTCCGCTGTCAGGCTCCAGCCCCTGAACCGCATGGACGGATCGCTGTGGAGAATGGTCTCATTGGAATTGAAAGAGGCTCCGAAACCGACATCCTCGCGGGAGAAGGAGACAGGATCCTCCACATAACCTTCCGCCTGAGCGTCCCAGAATCTTCCCTGGAAGGAACCTCCGTTGGCGTCAAAAGTGACCAGGGTCTTTCCGCCGTCGACATTCACGGTGCAGACCGCCATGGCGCCGCCTCCGTCAGCGGCACAGGCCCTGATGGTCGTCGTTCCCCTGCGCAGGCCCGACACCGTACCGGCCTCATCGACCAATGCTGTCGCCTCATCATCACTCTGCCAGGTGATGTCTTTTGTCAGGGCATCCTCAGGCAGGATAGAAGTCACAAAGAGATGTGCGGTCTCCCCGATCTCCAGGTCCAGGGTCGACTTGTCCAGAGTGATGGTCTCTATCTTGATATCCCGCCAGTCAGGATTCAATGTGCGGGTATAATCGATGTGGACCCTGCCGTCCACTACTTCGACATCCTCGGTACTGTCTGACCAGATCCAGCGGTAAAACCTCCACCCGGGCGTCGCGCTGACGGGATCTTCGGGCAAAGTCACCCATCCGTCCCTGTCGGCATAGACAGTCTTTCCGAGACTGCCGTCCGGGAAGTGATCCTGGTGCTCATCATCTGTGAAAACAAAGGCGATATGGCTGGTCCAGTTGGCGTACAGAGTACAGTCGCCTTCCGGTGTATAGCTGGTCTTGGTCCCGACGATCTCTCCGCCCGGCTCCAGGCTCCAGCCCAGAAAATCATGCTGATGTTCGCCCCCGATATAAAGGCTTCCCTGCATGAATTCGACAGCCTCTCCCTTTTTTACCTTCTTGACAAAAGAAGAAGCGTCTGTCACATAATCCCCGATGGCATCGTCAAAAATGCTGCCGTGATAGACGCCGCCGTATCCTCCGTCCATCTCCACTGTGACAGTGTAGAATTCTTCTTCCGGAGGATCCTCCGGCGTATCCTCCTCCGGCTCCAGGTCCAGGGGTTCCGTCTGTGTCACCTGGTCAGGATCCACTGTTCCCTTCTGCGCTGAAACTCCCGCGTCCCTTCCCCTCTGTCCGCTCTGGACAGCAAAAACAGGCCCCTGCAGGGAGCCTGTAATGAGAATGACCGCGAGCAGCATTGCAAGCCTGCTCTTGATTTTGTTCATTTCCGTCCTCCTCTTGTGTCAGTTTCGGAGCAACCATTTTACTCCGGCTTTTACCGCTGTCTGTATAAAAACAAACTGTTGTCTGTGTTGAAACAACTTTACCATAATCCGCTTTACACTGCTATGTCATTTTATTTTTTCTTCATCTCTCGAAAAAGAATATCCGCAAAAAAGCCTTGCAAAAAAGACTGCAACAAAATCGCGAAAGAGCCTGCAGAAGCCCGCAGAAGCCC
>JAUNEM010000263.1 GCA_030525515.1 Eubacteriales bacterium
ATATGAAAAATTTGCATGCGGGTAGGAAATATGAAAAAAAAGGAGGCACAGATATGGCATGATAATGGAAAGTTCGTATTTGAAACACTCATTCTGAAATTGAAGAAAGTTGAGTGCCGCTTCTATAGATGGAGTTTAAAAAATGCGCGTTTTGCATTGAAATCTGAAAATTGAAGATAAATCATGATTATTTTGTAAATAGATTCCATTAAGTGTTGACAAGCATTCAGAAGTATGATAAATAAAAAATAGTTAGCACACTAACTATTCATTTACTAAATGTTTGAGAAGTATGAATCTAAGCACTGTCTGAATCTTTTCCGGGTAATCTTTGTTTTATTGTTTTTTGATCTCAACAAATCCACAAAAAAAGAGGGGGGATGCAGCGGTTCAACATCCAGGCGGATTGCGCTGTAAGGGATATAGGTGAAGAACCGTTGTAATCTATATTCGATGCACCCTGTCTGTCTTTTGTTCTTTCATGCTGGCACCTGGAAGCGACATCGGGCATATTGGCAGGGTGCATTATTATAAATTATGTAAGTCGTGAGGCAGCTCTGAGGGAAGAACTGTACCACGGCTTTTTTTACCTCATAGGAAATTGCAATTTCCTATGAGGTAAAAAACCTCCGGGAGGATGCGCACCCGCACGTTATGAATCATGTCGCTGAAGCGGCCATGATCGGCGCGAGAGTCTCACATGTGAGACTCTTTTTTAATTTCACAAATTGGAAGAATTTTATACGTATATTCCATATAATTTTGCATTATAATGGGCACATGAGATGAACGGATAACTGTGCGGATGAACCGGGAGGCGCAGTGAATATGGAAGAAAAATACAGTGAGAGTCCTTTTTCCGGACCCGGCAGAAAAACGAAGCTTTCGCTGGCGGAGGCAGTCGCAGTCGTATCCCTTCTGGTGCTGACTGGAGGGGTTCTTTGTGCTGCCCTCCTGATGGCATCCAGAAACCGTGTGGAGGAAATTATCCTGGATCCTTATATTGAATTGAGCATAGAAGGGGCGGACGGGTATGGACGCGCCTGCGCGAAATTTGACGGGGAGGGCTTTTGCGGCGAGCTGGAAGAGAAGATGCTGTCCCGTTCGAAAAAGCTGCTGCCATCAAAGGCATCTCTCACAGAGGAAGAAATCCGGGAGCTTGCGGAAACTGTGGCGGAAGATCCCGTATTTGAGTACTCTGTCTATAAAGCGGTTTCCGACGACGGCAAAGACGAAAAGCAGTCTCATATGGAAAACCTTTCAAACGGAGATGTCGTGACTTTAAATGTCACGATCAGTGATGAGAAGCAGGATCTCTTGAGTGAAAAAGGCTTTTCCCTTGCCTTTGACTGCAATCCGCTGGAAATGACCGTCGGCGGACTTCCCGAGGCAGTGCCCTTTGATCCATTCGGAGAACTGAATGTGGACTTTTCAGGCTTTGATGGAGCAGGACTGGTATCTGTTGTCTACAGGGGGCAATACCCCATTGTTTTTTCCTGTGCGCCCGCGGAACATCTCCACAACGGAGACACGATCACGGTGGAGGGAGAGTTCACCTCCGGCTATAATATGGAAAAATTCGTCTCGGAGTATCATGCAGTGCCCGCTGCCCTGGAGAAGGAGTATGTTGTTTCCGGTCTTCTGATTAATCCCACATCTATTAAGGACTTTACTGTAGACAATCTGAAAGAACTGTCGGAACAGGGAAAGACTGCAGCTCTGATCCTGATCCAGGATGAGTACGGCGATGGTGAAGATGTTGTGCGCATCGAAAATGCGGGGATGTATTATGCACGCTCAGGAGAATTAAGAGAGGGCGAAAACGAAGGAACGGGAGAGGAATCCATCGGTGAGGACACAGGATCCGGAAAAGACACAGAATCCGGCAAAGACACAGGATCCGGAGAATCTGAAAGACTGGACGATGAGCAGGAGGAATCTGACAAAGAAAGAGGCACGGACGGCAACGGCGCCGGCGGGGAAGCGGGAGAGGACCGCGGAGAGGAGACTGCCGGTGACAGGACTGCCGGGAAGAAAGTGGATAATTTTCTTGTCTGCGCCTTTGAAGTAAATTATTCGGATCAAAAAGGACAGGAGATGAAGTATTACTATTACATCCGCTATGACAACCTGGTTCTCGACGAAACAGGCAGTCTGATCGCCGACTATACAAAAGTAAAACACCCGGAAAAATCGTCTACGCCGATCGAGCTGATCTTTGGAGAAGGAGATGATGTGACCCTTCCGGGGCTGCTCAATTTTAAGACTCTTGCGGGCTTTAAATCTCTGGATGAACTCTATAAGAAGGCGGTAGCGCCTTTTGAGAATGAATATCAGGTAAGTTCCCTGATCCAGCCCTAATGTGCAGATCCACAGGGGCGTTCATGAAATTCCATCAATCAAAAAATACGGGCTCTCTTGCAGATCTGACTGCAAAGGAACCCGTAATTTTTATGGAACTGTAAACTATGAGGTTATACCCGCGGACTTACTTTTTGGCTCCCAGGAGGGCCTGAAGAAGAGCAGTTCCGTTGAAATCGGGATCATCGTTTTCTACGGCATTGTCTTTCTTTCCGAGGCCGAAGAGAGAACCAAGAAGACCTGCACCTGATGCGGGAGCAGAAGCCGCAGGCTTGGCAGGAGCAGCTTCCGCGGGCTGGGATGCGGCATTGGATACACCGCTCATCAGGGCGGGAGCCATGATTGCGAGGACTTTATTGATCTGGTCGGCAGTCAGACCAGTCTGGGCGGAGAGATCCTGAGTGACCTTGCCCTGATTACTTCCGAGGATGTGATGGATGATTTTCCCGCCATCCTCTTCATCGGCATCGTCTAACTGCTTGTCCATATCTCTCTTGCTGGTATGCTGAGAAAGCGCTCCCAGCAGGGACTGGGCGCCATTGCCTGAAGACGCATTCTTTGTCATATACTTCAGCAGAAGAGGAATAGCCAGCATCATGAGCTGCTGAACCTGCTTGTTGGAGAGGCCTGTTTTTCCGGACACGGATCCCGTCGATGACTGAGAAGTCATGGCACCCAAAAGTAACTGAAGTAAATTCATAATTGATGTCCTCCTTTCATTAACCTGCAAAATCATGTATACTGAAATACAAAATATCATAGATTTCCGCGGACTGCGGATTAATATGAAATCAGAATACATTTTCCATATCTATTTTATCACAGAATAAAGAATTACCCCTAAAAAAATACTGCGGATAATAAATAATCAAATCTTCCGTTGTTTCAATACGCATTAATT
>JAUNEM010000067.1 GCA_030525515.1 Eubacteriales bacterium
GGTTTTGTTCTGTCAAAATGCGCTTTTGCCATTGTGTAATTTCCTCCTTAAATAATGGTTACAACCTTTTAAAATACTATTCAAGCTGCACATGACTGTTCATATTTAAGGGTCTTTTGCACAGTCACTGCAAACAATTATAATAAACTGCGCTGTATATTTCAACAACGATTTTCAGACATTTTTTCGGAGTCTGAATTCATCCGGACTCTTGTCCGGCATCCCGGCAGCGTTCACCCTTAAAACGCCTGCCGGCGGTCAGCCTATTATTTTGTGTGTAAAAGCTGCGGTAAAACAGCTGAATTATTTGATATTCAGGACCTTCTCCGCAACATTCTTGGGAACCGGCTCATACTTCTCAAAGAACATGGAGTAGTTGCCGCGGCCCTGGGTCCTGGAACGGAGATCTGTCGCGTATCCGAACATCTCGGAAAGCGGCACATATCCTGTGACCATGCGTCCTCCGCCGATATCGTCCATGCCGCTGACACGTCCGCGTCTGGAGTTGATATCGCCGATGACATCACCCATGTACTCCTCGGGCATGGTGACTTCAACGCGCATGATGGGCTCGAGCAGGACGGGCTCCGCCTTCTTCATGGCTTCCTTGAAGCACAGGGAACCTGCGATGTGGAATGCCATTTCAGAGGAGTCGACCTCGTGATAGGAACCGTCATAGACAGTCGCGTGAATACCGACAACCGGGAAGCCGCCGAGTGAACCGGCGCGCATAGCCTCTTCAATACCTGCGCCGACGGGGCCGATGTATTCCTTGGGAATATTGCCGCCGACGACTTCGGAATCGAATTTGTAGAGTTCTTCACCGTTGGCGTCCATGGGCTCGAAACGGACTTTGCAGTGTCCGTACTGGCCGCGGCCGCCGGACTGTTTGGCGTACTTGTATTCCGCGTCGACAGCCTTTGTGAAGGTCTCTTTGTAGGCAACCTGAGGGGCGCCCACATTTGCTTCCACCTTGAACTCGCGCAGAAGTCTGTCGACGATGATCTCAAGGTGAAGCTCGCCCATACCGGCGATGATTGTCTGGCCTGTTTCCTTGTTGGTGTGCTGACGGAAGGTGGGATCCTCCTCCGCGAGCTTGGCAAGGGCCTCGGCCATCTTGCCCTGGCCTGCCTTTGTCCTGGGTTCGATCGCGAGCTCGATAACAGGCTCGGGGAACTCCATGGACTCCAGGATTACAGGATGTTTTTCGTCGCAGATCGTGTCGCCGGTTGTAGTGAATTTCAGACCTACAGCAGCGGCGATATCACCGGAATAAACCTGTTCCAGGTCGGTACGCTTGTTGGCATGCATCTGAAGGATGCGGCCAAGGCGTTCCTTTTTGTCCTTTGTGGCATTCAGGACGTAAGAGCCGGAGTGGGCCACACCTGAATACACACGGAAAAACGCAAGCTTGCCGACGAAGGGATCTGTCATGATCTTGAACGCGAGCGCCGAGAAGGGTTCTTCGTCAGAGGAATGACGCTCCACTTCGTTTCCGTTCATATCCACGCCTTTGATGGCGGGAATGTCTGTGGGGGCCGGCATAAACTCAACAACGGCGTCGATAAGCTTCTGGATACCCTTGTTCTTGTACGCGCTTCCGCAGCAAACGGGAACAGCCGCACATTCGCAGGTAGCCTTGCGAAGCACCTTCTTGAGCTGCTCGGTCGTGGGCTCTTCGCCCTCGAGGAAGATCTCAGTCAGGTCGTCATCCAGTTCGCAGATCTTTTCGATCAGCTCTGCTCTGTACATTTCGGCATCATCCCGCATCTCTTCAGGAATCTCGCCGATGGTGACGTTGTCGCCTTTGTCATCGTTGTAGATATAGGCTTCCATCTCGAACAGGTCGATGATACCCCGGAAGGTGTCCTCCGCCCCGATCGGAATCTGGATCATGATCGCGTTCTTTCCAAGACGGTTGCGGATCTGCTCAACACTTCCGAAAAAGTCGGCACCGATTACGTCCATTTTGTTGATGAACGCCATACGGGGCACGTTATAGGTATCTGCCTGACGCCAGACATTTTCAGACTGCGGCTCGACGCCGCCCTTAGCACTGAAAACGCCGACCGCACCGTCGAGAACTCTGAGGGAACGCTCGACCTCGACTGTAAAGTCGACGTGGCCGGGAGTGTCGATGATGTTGATCCTGCACTCCTTCTCTCCTGCCTTGACTTTCATGTGATCATGCAGCGTCCAGTGGCATGTTGTCGCTGCAGATGTGATGGTGATTCCGCGCTCCTGCTCCTGGTCCATCCAGTCCATGGTCGCGGTGCCCTCGTGGGTCTCACCAATCTTATAATTGACACCGGTATAATAGAGAATTCGTTCTGTCAAAGTAGTCTTGCCCGCGTCGATGTGGGCCATAATACCGATGTTCCTGGTCCTTTCCAGGGGGTACTCTCTTGCTGACACTGATTAAAACCTCCATGAAGTCCGGTACAGGCTGCCCGCGAAAGCTTCCGGGAATCCCCCAGGGATCTCAAAGCCTCCCGCCGCGGAAAAACGCGGCGGCCGCGCGGGTTTTCCTGACCGCTTCTCAACTGATCATCTTCAAGCTGCAGCCTTAGTGTCTTCGGGCTGCCGATCAGAATCTGTAATGAGAGAATGCTCTGTTGGCGTCTGCCATCTTGTGCATATCTTCTTTTCTCTTCACAGATGCGCCAGTGTTGTTGAACGCATCAAGCAGCTCGCCTGCGAGCTTATCTTCCATTTTCTTCTCTCCACGCTTACGGGAGAACATGACGATCCAGCGCAGTGCAAGCGCCTGGCGTCTGTCGGGGCGAACCTCGATCGGGACCTGATATGTGGCACCGCCGATACGTCTCGCCTTGACCTCGAGAACAGGCATAATGTTGTTCATGGCAGTCTCAAAAACCTCGACTGCGGGCTTGCCTGTCTTCTCTTCCATTTTGGCAAATGCGCCGTATACAATCTTCTGAGCGACACCCTTCTTGCCGTCAAGCATAATAGCGTTGATCAGCTTGGTGACGACTTTGTTGTTGTATAAGGGATCTGCCAGTACATCTCTTTTCTGAACATGTCCTTTACGCGGCACGTTACTTCCCTCCTTATCAATTTTGATAAATCACAGGTACTCACTAATACGTATATTCGTGTTCGTGCTGTATCTTCTATTACTATATGTACCTTCTAAATATGTACTGCACGGATTTGAAAAAATTCGCGTCCGCATCTATATGGTTATAGAACTCCAACACTTACGGGTCTCGTGATTAGTTAAAAGCCCTCCGGCTCAGGCCGGGAGCGTACCTCACTTCTTAGCAGCTTTGGGTCTCTTCGCGCCATATTTGGAACGAGCCTGTTTGCGATTAGCAACACCGGCAGTATCCAGTGTGCCGCGGATGATGTGATATCTGGTACCGGGCAGATCTTTAACTCTTCCGCCTCTGATCAGAACAACACTGTGCTCCTGCAGATTGTGACCTTCGCCGGGGATGTAAGAAGTAACTTCGATTCCGTTGGAAAGACGTACTCTGGCGATCTTACGAAGCGCGGAATTAGGCTTCTTGGGAGTCGCTGTCTTGACTGCAGTGCAGACGCCGCGCTTCTGCGGTGCGCTGACTGCGATCGAACGCTTGCGAAGAGAGTTAAAGCCTCTCTGCAGCGCCGGCGCTGTGGACTTCTTGACAGATGTCTCACGACCCTTCCTGACTAGCTGGTTAAATGTTGGCATTCTGTTTCACCTCCTTATAGATTTTGCGCTGTACAGGGTAATACAGCAGGTTCTTTTCCCGGCCCGGCTTTTCCTCTATTAAATTCGATCAGAGTGAATTCTGTCAGACTGAAAAGAATAAAAAAGAAAAATCCGCACATGGAAAAGGTGTGACCGGAGTCACACCCTTGAATTATAAGCACATCAAATATGCTTGTCAACAAATTTTTTTCAGACTTGCAGCGACTTATTTTTTCCGCCTGCAGGGACTGACTATCTTCCTGACTGCTGTCCGCCCCCGTCAGGGGACAGACAGCAGCAGGTGAAGATCATGTTTCAGGCAGGTCTGCAAATACCGGTCTTTTTGATCTGCTCTTTTTGATCCGGCCCTTTTAATCCGGTCGTTTTGATCCACTCTCCTGCGGCATCCGGTGCGGGAAGTTTCCACTCATTATTCGTCTTCCCGGATGTCGAGATCCGGATCCTCGTCCTGCATCGAACGAAAGGATTCTTCCGATCCGTCTTCGTCGATCTCCGCTGTGTCGAGATCCGCGGTGTCATTCTCAGCCGCATCCTCTGCCATGAAATCTTCGATCATATCGTTTTCATCCGATCCGATGATGTTTTCCATGTCTTCAGATTTTTCCTCATGGCTGTCGTCAGCCGTCATGCTCTCAAACATTTCAGGTGTCACCTTCTCATCCTCAAGCTCCGCCAGGGCGCGGGCCTCTTTGGCGCGGAGTCTGGCGTCCGTGCTGAGCCTTGTGGAGTGGTAGCGCTTCATGCCGGTACCGGCAGGAATCAGCTTACCGATGATGACATTTTCCTTCAGGCCGATCAGAGGATCGACTCTGCCGTGGATTGCCGCGTCTGTCAGGACCTTGGTGGTCTCCTGGAAGGAAGCGGCGGACAGGAAGGAATTGGTTGCCAGAGCCGCCTTGGTGATTCCCAGGATGACCTGCTTGCCCTCAGCGGGCATGCCGGCCTGCTGGATCAGGCGCTCATTCTCTTCCTCGAATTCCAGAACATCGACCAGGCTGCCGGGAAGGAAGCTTGTGTCGCCGCTGTTTTCAATGCGGATCTTCTTGAGCATCTGGCGGACGATCACTTCGATGTGCTTGTCGCAGATGTCAACGCCCTGGAGGCGGTAGACTCGCTGAACTTCCTGCAGCAGGTAGTTCTGGACAGCGCGGATTCCCTTGATCTTCAGAAGATCGTGAGGATTGATGGAGCCCTCGGTGAGTTCGTCGCCCGCCTCGATGCTCTTGCCGTCTGTCACCTTGATGCGGGAGCCGTAAGGAATCGGATATTCCTTGGACTCACCGGTCTCATCATCCGTGACGATCACTTCACGGCTCTTCTTGTTGTCGCTGATGGAGACGGTTCCGCCGAACTCGGAGATGATCGCGAGTCCCTTGGGCTTTCTGGCCTCAAACAGCTCCTCGACACGGGGAAGACCCTGTGTGATATCGCCGCCGGCGACACCGCCGGTGTGGAAGGTACGCATGGTCAGCTGTGTGCCGGGCTCGCCGATCGACTGAGCGGCGATGATGCCGACCGCCTCACCGACCTGGACCATCTCACCCGTCGCCATATTGGCACCGTAGCACTTGGCGCAGATGCCGGAGTGGGAGCGGCAGGTCAGGATCGTGCGGATCTTGACTCTGGTCGTGCCCTTGGCCATGATCCTGGCCGCGCGGCCGGGTGTGATCATATGGTTCTTTTTGACGATCAGGTTGCCGTTGTTATCGTAAATGTCTTCGCAGGAAACACGTCCCGTGATTCGGTCCTCGAGGCCCTCGATGGTCTCTTTGCCGTCCATAAATGCCTTGACGGACATGCCGGGAACCGCTTCTCTGCCTTCGCAGCAGTCCACTTCGCGGATGATCAGCTCCTGGGAGACATCGACCATTCGGCGGGTCAGATAACCGGAGTCCGCTGTACGCAGAGCCGTGTCGGACAGACCCTTGCGGGCGCCGTGTGCCGACATGAAGTACTCCAGAACGTCCAGGCCTTCACGGAAGTTGGACTTGATGGGCAGCTCGATGGTACGGCCTGTGGTATCCGCCATCAGTCCGCGCATACCTGCCAGCTGCTTGATCTGCTGGTTGCTGCCTCGGGCACCGGAGTCGGCCATCATGAAGATATTGTTGTACTTATCAAGGCTTCCCAGCAGCACCTCTGTCAGCTTGTTATCGATATCCGTCCAGGTCTGGACGACCGCGCGGTAGCGCTCTTCGTCCGTGATCAGACCGCGGCGGAAGTTTTTGGAAATCTTATCGACAGTATCCTGCGCCTGCTGAAGGAGGTCCTTCTTCTGCGCGGGCACTGTGATATCCGCGATGGAGACAGTCATGGCAGCGATCGTGGAATACTTGTAGCCCATGGCCTTGATCAGGTCGAGGACTTCCGCTGTCTTGAAGGTGCCGTGAGTGTCGATGATTCTCTGCAAGATCTTCTTCAGGTCTTTTTTCTTGACCAGGAAGTCCACCTCAAGTTTGAGGAAATTCTCAGGGACAGATCTGTCAACGAAGCCCAGGTCCTGAGGCAGAATTTCATTGAAGAGAAGCCTGCCGAGGGTGGTGGCGATCACGCCTGTGACTGTCTCGCCGTCCGCGTTCTTTCTGGTCATGCGGACATTGATTTTGGAGTGCAGGGTGATGTAGTGGTTTTCGTAGGCCAGGATCGCCTCGTTCATGTCGCAGAAGTATTTTCCTTCTCCGGGCTCACCATCGCGCTCCTGGGTCAGGTAATAGATACCAAGGACCATATCCTGTGAAGGGACCGCGACGGGGCCGCCGTCGGAAGGCTTCAGCAGGTTGTTGGGGGAGAGCAGGAGGAAACGGCATTCCGCCTGAGCCTCAACAGACAGGGGCAGATGGATAGCCATCTGGTCGCCGTCAAAGTCGGCGTTAAAGGCTGTACACACAAGAGGGTGGAGCTTGATGGCCTTGCCCTCGACCAGGATGGGCTCGAAAGCCTGGATACCCAGTCTGTGCAGGGTAGGCGCGCGGTTGAGCATGACAGGATGCTCTTTGATGACATCCTCGAGGATGTCCCAGACCTGGCTGTCAACCTTTTCGACCAGCTTCTTGGCGTTCTTGATATTCTGGGAAATCTGTCTGCTCTCCAGTTCCTTCATGACAAAGGGCTTGAACAGTTCCAGCGCCATCTCCTTGGGGACACCGCACTGGTAGATCTTCAGCTCGGGACCGACGACGATAACGCTTCGTCCCGAGTAGTCGACACGCTTGCCCAGAAGGTTCTGGCGGAAACGTCCGGATTTACCCTTCAGCATATCGGAGAGGGACTTGAGGGCACGGTTGCCGGGACCTGTGACAGGGCGGCCTCTGCGGCCGTTGTCAATCAGGGCATCGACGGCTTCCTGAAGCATGCGCTTCTCGTTGCGGACGATGATATCGGGCGCGCCGAGCTCCAGAAGTCTCTTCAGACGATTGTTTCTGTTGATGATCCTGCGGTACAGGTCGTTGAGGTCGGAAGTCGCGAAGCGGCCGCCGTCCAGCTGTACCATGGGACGGATATCGGGGGGAATGACGGGGATGCAGTCCAGAATCATCCAGGTGGGAGAATTGCCGGACTCGCGGAAAGCCTCGATCACCTCGATGCGCTTGATGATACGGGCCCTCTTCTGGCCTGTCGCCTCATCCATCTGGGCGGACAGCTCCTGATATTCTTTTTCCACGTCGATCTTGCCCAGCAGATCCTTGACGGCCTCGGCACCCATACCGGCGCGGAAGCGGCTTCCCCATTTATCCCTGGCTTCCTGATATTCCTTCTCGGACAGAACCTGTTTGTTCTCCAAATCTGTGGATCCCTTGTCCAGGACAATATAGGAAGCGAAGTAAAGGACCTTCTCCAGCACCTTCGGGGAAATGTCGAGGATCAGACCCATACGGCTGGGTATGCCCTTGAAATACCAGATGTGGGAGACAGGAGCCGCCAGCTCGATGTGGCCCATGCGCTCACGGCGCACACTGGACTTGGTGACCTCAACACCGCAGTTGGGGCAGATTTCACCCTTGTATCTGATCTTCTTCAGCTTACCGCAATGGCATTCCCAGTCTTTGGTAGGCCCGAAAATCCTTTCGCAGAAAAGGCCGTCGCGCTCCGGCTTGAGAGTTCTGTAATTGATGGTCTCGGGCTTGGTCACTTCGCCCTTGGACCACTCGCGGATCTTCTCCGGTGATGCGAGCCCGATTTTGATGGAATCAAATGTAACCGGCTGATAGTTCTGCTGTTTCGTATTCGGCATTTTTTCCTCCATGTCAAAGCGCTCAGCGCCTGCAAAACTCATGTCCCGCCGGTTTGATCTGTCTGGAAAAAACAGGCGGAGACGGTCTTCCAGTCGTCATAATTGACCGGCCATGAGTTCCGGCGCTTCAATACACACCTTGCAAATAGAAACACGACATTGACAACGATTCAGTTGGTCGGTCAGGACCCCTTTCAGGGTCCTGATCCGGGTCAGTCGTCGTAGCTGTCCTCGTCGTAGCTGTCCGTATCGCTGTAGTCGCTGTCAATTGTCTCAACGGCGGCAGCCGGCACGGTGTCCTTTGAGTCTTCGAGTCTGCCTTTGGAATCAAATTCCTTGCTGCTGTATCCGGCACGTCCGAGGCTTCCCTCGTCAGTGCCGCCATAGTTCTTGAAATTGTTGGCCATCTCGAATCGATATACAGAGGATTCTCCGTAGTCGATGTCCTCGGTGATCTCCACCTCGGAGCCGTCCTCCTGGAGCACGCGGACATCGAGTCCGAGGGCCTGGAGCTCTTTCAGGAGCACCTTGAAGGATTCCGGGATGCCGGATTCGGGGATGTTCTCACCCTTGATGATTGCCTCGTAGGTCTTGACTCGTCCGACAACATCGTCGGACTTGACAGTCAGGATCTCCTGCAATGTATAAGCAGCGCCGTATGCCTCCAGGGCCCAGACTTCCATTTCTCCGAAACGCTGGCCGCCGAACTGGGCTTTGCCGCCCAGGGGCTGCTGTGTGACCAGGGAATAAGGGCCTGTGGAACGGGCGTGGATCTTGTCATCTACCAGGTGATGGAGCTTGAGGTAGTGCATGTGTCCGATCGTGACCGGGCTGTCAAAAGGCTCGCCGGTCCGGCCGTCACGGAGCTGGACCTTGCCGTCGGGCGTGATGGGAACGCCTTTCCAGAGTTCCCTGTGGCTGCGGTTGCGGTACAGGTAATCCAGGATCTCAGGCTGAAGGACATCGGAATATTTCTCCGAGAACTCCTCCCACTCAGTGTTGACATAGTCGTTGGCCATGATCAGGGCATCCTGGATGTCTGTCTGGCTTGCTCCGTCAAAGTTGGGGGTCGCGACATTAAATCCGAGAGCTTCCGCCGCCAGAGACAGGTGGATCTCCAGGATCTGTCCGATATTCATACGTGAAGGCACGCCCAGGGGATTCAGGACGATGTCCAGAGGACGTCCGTTGGGAAGATAAGGCATATCTTCGATCGGCAGCACTCTGGAGACGACACCCTTGTTGCCGTGACGTCCGGCCATCTTATCGCCGACGGAGATCTTTCTCTTCTGGGCGATGTAGATGCGCACAGACTCATTGACGCCTGGCGCCAGCTCATCGCCGTTCTGCCTGGTAAATACCTTTGTATCTACAATTATTCCATATTCACCATGGGGGACCTTGAGGGAAGTGTCTCTGACTTCACGCGCCTTCTCGCCGAAGATCGCGCGCAGAAGCCGCTCCTCCGCAGTGAGCTCGGTCTCGCCCTTGGGTGTAACTTTACCGACCAGGATATCACCGGCGCGGACCTCGGCGCCGACACGGATAATACCCTTTTCATCGAGATCCTTGAGGGCATCGTCGCCGACGCCGGGAACATCGCGGGTGATCTCCTCGGGACCCAGCTTGGTATCGCGGGCCTCGCACTCATACTCCTCGATATGGACCGAGGTGTAGACGTCATCGCGCACCAGACGCTCGCTCAGAAGAACGGCGTCCTCGTAGTTGTAGCCCTCCCAGGTCATGAACCCGATCAGGGGGTTCTTGCCCAGTGCCAGTTCGCCGTTGCTGGTGGAGGGACCGTCGGCAATGACCTGTCCCGCCTTGATATGCTCGCCTGTATTGACGATCGGCTTCTGGTTGTAGCAGTTGCTCTGGTTGCTTCGCTCGAATTTGGTCAGCTTATACTCATGGATGCCGCCGTCCTCCTTGCGGACGACAATACCCCTGGCGTCGACAAAGAGGACGACGCCGTCTTCTTCGGCGATCACGCAGACGCCGGAGTCGACCGCCGCCTTCACTTCCATGCCTGTGCCGACCGCGGGCGCGTCTGTGATCAGAAGCGGGACGGCCTGACGCTGCATGTTGGAACCCATCAGAGCGCGGTTTGCATCGTCGTTCTGAAGGAAAGGAACCAGGGAAGTCGCGACAGAGAAGACCATACGGGGAGAGACGTCCATATATTCAAAGACGCGCTTATTATAAGAAGAAGTCTCCGTGCGGTAACGGCCGGACACGTTGTTGTGGACGAAATATCCGTCCTTGTCAATCTCCGTGCTCGCCTGGGCGACGTGGTAATTATCTTCTTCATCCGCGGTCATATAGACAACTTCATCTGTGACGCGGGGACCGTTGGGGTCGCTCTGGTCCACTTTTCTGTAGGGTGCTTCAATAAAGCCATACTGGTTGATCCGCGCATAGCTTGCAAGGGAGTTGATCAGTCCGATGTTGGGACCTTCAGGGGTCTCGATCGGGCACATTCTTCCATAGTGTGTATAGTGGACGTCGCGGACCTCGAATCCGGCCCTGTCTCTGGACAGACCGCCGGGACCCAGAGCGGAAAGACGGCGCTTGTGGGTCAGCTCGCCCAGAGGGTTGTTCTGGTCCATGAACTGGGACAGCTGGGAGGATCCGAAGAATTCCTTGACAGCTGCCTGGACCGGCTTGATATTGATCAGCGACTGAGGGGAAATCTCCTCAGAGGAATCATGTGTCGTCATGCGCTCGCGGACCACGCGCTCCAGTCTGGACAGACCGATGCGGTACTGGTTCTGAAGGAGCTCGCCCACACTGCGGATCCGGCGGTTGCCCAGGTGGTCGATATCGTCATCCGTGCCGATGCCGTACTCTACATGCATGTTGTAGTTGATCGACGCGATGATATCCTCCTTGGTGACATGCTTGGGCACAAGCTCGTGTACGCTTCTGCGCAGCATATCGCCCAGGGCCTCGGGATCCTGACTGTCGCTCTCCTGGAAGGCGACAAGGATCTCGCGGAGAGCGGGATAATAGACCTTCTCCGTGATGCCGAACTCAGCGGGATCGCAGTCGACATAGTGGGTCAGGTCAACCATGAGGTTGGACAGGACCTTGACGTCGCGCTCATCCGCTCTGATCATGACATAGGGGACAGCCGCGTTCTGGATGAGGTCGGCCATCTCACGGGTCACGGTTTCACCGGCACTGCCCAGAATATCCCCGTTTGCCTCATCGACAACGTCCTCGGCGAGAACGTGACCGGTAATCCTGCTGCGCATTGCCAGTTTCTTGTTGAATTTATATCTGCCGACTTTGGCCAGATCATATCTCCTGGAATCAAAGAACATGGAGTTGATCAGGCTGTCCGCGCTCTCAACAGAGAGAGGCTCGCCGGGACGAATTTTCTTATAGAGTTCAAGGAGACCGGTCTCGAAATCATGAGAGGGATCCTTGGCAAAGCTGGCCCTCAATTTGGGCTCATCGCCGAAGAGATCGATGATCTCCTCATCGGTACCGATGCCGAGCGCGCGCACCAAAACAGTGACAGGCACCTTCCTGGTCCTGTCTACACGGACATAAAAGACGTCATTGGCGTCTGTCTCATACTCCAGCCAGGCTCCTCTGTTGGGGATCACGGTGCAGGAGAAGAGTTTCTTGCCGAATTTATCCTTGTCAATCCCGTAATAGATGCCGGGGGAACGAACCAGCTGGCTGACGATGACACGCTCCGCGCCGTTGATGACAAAGGTGCCGTTCCGGGTCATAAGAGGAAGGTCTCCCATGAAGATCTCCTGCTCCTTGATCTCGCGGTCATTCTCCTTGTCATACAGGCGAACACTGACTTTCAGGGGCGCCGCGTAAGTCCGGTCACCCTCTTTGCACTTCTCAATCGAATATTTCACATCTTCCTCAGCGAACCTGTACCCGGAAAAAGTAAGGCTGAGATGTCCGCTGAAGTCTTCAATCGGAGAAATATCGTCCAAAACCTCCTGAAGGCCCTTGTCACGAAACCACTGATAGGAGTTCTTCTGAACTTCGATCAGATTCGGCATCGGAAGAACTTCTTTCTGGCGCTGATAGCTCATCCGGATGTTCTTGCCACTGCCTGTAGGATGTAACCTGTATTTTTCCATCTAATTCACCCCGTTAATCTGTGAGTTTTCTATTCAGGACCCGTCCGCGGGTCCTCTCCGCCGGGTGCGGCTGCCGCATCACCGGGCAGTTCCTTCAGACGGCCTTTCGAGTGTCTGTGTATAAAAAAGAATATGTCCATTCGCTGCCTGCGCGTGGGCAGATTCCCTTACACCGAGAGGCTTAAGAAATGCACGCAAAAAAGATGCGAATAACATTCTACTACTGCATTCGCCTCAAGTCAACAAAAAGTTATTACATTTTACAACAATATAATAAATGGTATCAATGTGTATGTTTTTTCGCCAAAGAGCAAAGAAAGGCGGCCGGCCATGAAACGGCCGACCGCGACAGTTATAATCGGAATATCAGTTCAGGGAGAAATTACTTAAGAGTAACCTTTGCGCCCTGCTCCTCGAGCTTAGCCTTGAGAGCCTCAGCCTCTTCCTTGGAGACGCCTTCCTTGATGTTCTTGGGAGCGCCCTCAACGAGCTCCTTAGCTTCCTTCAGGCCAAGGCCGGTGATCTCACGGACAACCTTGATAACCTTGATCT
>JAUNEM010000264.1 GCA_030525515.1 Eubacteriales bacterium
GGCATCTCCGGCCTCTTGAGCATCGTCCTCCTCGTCTTCGTCATCCTCATCATCTTCGTCTTCGTCATCCTCTGACTCTTCAGAGTCTTCCGTCAGATCCTCCGGCTCTTCCCCGGCGGCTGAGGTGGTCCCACTGCCGCTGTTCTCAAAAGACGCAGGGTATTCCACGCCGGCAAACATCTCTCTGTAGCACTGGCCAAACCCCGGTGCCGCGGGATCGCCCTCCACCTTCTTGAGAGTAATCTTCTGCCAAAGCTTTGTGTTGAGGTCGCACTGGGTTCCGCTGTAGTATTCCTCGTAGGTCTCCTCTGCCGAATCCCCCAGGCTGTACCACATCCTGGCCGCAAGGGCGTATTCTTTCATGATATTCAGAAGCTCTTTTTCGCTGAGGTCCAGATACTTCTTTTCCTCCTCGGAGAGCCCCGCAAAATAATTCCTCTCAGCCTGCTGGGCCAGGTCCTCTTCCAGATTTGTCAGCATTACATCGCGGCTGATTGCCATCTGTCCCAGCGCCTTCACGCGGGTGAGCCGCGCCAGAGCCTGGCTTTTGACCGCCTCCTGCATTTTTTCGCTGTCCGCGCTCATCCAGATGGCGTCCCCGTAGAGGTTCTCGCTCTCTTTCTGCAGGTCGAGCATGTAAACCCGGAGCTCACCGGTCTTTCCCCTGGTCTTGCCCAGGCGGAAGACTTGGCCCTTTCCGAACCCCGTTGTGATGACAAGCGAACGCCCGCATCCCGCCAGCAAGAGCGTGCAGAGAACGACGCACAAAACCGGAATCATTATTTTTTTTCTTTTCAAATTCAAAATGAACTGTTTCAAAATGAACTGTCCTCGCTGTATCTAATCCTGCCGTTAACGGCGTCTCTCATATTTCACGAATTCATAGGGTATGTCAAAATAAGTCTGCTCATCGCTCTCCGCTGTGATCTCCCAGTCGGGGGCCTTGTCCAGATCGGGGAAAAAAGCGTCCGCCTGATAGGCGTAGTCAATTTTCGTGATATGAGCAGTGTCACAATATGGCAGCAGCTGTCTGTAGACGCTCTCGCCGCCGATAATATAGACGTCCTCCGAAGGGTATTGGTCACAGACTTTCAAAAGCTCTTCGACACTGTGCACGACCGTGGCGCCCCGCACAGTCAGAGCCGGATTACGGGACAGAACGATGTTCACCCGCCTGTCCAGGGGCTGTGCCATGGGAAAAGTCTCAAGCGTCTTGCGTCCGTAGACGACGACCTTATCCAGGGTCTCCTGGCGGAACATCTTGTGGTCATTGGGAATCCTCACCAGGAGCTGTCCCTTGTTTCCGATTGCCCAGTTGCGGTCCACAGCTGCGATCAAATTCATCTGACTCTTCTCCTCCTGCGCTCTTTTTTCTCATCTCCTGTACTTCTCAGCAAGCTCGTCTCCTGTAATGCCCAGCCGGCTCTTCTCCGGCACTTCCCGGCAGGCTCATCTCCTGTATTTCTCGATCAGCTTCTCCAGCTCGGCAGTAAACTTGTCCAGATCCTTGTTGGGAAGGCCGGTGCTGTTGGCGACCAGTTCCTCCAGCTTTTTGGTGCTGAGTTTGAGTTTGGTATAGGAGTCGGACACGATCCGGGCCTTTGCCTCCCTGGAAACCGCGACTCCCTTGGTAATCTCGATAAATTTGCCTGTCGCCAGATCATAGCGGGTTCCGCTGAAGGGAGCCATGGCAGTGTAGCCCCTGTCGTTCAAAAGCTCCGCGAATTCTGTCGTCACCTTGTCGTCTCCGTGGACGACAAAGACCTGGCGGGGCTTTGTCTTAAAGCCGTCGATCCAGTCCAGAAGACCTGTGCGGTCCGCATGGCCGGAGAGACTCTTCATGCTCTCGATCTTAGCCCGGACGGCAACCTCTTCCCCGAAGATCTTGATCTCCTCCGCTCCGTCGAGGATCCTCCTGCCGGGAGTGCCGGCAGACTGGTAGCCGACGAAGAGGATCGTGCACTCCGGTCTCCACAGATTGTGCTTGAGGTGATGCTTGATACGGCCGGCGTCGCACATGCCGGACGCGCTGATGATCACCTTCGGATTGTAATCCTCCAGGATGGCCTTGGACTCCTCAGCCGCAATCGTGAGCTGCAGACCCGGGAAGGTGATCGGATTGATCCCCTGATGAAGCAGGGCAAGCGCCTCATCGTCGTAGCAGATCTCCTCATTTTCCACGAATATCTCCGTGGCGGACGCCGCCAGCGGGCTGTCGACATAGACAGGGAAGTTCTTGTATTCAGGAAGCAGGTTATTCTGCTTGATATGCCTCAGGTAATAGAGCATGACCTGAGTCCTGCCCACTGCGAAGGAGGGAATCACGACGTTGCCGCCCCTGGCGAAAGTATCGCGCAGGATGTCTGCCAGTTCCTCAATCGGATCTCCCCTCTCCAGCTCGTGCTCGCGGTCGCCGTAAGTGGATTCCATCACGACATAATCCGCCTCATCCGTCTTGATGGGGTCCTTGAGCAGGGGCTGGTCCTTGTTGCCGATATCCCCTGAAAAAACAATCTTTTTTTCCGTGCGTCCCTCTGTCAGCCAGATCTCGACACTGGCGGAGCCCAGCAGATGTCCGATGTCCGTGAACCTGAAACGCACACCGTCGCAGAGGGTATAAATCTTGTTGTAGGAATAAGGCGCGATCAGCCTGATCAGGTTCATCGCGTCCTCCATGGTATAGATCGGCTCTACCGAACCCTCACTTCCGTTGCGCACGCCCTTCTTATTTTTCCACTCAGCTTCCATGGTCTGAATATGAGCGGAATCGCGGAGCATGATATCACACAGATCCGCAGTCGCCTCGGTCGCCACGACCTGCCCCCTGAATCCCTCTTTATAGAGCTTGGGAAGCATTCCCGTGTGGTCTATATGCGCGTGAGTCACGATCACAAAATCAATCTTGGAGGCCGAAACCGGCAGCGTCACGTTCTCATAGGTGATACTGCCCTGACGCATACCACAGTCAATCAGAATATTCTTTGAACCTGTCTGAATGTAATGACAACTCCCAGTCACCTCGTGGTCAGCTCCGATAAACTGAAGTTCCATGGTCAACCTCCTTGCATGGTCTTTATGCACGTCTTTATGCACAATTACCACAGCTGGCAATTTTGTCCCCGGCCGGCCGCATTCCGCCCAAAAAACCAGTCCCAGGCCCTGAGCCACCCGCGGCATTCCACAAAAAAACCCGTCCGGCGCCCTGAGCCACCTGCGGCATTCCGCCAAAAAATCTCAATACCCGAAGAAATGC
>JAUNEM010000068.1:0-485 GCA_030525515.1 Eubacteriales bacterium
TCGGTTGAACCCCTGCATAGGGACCGGTTGAACCCCTGCATAGGAATCCGGAACAATGTCCGGATCAGCTCAGGCTCTCTCTGATCCTGCCGGCAATCTCCCGGACACTCTGCGCCAGCTCTTCACGGGTCTGAGCCGTGTCGGCAGCCTCGCAAAGCTGTCCCGCGGCCTCCCTGAGGCTGCGGAATCTCCCGATCATGCCGAGTTTGGTCTCGTATCCACGCATGAGGTCGGTCGCCCTCCGGATCAGATCATGTACCGCCTGGCGGCTGATCCCCTCCTGTTCCGCGATCTCATTGAGAGACAGATTGTCATAAACAGCATGCTCGTATATCTTCTGCTGATGCGGTGTAAGGAGCTGCCCGTAGAAATCGTACAGGAGTCCCTGTTCTACTATTTTTTCCATACCTGTGCTATTTTACTCAGCGTCTATATGATTGTCAAGCAAATTTTCTTGACAAATTTCATTTTCTTCAGCCATTTTC
>JAUNEM010000068.1:545-12524 GCA_030525515.1 Eubacteriales bacterium
TTGAGGTCTTTTTTCTGAGGTTTTTTTGAGAGGTCACTGTAAATCCTTGCTGCCGGTTTCTTACACCCGCAGACAGGCATGATGGAAGTAACAGAGAAAGCGGCAGCAAATGCCGGATCCGATCGAGCATTTGCTGCCGCCTTCTCTTCGTTTATTCATGTCCTTTTCAGCTTCACTGTGTGTATCCGGCCGCGGACGTACCGACGGCCTGCGCGCAGCCCCTTTCTATTGTTCCCCGATCAGGAATTTCGCGTAGAGAAGCGATTCTCCGGGAACTCCTCCCAGCCGTCCGTCCCGGGTATATTCCCAGCAGGAAATGCTATAGGGGAAGGAGACAGACATCTCGTGGTCGACCAGCCATCTGTCATATCCGGCGATCTCGGAAATATCAATCTGGGCGGCGAAAGTCTGAATACTGCCGCCGACCATAACCCGGAATCCTCTTGCCTCCAGCTCCCCACAGAGAGAACTCACCGTTTCCGTCCACTTTCCGCGGTCCTTCTCATTTTCAGCCAGCTTCTCCACATTGCGGATCCTCAGGACCACAGTCGGTTTTGAGTCTTCCGGGGCGGCAGGTTCTCCGTCTGTCCCAACCCGGGAAGCACCCGGTTTCTCTTCCGCTGCGGTTTTCCCTGACGAATCCGAGGCTGCGGAGTCCGCCGTTCCGGAGTCCCCGGATACAAATCCCGCCACAGCCGATAGTCCGTTTTCAGCGGCCATTTTTTCAATTCTGTCAGCTGTTTCGGCAATGACATCCTGCCCCGAGGGGTCCTCCACTTCGACACAGATCATAACAGGAATGTTGTTTTCCCCCGCCTTCCTGCAGTTTCTCTCAAATTGTCCGTCCGCGGAAAACTTCTTTGACTTGAGCGTGCCGGCCCGGATCGTGACCTCCGAGATGTCGCTCGCCGCCAGTCTGCCCCAGTCAATCCTTCCGTTGTCATCGGAGATCAGAGCGCCGTAAAGAAAAGACATTTCGGGATAAGTGCCGCTGTACTCCACTGTCTTTCCGTCCTCGCAGCTGATCATCCCGGAAGGAATAGGATTTTTTTCGACATTTTCATCGACGGGATAAAAATAATATTTTCCCTCGCTCACAACTATGATCCGGTCAGTGAAGGCCTCGCGCAGCATGAGCGTAGTTCCCTTGCCGGACTCAAGAGCGTTCTGCATTTTGGCCAGCATTACCTGCCGTTCTCTCTCTGCCGCATCTTCCCTGATTTTACGAATCTGGGCATCGGAATACATCTTTCTGAGACCGTCAGTCCCTCTGGTCCGCAGTCTGAAAAAGACAAACAAGGCGAACACGAGCGACAGGATCGTCAAAGCGCTCAGGAAGATGATATTCCACAGATATGCAGTGCGGACTCTGTTGGGATTGGATGTCTCATCCTTTTTATTATTCTTTCGGTCCATTGTCCCTCATTTCCTGAAAAGGCTGCCGGACAGACAGCGTTCCTGTTTTTCGCAAGTTCCCGCTCCTCGTTCATTTTCCTGGCGCGGAGCTGTCTGCTGCCGGAACCGCCTGTATAGCGGAAGCAAAACGGCGGGGATCAGCTGCGGGTCCTGACAAAGCGGGGTTTGAACCCGTTTTTCTGCAGGACGGAGATGATCTCGTTCTTGTGTTCCGTTCCAAAGGCTTCCAGTGTGATCCTCAATTCCACCGCGGCATTGCGGTTGATGGAAACAAACTGGTTGTGCTCCAGCTTGATGACATTTCCGTTGGCGGCGGCAATCACTCCGGAGACCCGGTGAAGTTCACCCGGCTTGTCCGGCAGAAGGACGGAGACAGTGAAAATGCGGTCGCGGAGGATCAGGCCCTGCTGGACGACAGAAGACATAGTGATGACATCCATATTGCCTCCGCTCAGGACGCTGACGACCTTTTTGTCCACGCAGTCAATGTGACGCAACGCTGCGACTGAGAGAAGACCGGAGTTCTCCACGATCATCTTGTGATTTTCGACCATATCCAGGAAAGCAGTGACCAGTTCCTCGTCCGGAATCGTAACGATCTCATCCAGGTTCTTCTGCAGATAAGGAAAAATACGGCTGCCGGGAGTCTTGACGGCAGTGCCGTCCGCGATCGTGTTGACACTGGGAAGGGTGACAACCTCCCCGGCTTCAAAAGAGGCCTTGAGGCAGGCGGCCCCCTCAGGCTCGACTCCGATGACTTTAATATTAGGCTTGAGAAGCTTGGCCAGTGTGGACACACCGGTGGCCAGACCTCCTCCCCCTACAGGCACCAGGATGATATCCACCAGAGGAAGATCCTTGATGATCTCCATGGCAATCGTCCCCTGTCCCGTTGCCACATCGGGATCGTCGAAGGGATGGATAAATGTGTAGCCGTTCTCCTGAGCCAGCTTCGCCGCATGGGCGGCGGCGTCGTCGTAGACATCCCCGTGCAGGACAACCTCGGCGCCGAGGGCCTTGGTCCGGTTGACCTTGATCAGGGGAGTAGTCGTAGGCATGACGATGACCGCTTTGGCTCCGCACTCCCTGGCCGCGTATGCGACACCCTGGGCGTGGTTGCCGGCGGATGCCGTGATCAGCCCCCTCTCCCTCTCCTCATCGGAAAGCGTGCTGATCTTGTAATAGGCCCCCCGCACCTTGTAGGCGCCGGTCCTCTGCATGTTTTCCGGTTTGAGATATACTTTTCCTCCGGTCCTCTCGCTGAAATAATCCGAAAAAATAAGCTTGGTATCCAGAGTCACTCTGCCGACCGCCTCACAGGCGGCTTCAAACTTTTTCAAAGAAAGGGCTTCCCCGTTCACATCCCTCGTCTGTTCCGTTTCCATTTTCATTTGCTCAAAAACCTCTTCTTTCAATGACAGCCGCCGTCGGCCTGCCCCTGCTTCGATTCCCTGACTTAATGCCGCAGCCGGTATACGGTCAAAGCAGCACGGATGCGGGATGGAAGATGTTGACATGTCTTTAAAAAGCAAGATATGTTAACCCGAATCCGGCGCGCAAGACCAGCGAGCGAGTCTTGAATTTGTCAAAAATCGTTTCACGTACCGGGATCAATAGAACAGAGCGTCAACATACTCATCGGGATTGAAGCGCTGCAGATCTTCGATCTTCTCTCCTACACCGATGAATTTGACCGGCACGCCGACTTCGGACTGCACCGCGATCGCGATGCCGCCCTTTGCCGTCCCGTCCATCTTGGTCAGGACGATTCCTGTCAGATTGGTCACGGAGGCAAACTCCCTGGCCTGGTTCACCGCGTTCTGACCGGTGGCTGCGTCAAG
Source organism: Eubacteriales bacterium (assembly GCA_030525515.1). Lineage (GTDB taxonomy): Bacteria > Bacillota > Clostridia > Lachnospirales > Lachnospiraceae > CAG-791. Next base: position 3,803 of record JAUNEM010000068.1, read on the forward strand.
GACGACCCAGTTCTCACGATAGGCCTCGGGGAACTCTCTGGTGATGATGCGGTCAATCTTGGCCAGTTCTTTCATCAGGTTCTTTTTGTTGTGCAGACGGCCCGCCGTGTCGCAGAGAAGGATATCGATCTTTCTCGCCTTGGCCGCCTGAACCGCGTCATAGACCACGCTGGCGGGGTCGGACCCTTCCGCTCCCCCTATGATGTCCACTCCCGCCCGTCTTGCCCACTCAGTCAGCTGCTCATTGGCGGCGGCGCGGAAAGTGTCCGCGGAGGCGATCAGGACACGCTTGCCCTGTCTTTTATAGTTGGCGGCCAGCTTGCCGATCGAAGTGGTCTTGCCCACACCGTTGACTCCGATCACGAGCACAACAGCGGGACCGTTTTCGAAGTCATAGGCATCCTTGCCCTGCTTCATCCGGTTTCGGATTCCCAGGATCAGCTCCTGCCGGCAGTCGGCGGCATATTTGATGCGCTCCGCCCTGACTTCCTCACGAAGATGATCCAGCAGATCCTGGGTGGTCCTCACACCGATATCTCCCATGATCATCGTCTCTTCAAGTTCCTCGTAGAAATCTTCATCCACCTTCTCGTAGCTGTTGAAGATCTGGTCCATGCTGTCGGTGAAATTGGCCCTGGTCTTTTTCAGGCCTTCTTTGAGTTTGTCAAAAAATCCCATACAATTCTCCTTATTTAAGCGGCCCCGGAATCCGGTCCCGATCAGATTCTTTAAACAGCCTGAGGGTCCGGTCTCAATCCGAGAGATCTCCTTCATCCATCAGATCGACGCTGACCATTGTGGAGACACCCTTCTCCTGCATTGTGATTCCGTAAAGCCTGTCCGCCTGCTCCATCGTGCCGCGGCGGTGGGTGATGACAATAAACTGTGTCCCCGCAGTCAGATTATGAAGATACTGGGCAAATCTGCCCACGTTGCTCTCATCGAGAGCAGCCTCAATCTCATCCAGAAGACAGAAAGGCGAGGGCTTGAGGCTCTGGATCGCGAAAAGCAGGGCAATCGCAGTGAGTGCCTTCTCTCCGCCGGACAGCTGCATCATATTCTGCAGCTTTTTGCCGGGGGGCTGGGCAATCACGCGCACGCCGGCTTCAAGGATGTCCACATCCTCCATAAGCTCCAGTCTGCCGCCTCCGCCGCCGAACAGCTCGGCGAAAACCTTGTCAAAAGCCTTCTGGATATCCGCAAACTGCTCACGGAACTGTTTTCTCATCGCATCGTCCAGTTCGGCGACGATCTTCTCCAGCGTTCCCGCCGCCTCAGTCAGATCATCGTATTGTCCCTTTAGGAAGGTATAGCGTTCCATCAGCTCCTTGTACTCTTCGATCGCCCCCACATTCACGCTGCCGAGCGCCCTGATCTGCGCGCGCAGCTGGGCGATCTCCTTTTTCATCGCGGTCAGATCGGTGAGGGTCTGGTCCCGGAAGGCCGGGGCATCGGAGGGTGTCAGTTCATACTCTTCCCACATATAGGCCGCCTTCTGTTCCACGGCCTCTTCCAGCCTCTCGCGGCGGGAAGAAAGTCTGTAGCACTCCTTATCAAGTCCGGCGATCACTTCGGAGGCATTCTCACGCTCCACGGAAGCTTCTTCCTGCTTTTCCTCGAGGGCCTCCGCCTCTTTTCTCAGGGATTGCAGGGCCTCTTCATCGGTAGACCTGGTCCCTTCCGAGGCCTGCGCTTCTTCTGTCAGGCTTGCGATGCGGGCAGTCTTCTCTTCAATCCCGGTCCGGTCTTTCTCCGTGCTATCGAGAACAGACTGCAGCTCCGTCCTGAACCCTTCCAGTTCACGCCGGATGCGCCCGGCGTTCTGCTGCTGAAACCTCAGCTCCTGTTCCAGACGGCTCTTCTCGAGTTCGAGCTTAGAAAGAAGAGCTGCGTCCTCTTCAGCGTCCCCCTCTCTGGCAGACAGCTGTTCCTGCAGTGAATCCACTGCCTGTGAGAATTCTTCCTCCTTCTTTACACTCTCGGCCAGTTCCCGCTCCGCGGCCTGATAGTCCGCCGCCGTCGCGTCGATCCTCTCCCTGAGTGCCCTGAGCTCCTGCCGCATATTCTCGGCATTTCCGGAAGTCTCCCGGAGCTTCTGCTCCTCCTGCTGAATCTGTATTCTCAGTGTATTCTGGCGGATGAAGCTCTCCTGCAAAGCCCGTTTGTTATCGTCAAGTTTTCTGCGGAGGACATTCCTGCTCTCCTTGGTATCTTCAATCGCCTTTTCCTGGCGCTCCACTTCCTGCCTGAAGTGTTCCGTGCTCGCGGCCAGTTCCTCCATCTCACGTCTTCTCCCGAGAAGGTTGCTGGCATTTTTGTAGGTGCCTCCGCTGATCGCTCCTCCGGGAGCAAACAGTTCGCCTTCGAGAGTGACCATTCTGACCCCTCTTCCGGGGCGCCTGGTGATGGCCACCGCGTGGTCAAAGGAATCCACGATCAGGGTCCCGCCCAGCAGGGAAACCGCCACTTGCTGACAGCCTTCGGCTGTCCTGACCAGGGTGTCGGCTGTTCCGACCACCCCCGGCTCATTCAGAAGCCTGCTGTCGATGGATCCTCCCCCCTTCCGGATACCGGAAAGAGGCAGGAAGGTTGCCCTGCCCGCCTTTTCGCGCTTGAGGATCTCGATCATTCGCCTGGCTGTGTCCTCGTCCTTTGTCACAATATTCTGGATACTGCCTCCGAGAGCGACCTCAATCGCTGTCTCATATTTTTTTTCGGTCTTGAGCAGGTCCGCCACGGTTCCGATAATTCCGGGTTCCCTCTCGCGTTCCTGCATGACCCGCTTTACACTGCCTCCGAATCCCTCATAGCGCTCCGCCAGATTGGCCAGAGCATCCAGTTTTGACTTTTCCTGGTGATAAGAAAATTCCGCTTTTCTCAGCCTGGCATCCGCATCGCCCAGGGAAGTCTTGTGGGCAGCGATCTGTTCCTCGATTTCCTTCTGACTGTCCTGAATCGACCGGATCTGCGTCCCGACCGCCCGGAATTCCTCTTTCAGGGAGGCGATCGCGTCATCTGCCTGGGCCCGCTCATCGGTTGCTGCCGAGAGTTCTCTCTCAAGCTCCAGGCGGCGCGTCTCCTCCTGCGCCTGCAGGGTCTTCAGGCTGGCGAGTCTGGACTTATAATTCGCGCGCAGGTCCATCTCCTCCAGCACGCCTTCACGGGCCTGATCAAGTTCTTCGCGCAGCTTCTGCACATCCCCGGAGGAAGTGCCGACGGCTTCCTTTGCCGTCTCATATTCTGAACTGATCTTTTCAAACCGTTCCCGGGCAGACCGGATCTGCTGAGAGATTGCCCTGTCCTGGGTCTCCCGCTCCGCAATATCCGCTCTGAGGATCTTCTCCTGCTCGGCCTGGCGGGAACAGCGCTGCCTGGCGCCCCGGATCTGTTCCTCGAGCACCTTGATATCGCCCTCGATCCTGCCGCGGACAATACTGGCATCTGTGATCCGGCTGCGGATCTCCTCAATCCGGGACTCCAGTCCCCGCCTTTCCTCCTGCATCTTTTCGATTGCCGAGCGCAGGGCCTCATTTCTGGCGCGGGCGTCCTCCAGATCCCTGGAGGCCGTCTCCTCCTGACCGATCAGTTCCTGGAGCTGGCGTGCATTCTTTTCGTTTTCTATCAGGAAAGCATTGACATCCAGCCTCTTGAGGGCGTCCCTTCTCTTCAGATACTCCCTGGCCTTCACCTGCTGTTTCTCCAGAGAAGGAATCTGCTTCTCCAGCTCGTTCAGGATATCTGTGATCCGGGTCAGATTGTCGCGCTCGCTCTCGAGGCGCTTCAGGGTCTGATCCTTGCGGTGTTTGTATTTCACAATGCCGGCCGCCTCATCAAAAAGGGCTCTACGGTCCTGAGGCTTGTCGGACAAGATCCGGTCGATCTGGCCCTGGCCGATGATCGAATAGCCCTCTTTTCCGATGCCGGTGTCATAAAAGAGTTCATTGACATCCCGCAGTCTGCAGACAGTTCCGTTGAGCAGGTATTCGCTCTCACCGCTGCGATAGATCCTGCGGGCAACAGTGACCTCGCTGTAATCGATCGGCAGGGCTCTGTCCGCGTTGTCCAGAGTGATGGCAACATAAGCAAAGCCAAGCGGCCTGCGCGCCTGCGTCCCCGCGAAGATGACGTCCTGCATGGAAGACCCGCGCAGCTGCTTGACTCTCTGCTCACCCAGCACCCACCTGACCGCATCCGCGACATTGCTCTTTCCGCTTCCGTTGGGGCCTACGATTCCGGTAATACCGTTGTGAAATTCAAATTTAATCTTGTTTGCAAAGGACTTGAAGCCCTGAATCTCAATACTTTTTAAATACAAATCCGTTCTCTTCTTCGAAACCTTGCTGTGTGGATGTCAGATCTTGCGGGGAATTCTGGCGCCTCCCAGCGCGGCATAGGCGGCCTGCTGTTCCGCGGCTTTCTTGGATCTCCCCTCTCCGATTCCGCAGTTCTCCCCGTCAACGATCGCAGCGACGCGGAATGTCTTGCAGTGGCCGGGACCGCTCTCGTCCAGGAGTTCATACCGGACCTCGTGTCCCTCCCGCTGGGAGCGTTCCTGAAGAATCGATTTGGCGTCATAGAAAAGCTGTTTGTCTTCCAGATCTGACAGGATAAATTTCAGGATGAATTTTCTGGGAATTTCAATGTCTCTGGAGTCCAGATACATTGCGCCGATCAGGGCTTCCATGACATCGGAGATGATCGAATCCTTCTCACGGCCTCCGCTGGCCTCTTCACCTTTTCCGAGGCGTATGAATGCGCCCAGGGACAAATCCCGGGCGCAATAAGCCAGGGCGGGCTCGCACACCAGCGAAGCCCGCAGTTTTGTGAGTTCACCCTCCTTTTTGTCCGGATATGTCCGGAAAAGGAATTCGCTGGAGATCATCTCCAGAACCGCGTCTCCCAGAAATTCGATTCTCTCGTAATCTTTGAGAGTCTGTATCTTCTGTTCATTGGCAAAAGAGGTATGGGTCAGCGCGCATTCGAGCAGATATCTGTCCCTGAATCTGTACCCTATCCTCTCTTCCAGTATTTTCAGTGAATCATCTGTCATGTTGATAATCATGACCTCCGTTAGTATTTCCGTCCTTTTCTGTATAGACGGGAAAGTACTCGCATGATACATAAGAGCAAACCTGTGTTTACTCCTCGGTTGCGTTTTTGATCAGCTCAAGAGCCTGTCCGACAGTCGTGACATTGGAAGCGACTTCCGTATCCACAGTTACATCGAACTCCTCTTCAATTCCCATGATGATCTGCGCGACATCCAGAGAGTCCGCACCGAGATCATCTACAAAAGTAGTGTCCGGGGTGATTTCACTTTCTTCAACACCGAGAACATCAACAATGATTGAACATAATTTCTTAAACTCCATATCCATACTTTTCCCCTCCTGAATGAAATTAAAAATTAAGATACTATAACAGGATATCGATACGGTGCCTGTTTCCCATGTCAAAACACCGCAAAGTTACATTTCCATTCGCTCCTGTCAGGAAGCGGAAAGTCCCGCCGCAAAATGAGACTATACTGCACAAGAGATAATTCCGCAATATAAATATGATCAGGGCTGGTCTTTTTGTCCGTTTTAACTATTCTTTCAGTATCCGTATCTTCTTACAGTTCTTCTTTCTATTCTTCTTTCGGCTCTTCCTTTGCTTCTTCTTACAGAGCTTCTTTCGGCTCTTCCTTCCGGCCAAGGCCCATGCTCTCGATAAACTGTCCGTTTATATTCTTCTTTTTAAAGAGTATGCACTGCTCGATCGCGTTGCAGATCTCGACTGCCTCGGAATTGCCGTGCGTCTTGACCACGAGTCCTCTCAGACCCAGCATGGGCGCGCCGCCGTAGCTGGTGATATCAAATTCCTTCAGCAGGCCTTTTAAAGCCGGCTTGATCATCAGGGCTCCGATCTTCGAGCGCAGAGTGGACATCAGGGCGTCCTTGATCTTGTGAAGCAGCATGGAGGCAAGGCCTTCATAAAGTTTAAGAATCACATTACCGACAAAGGCGTCGCAGACAACAACGTCCGCTTCTCCGGCAGGTATGTCCCTGGCCTCGATGTTGCCGACAAAATTGATTCCCTCGCACTCTTTGAGCAGAGGGTAGACTTCCTTGACGAGAGCATTGCCCTTTTCTTCCTCCGCGCCGACATTGACAAGAGCAACGCGAGGATTCTCAATTCCTGCCATGTTGCGCATATAGATGGAGCCCATCTGCGCAAACTGGACCAGCTGGGAGGCGCGGGCATCCATGTTGGCGCCGCAGTCCACCAGGAGCACAGGTCCCTTTGCAGTGGGCATGATCGGGGCGAGCGGGGGTCTCTCAATCCCGCGGATGCGGCCGACCAGGAGCTGTCCCCCCGCGAGCGTCGCTCCGGAGCTTCCTGCCGTAACAAAGGCATCACAGGATCCGTCTTTGACCAGACGCAGTCCTTTGACAATGGAGGAATCCTTCTTCTGACGGATCGCGTTCACAGGCGGCTCAGCCATCTCAATGACTTCCCGCGCATCCAGTATCTCAAGTCTGTCCTCCGGATACTTATATTTGGAAAGCTCCTCGCGGATCACTTCCTCTTTTCCGACCAGGGTAATGTGGAGACTATTTCTTCTCTCAAGGGCCTGAACTGCTCCTTTGACGGGCTCTGCGGGCGCAAGATCGCCGCCCATGGCGTCCACTGCCACTCTGACATATTTCTTTCCCATAGATTTATCAACCTCTTTTTCGTCTGAACCTGCTATAAGTCCGAACGGTAATTATTTACAATAAATATACTATTCCATCCCCTATATTGCAAGCGGGGATGTTTTCTGTACCGCCCTGTAAAGCCCCGCCGGCACCGCAGCCATAACCGGATTCAAGTCCATTCCGGCAGGGCTGCCACCCTCTTTCTACCGACCGGCACGCGTCCGCCGGCAGGCGGAAAAATCCCTTACACGGACCGTGTCATAAATAAAGAAAAAAAAAGCCTCCCACCGCCCAAAAGCGGTGAGAGGCCTGCCATAACAAATCTGTGTTTCCGGTTGGAACCAGCTGCATACGATGACCCGTCAGAAACCTTGTTCCCACCGGGAACCCCGTTCACCTGTCAGTAAATCGGGATCTCTATCTTATGCTCAGTCCTCGACCTGGATGATCTCCTTCTTGTTGTAGGAGCCGCACTTCGCGCATACTCTGTGGGGAACCATAAGGGCGCCGCACTTACTGCACTTTACCAGAGTGGGAGCGGACATCTTCCAGTTTGCTCTCCTTTTGTCTCTGTGGCTTTTCGAAGATTTATTTTTAGGGCAGATCGACATGATTAACACCTCCTTCTTTCAAAGAATCGCACGAAGCATATTATATGTACGGAATCGGGATTTGTCAACAGTTTTTTCTTTACAGATTCCATTCCGCTTCCATTCCCGTATTTTCCCGTATTTTTGCAGGTTTTCGTGCTCTCTTCCCTGAGGTGCTGACGGCAAATCAGCGGCTTCTGTCATGAAAACCACGCAGATTTCTCCTCGACCGGCCCCGCCTGAAATCAGGCCTTTCCGTCGGAACCCAGAACCATCGTGATCTTGTGGGCAACGATATCCTTGACATATTTGCGGCCGTCGCCGATGTACTGTCTGGGATCGAAGTGATCAGGGTGAGCCTCAAAGTGCTCGCGGATGCCTGCGGTCATGCCCAGACGAAGGTCGGAATCGATGTTGATCTTGCAGACTGCGCCTGCTGCCGCCTTGCGGAGCTGTTCCTCGGGAACACCGATCGCGTCTTTGAGAGCGCCGCCGTGGGCATTGATGATCTTGACGTATTCCTGGGGAACCGAGGAGGATCCGTGAAGGACGATCGGGAATCCGGGAAGTCTTCTGGCCACTTCCTCAAGAACATCGAAGCGAAGCTTGGGATCTGTGCCGGGTTTGAACTTGTAAGCGCCGTGGCTGGTGCCGATCGCGATCGCCAGGGAATCCACTCCGGTCCTCTTGACAAATTCCTCGACCTCATCGGGATCTGTGAACATGGCCTTGTCGGCATCTACCTTGACCGCATCTTCGATGCCCGCGAGTGTTCCGAGCTCAGCCTCTACGACGACGCCATGCTCATGAGCATACTCAGCCACACGTCTGGACTCCTCGATATTCTCCTCGAAGGAGTGGCTGGAATAGTCGATCATGACGGAAGTAAAGCCGCTGTCCACGCACTCTTTGCAGACATTGAAGTCCGCGCCGTGATCCAGATGCAGGGCAATGGGAATCTCCGGATACAGTTCCACAGCCGCCTCGACGAGCTTTTTCAGATATACGGAATTTGCGTACTTCCTGGCTCCTGCGGAAGCCTGCAGGATCACAGGGGATTTCAGCTCAGCTGCTGCCTCGGTGATCGCCTGAACGATTTCCATATTGTTGACATTAAACGCACCGACTGCGTAACCGCCGTCATATGCCTTTTTAAACATCTCGGTTGTTGTTACAAGTGCCATCTCTTTTTCCTCCTTATTCAGAATAAAAAATGATAATGCCGAATCGTTTTCAGTGCACAAAAAACATCCGCCTTCGCGGCGACCATATCTGACGGTCGGATGCCGGCCCGGCCTGTCTCCTCAAGTCCGCTGAAAACACAGGACTCTTTCAGGAGCCCTGTCTTTTTAAGTAAACAGATAAACTGAAAAACTACTTAAATAATAGCACAGATAAGATAAAAAATGTATATATGTCTCAATCATTTTGTGTTATAAGCAAAAAATA
>JAUNEM010000069.1 GCA_030525515.1 Eubacteriales bacterium
TATATATCTTGAATGATTAATATATATCTTGAATGACTTCATGTGTATCTTGAAAGATCTCACACTGTATGCCGGAAGGCCCGCGTTCCGCGGTTTCGCTGCCCCGTTGACAGACAGTTTTTTATTTTAACCTTTTTCACAGAAACTTTCAATACAATATCCGGCCGCAAGCCCCGGTAAAATTCCCGTAAAATGCTCTTAAGAAAAAGCACTCTGCTGAAAAAGCATCTGTAACAGGAGCACACACGGAGTGTGCCGGGTGAGGATCTCTCCCGCGGAATGCCCGGGTAAAGAGTTCTGTCCCGGCCGGATCCGCCCTTAATCCTGCAGACAGACCCTTGCAAAGGACCACGGATTATGGTTTACCCGGACAATCCTGTATGGGCAGAGTTCAGGAAACGGACAAACCGGTCCGTCACTTAGCCGGAGTAAGACATCATACCTCGCGCCATATCAATTCTAACGAAATTTCCCCTATTTCTTATATTGTTTTTGTGCAATTTCACGCAAACAGGTATATAATAGATACATAGGCAAATCATGTGGTATACGAACATATATCATCTGCCAGGATCAAAAAACAATCCGGAAGGGGGGATATTTTAATGGCATCAAAAATTTATGACTGCATCGTGAAAATCGCGGACAGCATTATCGCAAACAAGGAATTCCTCACTGAGCTCGACCGCGAGATCGGCGATGCGGACCACGGCATAAACATGGCAAGAGGCTACACAGAGGCGCTGGCCCAGCTTCCTCAGGATAACGATGATATCGGAGCCATCCTCAAAAAGACCGGCATGGTCCTGATCTCCAAGGTCGGGGGCGCCTCAGGTCCGCTCTACGGCACGGCATATATGAAAGCCGCCAAAGTAGCAGCCGGAAAAACAGCGCTGACCGTTCAGGACGGCAGGGAAATCTTTGATGCTGTCATCGCCGGCATCAAGCAGCGCGGAAAGGCGGAGCGCGGTGAAAAGACCATGCTGGACGCCATCATCCCGGCCTATGAGGCATATTGCGCGGCGGCTGACGCCGGAAAAGGTCTCGATGAGTGCCTGGCGGCAATGTGCGCGGCGGCAAAAGAAGGCGTAGAGTTCACCAAGACCATCCGGGCTACAAAAGGACGCGCGAGTTATCTGGGCGACCGCAGCATCGGCCATCAGGATCCCGGCGCCACCTCCTCTCTCCTGACCATGGAGGCCATCCGCGATTTCGCCAAGTGATCGGGACCGGCAGGCAGAAGCATACTGCCGTTCGTTTTCTCCATGATATTTTGATTTGAGGACACAGGAGGAGTATCAATGGTCGGAATCGTCATTGTTTCCCACAGCAAAAAGGCTGCGGAGGGGATCCGTGAGCTGGCCGCCCAAATGGCGGGGCCTGATACCGCCATCATCGACTGCGGCGGAATGGAGGACGGAAGCATCGGGACTGATGCCATGAGAATTCAGGACGCGATCATCCGGGCGGACAGCGGAGACGGCGTCTGTGTCATGGTCGATCTCGGAAGCGGAATCATGAGTGCCGAGACCGCCATCGAGTTTCTCGAATGCGATGAAGAACACGCGGATATCCGGGTTCAGATCGCGGATGCCCCTGTTCTCGAAGGCGCCGTGAGCGCGGCGGTTTCCGCCTCGGCAGGCGACCCGCTCGAAGAAGTGATCACCGCCGCGGAAGAAGCCCGCGGCGTAATGAAGCTCGAACCATAACCCGGTCTTGTTCAGATGCAGAATTGTACCGGAGGTGATCCGGAGCAGCGCCGGATCCTGAAGAAGCATAATCAAATGTGAGAAGCGGTCAGGGCCTGAAGCAATCAGATGCATTAAAATGATCAAATGCGCAAAGCCGTCAGGGGTGTGAACGATTTGACGCGCAAAAAGGTCAGATGCACAGGTCCTAAGATCTTATTTTCAAAGTTTCTTTAACTGCAAAAATGGAGGGTATTATGAAAAAACTGATCAACGTTGTCGACAATGTAGTTGATGAGATGCTGAACGGAATGACAGCGGCGTTTCCGGAATACATCGAGCGTGTTCCCGATACAGATGTTGTCGCCCGCACAGGTGCGAAAAAGACCGACAAGGTCGTCCTGATCAGCGGCGGCGGCAGCGGACACGAGCCCGCTCACGGCGGCTATGTCGGCAAAGGTATGCTGGATGCCGCGGTAGCAGGAGCTGTTTTCACCTCCCCCACCCCCGACCAGGTCTATGAGGCCATCAAGGCAACAGAGTGCGGCAAGGGCGCCCTCCTGATCATCAAGAACTATACAGGCGATGTCATGAACTTCGAGATGGCAGCAGATATGGCCGCCGACGAAGATATCGTGGTTGACAAAGTTGTCGTGGCAGACGACGTGGCAGTCGAGAACTCCACATGGACCACCGGACGCCGCGGAATCGCCGGCACCGTCTTCGTACACAAGATCGCAGGTGCCTGCGCCGAGACAGGGGCTGATCTTCCCGAAGTCAAGCGCATAGCCGAGAAGGTAATCGCCAATGTCCGCTCCATGGGCATGGCCGTCTCTCCCTGCACTGTCCCCGCTGTCGGCAAGCCCAGCTTCGAACTGGCGGATGACGAGGTCGAGATCGGCATCGGCATCCATGGCGAGCCCGGCACACACCGCGAGAAGATCACCACTGTGAACGGCACAGTAGATCATCTCGTCGGCAAGATCCTTGACGAGGGCATCTACGCAGAGGGCGATGAAGTCGCGGTCATGGTCAATGGCATGGGCGCCACTCCTCTGAGCGAGCTCTTCATCGCGAATCTCCGTGTCAAAGAGATCCTGGACGAGAAGAAGATCAAGATCGCCAAGACCCTCGTGGGCAACTACATGACCTCCCTCGACATGGCCGGTTTCTCTGTCACCCTGCTCAAACTCGATGATGAGCTCAAGGGTTATCTGAACGCTCCGGCAGACACCCCTGCTTACAAAGAGGTCTGATCAGACTGACATTTTAGATATTTTTTGCTGATACCGGTCACAATCACAGGCAAAAGAGGTATAATAAGACCTCTGTAACGATTACTGTTAATAAGATGGAGGTCTAATGTCGTTTCTGGATTTTTTCAAGTCTGTAGATATTAACAAAGAAGTCAACCGCTGCAGAACAACCAAGGGCGCCATCCTTCTCGATGTGCGCAGCGAGGACGAGTATCGCGGCGGACACATCAGCGGGAGCAGAAACATTCCTGTCGAGAAGATTGACAATGCAGTCAATCTCCTGCATGACAAATCCGCTCCGCTCTTCGTGTACTGCCAGAGCGGTGTCCGCAGCAGGACCGCTGTCTCGAAGCTCCGCAAGATGGGTTATACCGAAGTATACAACATTGGTGGAATCGAGCAGTTCCAGGGCCAGCTGCAGAGAGGCAAACGCTGATCGGGTCTTTGAATCCCTCAACAGATTCATTCTGCTGACAGCAGGGCAGATGCGGCACCGATGTCCGATGTCCTCTGCCCCGGCCGGACGATCCGTACTGCCGCGAGGTTGATCCTGTTTCCACAGATCGTGCTATTTAATTATAAAAAAGAGAGGTGTCTGCAGGATCACTGCGGACATCCTCTCTTTTTTGCATCTACTCCGTTTTCATTTGCCGTGTTTTTTATTTACTGAGTTTTTTATTAACTTTATTTTTATATTTCTGATGGTTCTCCCCGGCCATGAATTTTCAGCCTCTGCTGCTCTATAAGAAATTATTATAAACCGGAGTGATCCCGCCTCCTTAATCCGGTCTGTTCCCGGATTGTCTGCTTCACAGAATGCCGAATCTCTTCCTGCGCACTTTGCTGTTCAATCCCTTGAGAGCAAGGGACACGGCAGCACGTCCGATCCCTTTTCTTTTGGGGACCAGGGCAACCTTTTTCACGGCCGTCTTTCCGTCTTTATTTTTTCCAGTCTTAATCTTCACCCTGGAGGGGTTCCCGCCGATCATCCGGAACATAAGCAGATATGGCAGCGCAGCCCTGGCGGAAAGAATTCCGCTCTTTTTCCCTTTCTGTGCGAGTTTTTCAGCTTTCTCCTGCTCCTTTTGAACAATTTTCCGGCGGAGGAGATGCAGCAAAAGCAGATTGACAGCCCCTGAACGCAGAACATTATTGTTCTTTTTCTTCTTAGCCATTGTATGTTTCCTTCCACCCTTTCACAGTGATCAAATCCGGTTTCTTCCGTTTCTTCCATGTTAATATGATAATTTAATTCAGGTGTTTTGGAAATCATTTTCACAAAAATATTGATCATAAACTGCTGCGGATCCTTCACCACCCGCATCTGCGGTAATACCCTGCTGCGGTCTCTTCTACCCTGCCGTCGATTTTCAAACGGACCAGGCAGGTGAGTACCCGGGACAGAGAAGGCATTCCTGAGGCCTCTTCCGGGTTCTGCCCGTCTCCCTGCAGTTCCTCCAGGATCCTCTCCACATGCTTTTCGTCCTCACGGGAAAGGACACTGAGTATCCGCCGGTCCAGCGTGAGCGTATTTTTTTCCGGGCTTTCTTTACCTTCGCTCTGTTTTGCGCTCTGTTCTATACACTTCCCGCCTCCCTTTTTTCCTGCGGTATTCTCTTCCGCTTTCTCACAGTCCCGGTCTCCGGTCCCGAAGAAGAATTCCAGGATATCCTCCGGGCAGGTTGCTGCTCCCGCGCCCTGGCGGATCAGGCGGTTGCATCCGTCGCTCAGAGCATCACTGACTCTCCCCGGAAGGGCATAGACCTCCCGTCCCTGCTCCAGAGCCATGTCGACCGTGATCAGAGTGCCTGATTTTCTGCGTGCTTCGATTACAAGCACCAGATCCGACAATCCGCTGATGATTCTGTTTCTGGGCGGAAACAGCCTTGCATCCGGAAACGTGCCGGGGGGATACTCTGACAGGACTCCTCCTTCCTGCAGCAGCTGTTCATAGAGTTCCCGGTTTTCCTCCGGATAACAGATATCCACGCCGCATCCCAGAACGGCATAGGATTGTCCTCCTGCATCCAGTGCCGCCTTCTGGGCAATCCCGTCGATGCCTCTTGCCATTCCACTGATCACTGCGACTCCGCGCGCACCGATCCGCCGGCCGAAGCGGCGGGCCTGCTCTCTGCCATATCCCGACGCAAGACGGGCGCCGATGATCGCTGCAGCCGGTTCGTTCTCTTCAGGCATGCGTCCCTTATAATAGATTCCGAAAGGCGGATCAGGGATTTCCTTCAGCTTCTGAGGAAATCTCTCCTCCAGGGCAGCCACAAATCTGATTTCCGCCTTTTTCAGTTCCTCCTCAATCCGTTCCGGCTCCTGCTTTCGCTCCTGCAGCAGGACCTGCAGGGAGTTCCTGCCGCGAGGCATCTCAGCATCTGCCTCCCCGCAGAAAAAGCGCAGCTCCTGCTCCGGTGCGGTGTACAGGATACGGGCAGCCCTGCCGATGTCTTCTCCTGTCCTGTCCGGATCTGCCGTAAACAGATTTGCTTCACCGGCAGCCCTCAGGAGGGCGAATTTCTTCTTCCTGCTGATTCCTTTGATCCCGGCCAGCCAGCACAAATATTGATAATCCTTCCCTTCCATCTCCATTATCCCCCGCCCTTCAGTTCATTTGACTGCCGGTAGGTATATGCCATATAGATATGGTCTTCCCTGATTTCCTCCTGCCCGTCCAGGTCCGCGATTGTCCGGGCCACCCGGATGGTCCTGTGATAAGCTCTCACGCTCATGCCGCTGCGTTCAAAAAGGTCTCTGATACACCCTTGTTCACGCGGCCCGAGCCTGCAGTATTTTTCCAGGTCAGGGGCGCGCATATCTGAATTGAACCGCAGACCGGTCCCCCTGAAGCGGTGGTTCTGACGCTCACAGGCCGCCATGACGCGGGATCTCACCGCGCTGCTGGTCTCCTCTTTTCCCGACGGACCCTGAAGATCCTCGATCTTTGCCCTGGGCACTGAGATACACAGATCCATCCTGTCCAGCAGAGGCCCGGATATTCTTCCGAAATATCTTTTGATCTCCCAGGGAGTGCAGCGGCACTTGTTCCTGTCCGGAAAATGTCCGCACGGGCAGGGGTTGCATGCCCCCAGCAAAATAAATCTGGAAGGATAGCGGTAGCTTCCGGACTGGCGCACGATGGTCACCTCATGATCCTCCAGGGGCTGCCTGAGCAGATCCAGCTGCTCCCTCCCGAACTCCGGAAGTTCGTCCAGAAACAGCACCCCCCTGTGGGCAAGTGAAATCTGTCCCGGCATGGGGATCATACCGCCTCCCACCAGAGCTGCTCTGGTGATCGAATGGTGAGGCTCCAGAAAGGGGCGGCGCAGCACCAGGGGTTCCCCCTTTCCCAGCATTCCCGCCACGCTGTAGACCGCGGAGACCTCCATGCTCTCGTCAAAAGAGAGGGGAGGCATAATTCCGGGCACGCATTTTGCCAGCATGGATTTTCCGGTTCCCGGAGGTCCGATCATCATCATGTTGTGGAATCCTGCCGCCGCGATTTCCAGGGCTTTTTTGGCAGCGGACTGTCCCCGGACATCCGCCATGTCCACCTCCGCTGACTGGGCCGCCTCCTCTTCAAACAAGGCTTCCACGTCCATCTCCCCCGGAGGGATCAGACGATTCCTGTCCCCGGGCGGGGCACTCATGTACATGATCAGTTCGTTCAGCGACCGGACACCGACCACCTGTATTCCCTCGACCACGGCTCCTTCCTCAAGATTCTCCCTGGGCAGAATGCACAGACTCATGTCCAGCTGCTTTGCCATCTGCACGATCGGCAGCACCCCCCGGACCGGTCTGATCTCCCCGTTCAGGCCCAGCTCTCCCGCGACCAGTACATCTTCAAAGTCCTCCTGCCTGAGCATCTCCATGCAGATCAGTTCTCCGACGGCCACCGGGAGGTCGATCACTATGCCTCTCTTGGGTATGTCCGCCGGCGCGAGATTGACTGTGATCCTGGAGGCCGGCAGAGGAATGCCGGCATTCTTCAGTGCCACTCGCACACGTTCTCCGGCCTCGCGCACTTCACTGCTCATAAATCCGACCATGCTGAAGGCGGGAAGTCCGTTTGAAATATTTGTTTCTACCCGCAGAAGGTAACTGCTGACGCCGTGCACCGCGCCTGTCATGACTGTACTGTACATCCGTTCACTCTCCCTGCAGACTCGATTCGGGAAAACATGTCTAAATAATTCATATTATTGATTAATATTTGTAATTATGTATTTAATCGTTTTCCAATTATTGCATAGGATTCCCTGTCTGTCAATCCATTTTTCCAGATTATTATCGTTTGTTTTTCATGTTTATGAATCTACCTGCAGCCTTCAGTTCTCCATTGTAGTTGCCCCGCCCCATTGTTATAATAAAATCAGCCGGATTTCCATAGATATTCCGGCCTGACAAGTTGAATAAGGAGGAACGGCAGGCACCAGGTTTTAAGGAGGATTTTGACGATGGCAAAAAAGGTTTTGTTGTTATGCGGTGATTTCACAGAAGATTATGAGACCATGGTACCCTTCCAGGCTCTCGGTGTCCTGGGATACCAGGTCGACGCTGTCTGCCCCGACAAGAAGGCGGGAGAAACTGTGGCAACAGCAGTCCACGATTTTCTCGGTGAGCAGACTTACACCGAGCTTCGGGGACATAACTTTGCCCTGACGGCTGATTTTGACGCCGTTAAAACGGAAGACTATGAAGGACTTTTCATCACCGGCGGCCGCGCTCCGGAATATATCCGGCTGAACGCGCGTGTTCTGGAAATCGTCCGCGAATTCTTTGCGGCCAAAAAGCCTGTCGCCGCGATCTGCCACGGTCCCCAGGTTCTGGCTGCAGCCGGTGTTCTGAAGGGATATAAAGCCACTGCTTATCCGGCAGTCGGACCGGACATCACTCTGGCGGGCGGCACCTATGTCGAGACCCCCGTGGATCAGGCAGTGGTGGACGGCAATCTCGTCACCTCTCCCGCATGGCCCGGAGACACTGCGATCGTGCGCGAATTCGCCAGACTGATGGGCGCAAAGATTGAGATCTGATCAGTGTCAATGGCGCGTGGCTGTGAAGTCACGAGTCTCAGCCCGCAAACAGTCAAGACTCTCTCGCGAGTCTTGAGCGCGTATCCCACGACTGAAATTACGGGTATTGCGCGATGAAAAATAAATCATAAATAAACGCATAAAAAACACCCGCAGGGCCTTGTAATGTTCAAGGTCTCTGCGGGTGTTTTGCTGTTCATCTTTTTACCCGGGAAATTTACCCGGGAAATGTCCGCATATGGCTGTGGGATCAGATCAGTTCCACGCCGGAGAGGTCGATCCATGCCTCAATTTCGTTGTAGAAAGCGACCGCGTAATTTTTTGCCTTGCGGTTCATATCCACCGGGATGTCCTCCCCGAAAGGAATAATGAACTGGCCGCTTCTGATAAAGTTCCCGGCCTCCCGTGAATAGGAGAATAAGCCGGCCGGAGCCGTGACAGTGGCAGGGACCCAGTGCCCGGAACTTCCCCCGTAGAGGCCGCCGGCGACCTGCTCAAGTTGATCATCATTGATTTTTTCCATTACTAATGACATTCAGTGTTCCTTTCCGAATCACATTTTTCGAATCGCACTTTAAAATCGCATTTACGGATCCGATTGTCCGAATAAGATTATCCTGATCAGATTGTCCTGATCGGATTATCATTAAATTCCGGAAATATTACCACAATTCACTGCGGTTTTCAATCCACAAAAAACACTCTGTTCTCCGCGCGGGGAGCTGCCTTGGGCAGGCCGCCCTCGATATAACCGATGGCGCAATGGCCGATTCCTTCCCATTCGCCTTCCACGCCCAGGTCCTTGAGAAGCTTTTTGTATTTATCCATCTCGAATTCCTCTTTGGCTCGGTGGATCCAGATGCTTCCCAGGCCGAGTGAATGAGCCGCGAGCATGAGATTGCCCATGACGAGGCTGCCGTCATATACGCGGGTAAAGGAATCTTTTTTTGCCAGCACGATCAGGACTGCGGGAGCACCGTAGAAGGGATCGAAGCCTTCCTTCCAGCCGCCGATCATGCGGTTGTCTTCAGCGAGCTCGTCCCGGATTTTTTTGTTGGTGACCGCCAGGGTGATCACGGCCTGCTTGCCCATGCCGCTGGCCGCGTACAGTCCCGCCTCAAGGACCTGGTCGATTTCCTCTTTGGAGGGAAGATCGGGTTTAAAGTTGCGAATACTTCTGCGCTCTTCCATTGCTTTGATGATCTCGTTCATATCAACCTCCGAAATACTTTTTTATGAATCAGTCTGTTATGAATTTGTTATATCATACCGGGTATACTGCTCAAATCCGGGGTAAGAGCATGACGCTCATTTCCCGGAGTCCCAGCTTTCTCCTTAAAGCCGCAGTGAGTGCGTGACGCTCATTTCCCGGAGCCCCGGCTTTCTCCTTAGAGCCGCAGTGAGTGCGTGAAGCTCAATCACTTACTGACGTGGAGCCTATATCCGGCATAGCTTAAAAGCTGTGGCCGCCGCCTCCGCCGGAGTGGCCGCCTCCGCCTCCGCCGCCCCCGCCGGACCGGCTGCTGCTCTTTCTGCGTTTCACACTGCTAAGTACGATGGGCACGGCCAGGGCGATTCCCGGCATGGCAGCCATCTTGCGTGTGACACTGACATTGACATCGCCCCGGGTGCGGCGGGAAGAAGCGGGGATCCTGGAGATGACCGTGATCAGGTAGTTAATCAGGATTCCCAGCAGCACGGCGATCAGGGCATTGGTGATATGTTTCACGGGGCGGGCCAGGCGGCCTCCCTCGCACTTGGTGTAAATCTGGTTGAAGGCTTCATCCGCGCAGTTGAAATATTCTCCGCGGGAAGCGCTCTTGTAAATATTGTCCGTGATGGCCCTGGCGTCCGCCTTGGAAATGGTCTTCTGGGCGCTTCCGTTGGCATAGACATAAATCTCCCGGTCGTCCATATCGATCAGGAAGAGGATGGCGGGCTCATTCCCGAAGTGTTCGATGGCATAGGCCTCGGCGTAAGCGGAGGTAGTGCCCGGGGAATGGCTGGTGGAAACAAAGGCGGCGTCCATATATTCCGTGATCCGGGAATGGCTCTGTGTCAGCTTTGCCTCTTCCTCGTCCGACAGAAGATCCGCGCCGTCATCCACGATTAGTGTGCCTGCCGCCAGCAGACTGACCGGCGGAAGGAAGGACCAGACCAGGACCGCGGTCAGGACCGCAAGCAGCATTTTTTTCACGGCATCGCCTTTTGTCTGCAGGCAGTGCCGTCCGCCCATTGACATACAGGTCCGGGCTGTCAGTATCTGTTTTTTCATATCACTGCACCTCCTCTCTGTCAAAGAGACGGGGCAGGGGTCTGGTCGTCCCGATATTATATACCTGCAGCATAAACACCGACGATATGATCAGGATCAGGATGCAGACCGCGTCTCCCAGATAGTACCAGAAATCATTGACCGGGGAAATAAAGATAATGGCGGCGTTGAGGATGGCCGCTCCCAGGACAGGGATGATGGCCAGCACCGGCTGCTTCTGGGGGATGGATTTCTGCCAGCTCAGAATTTTCGCCACCGTGAACAGGAGGAAGACCAGCCCGACGACCGAGGCGATCCTGCCGATCAGCTTCATCTGCATGACATCTGTATTGCGCAGTATGCTGATGGCGAAAACACCGATGAGCAGGATGATCTCCAGGCCGTTTGAGTCATTGGCTTTTTTCCGTATTTTGGTGACAGTTCCGGTTTCCTGAATGACCGGCTCCTTTTTGCCGGTCCAGCCCTTGTCGTTTACGTGCGTCTCCTTCTCATAGATCCGTTTCACGCTGGCCCGGATGGAAGCCGCCATCAGGATCGCGGCGAAGAGGCTCAGCACGGAGGTGAGCAGGGGGGTGGGCTGGAAAAAGATCTCAAGCAGGAGAAAGAGGGCCGCGGTAGTGACCACGCATCCGATCGAGAAGGCTTTCATATCCACCGGAAGGTCCGAGACCACCTTTCCGGACTCTCCGTTCACCACGGCGTAGGCGACACGCTGGTCTTTGCGCCATGTCAGAAACCACAGGGGGAACATGGTGCTGTGATGCCCTTTGGTATGGGCCTCGACACTGGATTTTTCCTTCTCCACCTTGATGCCCTGCTGCCTAAGCACCTGGACACTCACCTCATCCACAATGTCGGAGGAAGCAGTCTGTTCGGCGTCCCGATAATAGGTCTCCGCCGGTACAGTGGAGGCATCCGCGTAAAAGCCCGAGAGATAGGCCGCATTAAAAGGCTTCTCTTTTTCCATGTCAAAGGGAAGGCAGCGGGCCGCGATCTCATCGTCATAATACTTGCTGGCGTCATAGGGGACACCGCAATAGTTTCCGCTCACGGAGGCATTGATCTGATACGTGTTGATCACATCGTACTTGGGAGTACTTTTGACCATTTTTGTACCCGTTATATGGGACGCTCCAAGTTCCACATCATATTCGTAATAGGGCATGTAGATTCCCGTGAAACTTTTCAGGTGGGCGGCATTCTTCAGCTCCCTGGGCAGATACATGATCCTCTGCGTGTGCTTTTTGAAAAGATCGGCACAGCGATCCTTCGAGACCTGAAAGGGAATGATCCTTTCCGGCATCGTTTTGTCGCCGCCGGGCGAACGCAGAAGGCTCTGTCCGCCGCAATAGGGACAAAAGCCGACCTGCGAGTCTTCCGTTCCGTGAAGCTCAGCGCCGCATCCGCTGCAGGTGAAAAGAGTCAGCTCCATTTCCGGGATCTCCTCACCGGTGCTTTTGTTTTTCACATTAAACTGATCCGGGGGGATCATACTGCCGCAGTGCTGGCATTTCATTGACTGCGAATCGGCATCAAACAGTATGTTGCCTCCGCAGTTTGCGCATCGAAATCCCATAGGCCTCCTTTCTGTTGAGCCGGCGCGAATGGACGCGTCCGACTCCCCGGCCGGCTCTTTACAGATCCATCCGGTCTATCTCTTCTTCCTTCTGACGCAGAATCTCTTCCACGTCAGACCCTTCCATATCGAGTCCTTCCGCCTTGATGAGCTTTGTTTCGGGAATACCGTAGTATCCGTCGGCAAGTGCCTTCACATAGCCATACCCATACTCGTCGGAAAAAACAGGTCCTCCCGCCGTCGTGACATAATAAAGCTTTTTTGCCTTGCAGAGTCCCTGCGGGATACCTGTCTCTGTGTAAAAAAAGGTAATCTGCCGCACTGTAGTCTGTTCCAGATACTGTTTCAGAGCAGCCGGAAAGGACAAATCCCAAAAGGGTGCCCCGATTACGATCGAGTCCGCGTCGGCAAATATTTTGGCCGATTCAAACATAGGATGATCAAAATCCCCCTTTGAAATCAGTTCTTCCCTCGTATTGATAAAGTCCTCATCCACCTTTGGAAAAACCAGGTCCTCAAGCCGGATTTCCCTGACAGTTTCCTCTCCAACGGACTTCAGGCGACTCAGCAGATGCCGGGCAAGCCTGTCTGTCCGGGA
>JAUNEM010000070.1 GCA_030525515.1 Eubacteriales bacterium
CAGGGCATCTCCATCCCCCAGGTACTGCAAAACAATGATGCCTATCATGCCCTTAAGAAGGTGGACGGCCTGGTCATGACAGGTCCTACCGGCACAAATGTGAATGATGTGGCTGTAGCGCTGCTTTGCAGATAAAGCAGATAAAACAGATAAACATCAGAGGAGATACAGCATTGAAACTGATCGGCGTGACAGGCGGAGTGGGCTGCGGCAAATCGGAGGTCCTGCGCTATATTGAGACAAATTACAGATGCCGGATCGAGTTCTGCGACGAGGTCGCAAGGGCTCTTGAGGCGCCCGGAGGGGCCATCTATGGGAGCCTGATCGAACTCCTGGACAAGTATCCGGCGGACAGTGGAGACGGCAAAACAGCTCCGGTTACTCTTGAGGACGGCAGAATCAATAATCCAGAGATGGCACGCAGGATTTTTTCAGAGCCGGATCTTTTGCAGAAAGTGAACGCCCTGGTACATCCTGCGGTAAAAAAGTATATTCTGGATGAGTCCGCGAAAGAGCGGGAGGCAGGGAATCTTGACTTTTTTGTCGTCGAGGCGGCACTGCTGATCGAGAGCGGATACAAAGAGCATATGGACGTGATGTGGTATATTTACTGCGATGAGCAGGAGAGGAGGCGCAGGCTGCGCTCCTCCCGCGGCTACAGTGACGAGAAGATCGACAATATTCTCAAGAGCCAGCTCAGCGAAGAGACCTTCCGCAGAAACGTGGACGTCGTGATCGATAACAGCGGAGCGATTGAAGACTCCTGCAGGCAGGTCGATGAGGTCCTGGCCTCCTACGGATATGTGAAAAAGTGAAAAGAGAAGAGTGATTGAATGACCGCCCGGAAGGAGTATCCTTCCAGGCGTTTTGCTTATGACAGTGCCTTTGTAATGTATTTTCCGCTTTGAGGCGGACACAGACCGGCCGGGAGGCAGAAGGCGGCGCGGTCACCTCTGCCCGATTATGCACGCCATGTCTGGTCTGCACGACCACAGGTATACGAACCGGCGGAAGGGAGCAATCGTATATTGAAATTATCTATAGATGCAAAAAAAACATTCATGGATAAATTTCGATGTTTGTATATGCAAATAAAAATGAATGTAGCTATAATCTTGTAAGATGAAAATGTTATTTTTTTGTCATACAAACGGCTATGGGCTTGTGTAAACATTGATATTTGATTAAAGCTGTGCACTGTTTCGCGCGTCCCGCGCTTCCGCAGTGCTTTAATCATGCTCAGATTTTTTAACCTACAGGAAAAGGGGGAAGAGATGAAAGCAATCAAATGGCTGGACCGGCACTTTGAGGAAATCCTGCTGGTGGCGCTTCTGTTTGCGATGATGATCATTATGGGTATACAGATCTTCGCCAGATACGCGCTGTCAAATTCACTTTCGTGGTCAGAGGAGATCACGAGATTCTGCTTTATATGGACCGGTTTTTTGAGTATCAGCTATTGCGTCAAAAACAGTAAATCCATCAAGATCGAGCAGTTTGTGGAATGGTTCAGGGATGATTTCGATGGAAGAGGAGTGCATATGTTCCGCCTGGTCAGCTACCTGATCGAGCTGGTCCTCTTCGCCTACCTGCTTCCCTTCGCTTTCCATTTTGTGAAACTGTCCTACATGTCGAAGGCTGCCAGCCCCGCTGTGGGCATTCCCATGTGGATGGTACAGTCGATCACTGTGCTTTCTTTCGGTCTGTGCGAGATCCGTCTTCTTCAGAAATTCGTCGAGAGGATCCTCATGATCCGCAAGGGTGTCAAAGAAGAGATGCACAAGAGAGGGGAGGTCTGAATGTCTGCTGCGTTTGTTATGATCCTGTTTGGGGTATGCCTGCTTCTGGCTGTACCGATTTCCATGGCGCTTGCGGCCGCTTGTGTCCTGCCCGGCGCTTTTGACGCTTCCTTTACGGCAAGCGCCACCTATATTGTGCGCGCCATGTTCAATGCGCTCAACAGCTTTCCCATGCTGGCGGTTCCCATGTTCATTCTGTCCGGCATACTGATGGCCAAGGGCGGTATTTCCCGCCGTCTTTTCGATCTTTTTTCCTATCTGATCGGAAAGAGGACAGCGGGTCTTCCCTGCGCAGTCATCGTCACCTGCCTCTTTTACGGGGCTATTTCCGGATCCGGCGTGGCAACGGTGGCAGCGGTCGGCAGCATGACGCTTCCCATCCTGCTCCGCCTGGGATATGAGAAGAAATTCTGCGTGGCGATCATCGCCGTGGCGGGAAGTCTGGGCGTCATTATCCCGCCCAGCATACCCTTTATCATGTATGGCCTGGCTTCGGGAGAGTCCGTGAGCGATCTTTTTACCGCGGGCATTGTTCCGGGCATCCTCATTGCCCTGCTCCTGATGGTCTACGCGGTTTATCATTGCAAAAAATACGGTGAAGACAAGGAAAAGATTTCGGAATATATTGATGAACTGCACGGCAGAGGCTTTGTCAGCGTGATGAAAGAGAGCTTTCTGGCGGTCCTCTCACCGGTCATCATCCTGGGAAGTATCTACAGCGGGATCGCGTCTCCCACGGAAGCCGCGGTCATCTCGGTATTTTACGCGCTCCTGATCGGTCTGGTGGTCTACAGGGAGATCAAAGTTTCCGAGCTGTACGGCATGTTTCTGGAAGCAGTGGCAACCTACACCCCGATCCTGTTTATCATCGCGGCGGCGATCGCTTTTTCCAGAGTCCTGACCCTGATGCAGGTCCCTCAGAACGTCAGCAGCTGGATCCTGGCCAACTTCTCCAGCAAAGTGGTCATTCTGCTTGTCATTAATATTTTCCTCCTCATCGTAGGTATGTTTATGGACACGACACCTGCGATCCTGATCCTGACGCCCATCCTTCTGCCGATTGTAAAAGGCTTCGGCATGACCGGCATTCACTTCGGCGTGATGATGGTCGTCAACCTGGCGATCGGATATGTGACTCCGCCGATCGGTGTGAATCTGTTTGTTGCAAGTTCGATGACGCAGATTCCGGTGATGGAGATTTCCAGAAAGGCGATCCCGCTGATCTTTATGTTCCTGATCGCTCTTCTGATCATCACCTTTGTACCGGCTGTCAGTCTTGTTTTGCTATAAGAGACGGTTTTTCCCGCCCGGCAATCAAACAGCATTCATAAAGCAGAAGAGTACCGGCATCCGTCGATCGCGGCGCTCAGACAGAAGCTGATTGTGACTTTCAGATTTCCGCTGATTGTGGCTTTCGGACTTTCGTCGATTGTGACGCTGACGCATACGTCGGTTGTGGTACCAGGCATGGAGGTAAAGGATGAGTGGAAAACGAATCAGACAGCTGATCGCTGTCATGATCATTCTTGGCGCGATCATTTACGGCGCGCTGAGCAGCAGAAAAAATGAACAGACATTTGCCTGGCCGCTGGCAACCTGCAGTTCCGGCGAGACAGTCACAAACGTTTTTGCCCAGACGTTTGCGGACTATGTGGGCAAGCTGAGCGGCGGCAAAATGAAGATCCAGGTGTACACAGACAGTACCCTGGGAACAGATCTTGAGCTGATGGAGAGCATGAAGGACGGTGACATCCCCTTTATCGCGGCTTCCCCCTCCCCTCAGGTCAGTTATATCCCGCAGCTGTGTGTCTTTGACACGCCCTGTGTTTATACAGAGATTGAGACATTCCGCGAAAACATGCGGAATGAGGAGCTGATGAATGAATTCCGTGAGATCTATAAGCAGGCAGGCTACCGTTTCCTGGGAATCACCGATCAGGGATTCCGTGTGATGACCATGTCAAAGCCTTATACTGACCTCACATCCATAGCGGGACAGAAGATCCGCGTCATGGAAAACAAATATCACATCCAATTCTGGAAGAGTGTGAAGGCAAATCCGACCCCCATGACCTTTTCGGAGGTCTATATCGGACTGCAGCAGGGCACCATCGATGCCCAGGAAAATGCCCTTCCCCTGATTGTGACCGCCAAGCTCTATGAGCAGCAAAAGCGTGTGATCCTCACCAATGCCGTGCCGGATCCTGTCACACTGATCGCCAGCGGTGTCTTCATGGACAGCCTGACGAAGGAGCAGGCGGAGATCATCGAAGAAGCCGCCCGCCTGGCTCAGGAGGACGCCAACAAAATCTCGGATCAGAAGGCCGCGCAGGCGACGGAGTATCTGGAAGAAGCAGGTATGGAAATCGTCACACCTTCCGAAGAGGACTACAGTCAGATGAGGGAGATGTGCATGCCTGTATGGGATACGATCCGTGAAGACTGCGGCTCTGAACTTTTTGACGAGTACACCGCGATTGTGAAGGAAGAGCAATAACCGGAAGTATGGACCGCATCCATGATGAAGCCGGTTTCCCTTTCCGCGCGCCTGTCCATTGACTGCTATGAAGAGACCTTTGATGCTGTAAACAGGGGCACTTCCTGTTTTCTGATTATCTGAAGTCACGGGTATTACAAAATAAAGAATAAAAAACAGGCATTGACGGCAGCACATAGCGCCGGCAATGCCTGTTGGATTATTATTACATTTATGTCATTCGGCTGGTTCTTCAGCGCGAGGCACCGGGTGTCGCATTAATCGTACTTAATGCCGAGTTTCGCCTTCATGTATTCGCTGTCGACCTTCTCGCCCATGATGAGCTCGATTGCAGCCAGACCCTGGAAAAGCATCATGCCGGTGCCGTTCATGGTCTTGCAGCCGACTTCCTTGGCCATCTTGAGCATGGCTGTCTCGGTCGGAGCATAGACGACATCTGTGACGATGAGGTCAGGACGGAAGAAGGACTTGTCAGGAATGTAGGTGTAGCCTTCGAGAGGCTTCATGCCGCAGCCGGTCGCATTGGTGAAGAGAACGGAAGTGGCGATTTCCTGCTTGAGGGCGTCCAGATCTTCGAGGTGGAAGAGGGTTGCCTTACAGTTGGTCTTGGTGTTGATCTTTTCAACAGTCTCTACTGCATTGGGGTAGAACTTGTCGTCGCGGGCGAAGATGGACATCTCCGCCACGCCGTCCAGAGCCGCCTGGATCTGAATGGCGGTTGCGGCGCCGCCGGAACCGGCGATGGTGATCTTCTTGCCGATGATGTCGATGTTGTTGTCTTTGAGGGAGGCCATATAGCCGAGGCCGTCAGTGACATATCCCTTCAGGTAGCCGTCGCGGTTGGTGAAGGTGTTGCAGGCACCGACAAGCTGCGCTGCGGGATCCACCTCGTCCAGATATTTGTGGACGATGGTCTTGTTGGGCATGGAAATATTGCCGCCCAGGATTTTCATGGCGCGCACGCCCTTCATCGCATCCTCAAGATGCTCTGCGTCGACTTCAAAGGCGAGGTTGACTACGTCCTTACCGAGCTTCTCATACGCGGCATTGTGCATTGCCGGAGAGTTTGAGTGACGGATCGGATAGGCCAGAAGACAGGTTAATTCAGTGTGCCCGGTAATCTGATGTCTTTCCATAGGAGCTCCTTTTCTTACATGTACTGGTGCCCGCCAGAGGGGCGGTTAAGCGGATGGTCTGTGATGTATTTTCATAAACCATTCATGTAACTAATAAAAATATCTTTAAAAATAAAATAAATGAATTGTTTGAAATATACAAGACCCAAAATAAAAATGTGAGCCTGGACGGATTGTTGATACAGTCACACCCGCACCAGACACTCCGCTGTTTGGTGCGGGGCCTGAAGCCCTGACAGGGCTCAAGGGCGTTTTTCATTGGCCGAAGGCCAATTTGGAATGGAAAACGCCCCGTTACTGGTCACGCTGTGACCGGTAACGACTGCTGCGGACAGTGTTCTTCAGGCTCACATGACAAGGCTGCTGCTTCAGGGCTTCAGAAAATAATTCCTGTTTTCAGAAAATATATCTCGACTTGTACTGGAATGTCTTCGCGAATTCTTTAAAGGACACCACAAGCGGGGCAAAGTAGGTGTCTTTGAGGGAAGCCATATAGAAATGTCTCTCCGGTACAGGTTCAATGATCCTGAGTGTCTTCAGCTTCATTTCGGAAAGAATATGCATTTCCGGAATCACGGCGATTCCGAATCCTTTCGAGACCAGACCGGCGATCACCATGTCCTCCTCGATCTCCATGCTATGCCCGGGTATGCCTCCCGCTTTGGAAAAGAGACTGTCGATGATATCCCTCAGTCCGCTCCGGGGATCAAAGAAAATGTGCTGATAAGAGAGAGTGTCCTGCAGCCTGATGGTATCGTATGCGGCCAGGGGGTGGTCACAGGGAACGGCCAGCACCAGGTCCTGGGAAGCGATCTTGATGTAATCAATCAAAGGATCATCCTTGTATTTGGAGCAGAAGGCGACGTCATACTGACGGTTTTTCAGACCTTCTATAATCTCCGCGGACAGTCCGCCGACGCCGTGCAGCCGGTAGCTGATATTTTTGTCGGGATTGGCCTTGATAAATGCCTGCATCAGGCTGGGAACATAGCTCGCGCCCAGTATGCGGATGCAGCCTATTTCGATGGTGCCGTTTCCGCTTCCTGTCATCTTGAGATTTTCGACGCTGCTGTCGAGGTGTGCCAGAATCTCTTCGACTTCCTGCAGAAAGATCTTCCCCCATCTGGTCAGGACGACATTGCGGCCGTCTTTTTCAAACAGGCGCACGTTCAGCTCGTCTTCCAGAGAGGCGATGGCATGGCTGAGAGAAGGCTGTGTGATGGACAGCTGTTTTGCTGCCTTGGTGTAGTGTTCCAGATGCGCAAGTGTTACAAAATATCTCAGGTGGTGCAGATTCATATCTGTAATCCTTTCCTGTACAATATACTCTGCCTGATCTGCCGGGCTTCGAACAGAATGGCAAACGGTTTCATTCCGGGTGATCACCGGGTGATCAGCCATTTTTTTACCTAATATTTTAACTGTTTTTACTGTCGGGAGACTTTGGCTGTGACATGTGCGGGCCGAAAAACTCATTTAGCAGATTATACAATAATTCATAGCAAAAATCTATCAATAGGATGTGTAATATGAATTTGTCTTTAAATTCACAAAGTAGTACACTTAAAATAGCGTTAAAAAACAATTGGCCTTAGTATATATTGCCCAAATTTTGTTGCAAGAGAAAGGAGTTTGTAATGGCTAGAAAGTACCCTATCACCGTCAGTTCCTGGACACTTGGAGATCAGTGCAAATTTGAGGATCGCGTAATCGCTGCCAAGAAGGCAGGCTACGATGGAATCGGTCTTCGCGCGGAGACTTATGTAGACGCTCTCGCGGAGGGCCTTCACGATGAAGATATCCTTGCCATCCTTGACAAGCATGGTATGAAATGTACTGAGGTTGAGTACATTGTTCAGTGGGCAGAAGACAATCGTTCCTATGAGCAGAAATACAAAGAGCAGATGTGCTTCCATATGTGTGAGCTGTTCGGCGTTGCTCAGATCAACTGCGGCCTGATGGAGAACTATTCTGTCGAGCATACAGCCCAGAAGCTCAGAGAGCTCTGCCAGAGAGCAGGCAAGTGGATCATCGGTGTCGAGCCCATGCCTTATTCCGGCATTCCGGATATCAAGAAGGGCTGGGCGGTTGTCAAGGCAGCAGGCTGCGAGAACGCGAAGCTGATCCTGGACACATGGCACTGGGTACGCGCAAATCAGCCCTGTGACCTGGAACTCCTTGCGGACATCCCCGCGGACAAGATCGTTTCTATCCAGATCAATGATGTCTGGGAGAGACCTTACGCAAAGAGCATCCTCAGAGATGAGTCCATGCATGATCGTCTTGCACCCGGAACCGGCATCGGCGCAACAATTCCTTTTGTTAAGATGATTAAGGAAAAAGGCATCCAGCCCAATGCTCTGGGTGTTGAGGTTATCAGCGACGCCATCCTTGCCAAGGGCATCGAGCAGGCTGCAAAAGAGACCTTCGACGGCTGCTATGCAGTACTGAAGGAAGCATGGCCGGAGGCGCTTGAAGACTGATCCGCGCCCCGCGAAAGCAGAAAACACTGAAAGTGATATTATGTTCCGCCGCGCCGCTGTGCGCAGCGGAACATGCAGCATAAAAAATCAGTCTAGCAAGCAGAGAGGTTACAGGATGAAATTCAAGAATATGTTTTCCCCGATTCAGATCGGGCCCATGCAGGTTAAGAACCGCTTTGTTGTTCCCCCCATGGGAAATAACTTTGCAAACACAGACGGCTCCATGAGCGATCAGTCCTGCGCGTACTATACAGCAAGGGCGAAGGGCGGCTTTGGTCTCATCACATTCGAGGCAACAGTTGTTCACAAGGGCGCAAAGGGCGGCCCCAGGAAACCCTGTCTCTATGATGATTCCACCATCGAAAGCTTCAAAAAGGTCATTGACTCATGTCACGCGGAAGGCGCCAAAGTTTCCATCCAGCTGCAGAACGCAGGCCCTGAAGGAAACGCCAAGAACGCAGGCGCTCCCATCGAGGCTGCTTCTCCCATCGCCGCCGCTGACGGCAGAGACATCCCCGTAGAGGTTTCCACCGAGAAGGTCTATGAGCTGGTCAAGGGTTACGGCGAGGCTGCAAAGCGCGCCATGAAGGCCGGCGCGGACGCGGTCGAGATCCATATGGCACACGGCTATCTGGTCAACTCTTTCCTGTCTCCCAGAACCAACAAGCGTATCGATGAGTTCGGCGGCTGCTTCGAGAACAGAATGCGTTTCTCCCGCCTGATCATCGAGGAAGTCAGGAAGGCGACTGAAGGAAAGATCGCTATTCTGGCACGTATCAACAGCACCGAGGATATGTTCGGCGGCCTGGACAACCACGACATGTGCGCAGTCGCCGCTTATCTCGAGGAGTGCGGTCTGGATGCTCTGCACGTATCCCGTGCCGTGCATATCAAGGACGAGTACATGTGGGCACCCACCGGTATCCACGGCGGTTTCTCCGCTGAGCTCGTTGCCAATATTAAGAAGTGCGTCTCCATCCCCGTGATCACGGTCGGCCGTTACACAGAGCCTCAGTTCGCTGAGCAGGTCGTCAAACTCGGTGTCGCGGATATGGTAGCGTTCGGACGTCAGTCCCTGGCTGATCCCGCCATGCCTCTGAAGGCACAGGAAGGCAGACTTGAGGACATGACTCCCTGTATCGCCTGCCTGCAGGGCTGTGTCGCCAATATGTACAAGGGCCAGCCGATCTGCTGCCTGACCAACCCCGTGCTGGGCCGCGAGGTCGAGGGCCTTCCCAAGGCGGAAGTCTCCAAAAAGGTCTATGTCATCGGCGGCGGTGTCGCAGGTATGTGCGCTGCATTTACCGCTCAGAAGCGCGGCCACAAAGTCACCCTGTTCGAGGCATCTGACAAGCTCGGCGGCAATATGCGCCTGGCTGCTTTCCCTCCCGGAAAGGGCGATATCTCCAACATGATCCGCAGCTACATCACCAAGTGTGAAAAGACCGGCGTCGAGATCAAGATGAACACCAAGGTCGATGTCGACATGATCAAGGCGGACAAGCCCGACGCAGTCGTCGTAGCGACCGGTTCCGAGACCCTGGTTCTTCCTTTCATCAAGGGAATCCACAACCCTGATATCGTATACGGTGTTGATGCCCTTGACGGCAAGCGCCCGATCGGCCACAAGGTCCTGGTTGTCGGCGGCGGCATGGTCGGTGCCGAGACAGCCGAGTTCCTGGCTGAGCAGGGACACGACGTCTCCATCGTCGAGATGCGCCATGAGATCGGCCCCGATGTCATTCATGAGCACCGCGTCTTCCTGATGCACGCCCTGAACGAGTACGGTGTCAAGGAACTCACCGACGCAGCTGTTTCCGAGATCTTCTCCGACGGCGTCAGCTACAAGAACGCTGCCGACAAGTCTGATGAGACCCTGTACGAGGCAAGAGGCTTTGATACAGTCGTTCTGTCCATGGGCTTTGTATCCCGCTACAGCCACCGCGACGAGAACCGCAATGTGGTCTATGATTTCCGCGATGAGATCAAGGCAGTCGTTCCCGAGACCTATATTGTCGGTGACGCGGTTCAGGCCAGAAGAGCGCTGGATGCGACCAAGGAAGCATACGATGTGGCTCTGAAACTGTAATTGTTTCAGCGTTTGAGACATACCCTTTCACCTGACAGATCCTTTACGATTCAGGTCCGGGGTGATACTGATAATTAATATCCGAGCCGGAGGACATCATCCTCCGGCCCGGGCTACAGCAATTAAGGAGAACATAATGGAAAACAGAATCGACGGCCACACCGGTTTACTGGCCCTGTTCGGCACACCCGTTGGCCACTCCGGATCCCCTGCCATGTACAACTGGTGCTTCCGCAAACACGGTCTCAATCTCTCTTACATGGCATTTGATGTCAATATCGATGACATGGAACAGACCATGAGCACAGTGAGACTCTGGAACCTTCGCGGCGGCAACTTCACAATGCCCGTCAAGAATATTGCAGCGACTCTCTGCGATGAGATTTCCCCCGCTTCCCGTATTATCGGCGCGTGCAACGTCTTTGTAAATAAAGACGGCAAGATTTACGGCGATGTAACGGACGGTGTCGGATTCATCAAGAATCTGTCCGTCAACGGTGTTGAAGTCAAGGGCAAGAAGATGGTTGTTCTCGGCGCAGGCGGCGCAGCAACTGCGATCCAGGTTCAGGCAGCTCTCGACGGCGCAGCTGAAGTGGCTATCTTCAACAGGGATGATGAGTTCTTCGCAAGAGCGGAGTCCACAAAGGAAAAGCTCGCAAAAGAGACACCTGACGTAAAAGTCACTGTCACACACCTGGAAGAAGCGGACAAGCTCGCTGCAGCGATCAATGCATGCGATATCCTTGTCAATGCGACATCTGTCGGCATGAAGCCTCAGGACGGCATTTCTCTGGTTGACAAGGCTCTTCTCAGAAAGGATCTTGTTGTAGCGGACACCGTTTACAATCCTGAGAAGACACAGCTGATTCTCGATGCGGAAGAAGCCGGATGCGCGAAAGCCATCGGCGGCAAGGGAATGCTTCTGTATCAGGGAGCTGTCAACTACGGGCTCTTTACCGGTCTCGAGATGCCGGTGGAGGAGTATCAGGCATGGCAGGCTGAACAGGCCAAATAATCCTGACAGGCCGGTCTGACAGGCCGCAATAATTGATTTGTTTTCGGATCCGATGAACCGGGACAGGAATGTTCCGGTCCGTCTAATCCGGGCAAATAGATGAAACAACTAAATTTTTTTACTAAGAGGGAGTTAAATGAAAGCGAAAAAATATGCACTTTCCATGATAGCCGTTTATATGGCTTATCTGACTCACGGTATCCAGGCTCTGATCTTTTCACAGAACAAGATCAACTTCGCCCTTCAGTGGGGCTTTGACATGTCTGATCCCAATTCTGCTACATATGCGGCAGGTGTTGCGGCCGTCAGTACCGCAATCGCGTGGACAGGCTTCGGTAAGTTCTGCTCAGTCTGGATCGGCGGAGAGATTTCCGACCGCGTAGGCCGTAAGAAACTGATGATCGGCGGCGCGATCCTTTACGTAATCTGCTTCGTCACAATGCTGACAACCGGCAATGCTACACTGGCTGCCTTCGCAGGTTTCCTGGCAGGTGTTGCCACCTCCGGTTTCTGGGATGCATCCGGCTATCCCGCTGTTCAGGAAGCTTATCCTGCAGCTCCCGGCGCAGCCCTGATCGGTATCAAGTTCTTCGTTTCCCTGTCCGGTATGATCTATCCTCTGCTTGCAGTACGCAACACAGATGCCGGCATGTGGAAGATGAACATCTATATCCCGCTGGTCATGTCCTTCGTAGTCCTTGCACTTGCAATCATCGCTCCTTATGTCTATGACGATGAGAAGAAGGCTGCTGCATCTGCCGGCGGCAAGGGCTCCAATGAGATCGAAGCTGAGATCCAGGCTGCTAAGGATCGCATGCTCGTCAAGCCCAGCGCTTTCGCAAAATTCTGCGCTTACTTCTATGCTTTCCTGTGCATGGCAATCATGTACGGCGCACAGCAGTATACCAAGGCTTTCGGCCAGGCTTATTCCGGACTGACTGAAGTCCAGGCTGCAGGTATGACCACCATCTACACACTTGGTTCTCTCTGCGCAGTTATCTTCTGGGCATTCATGATGGCTAAGCTGAAATGGAATCCGCTGAAGGTTATCATCGTTGACTCCGTGATGACAGCAATCGCTCTTGCAATCGTTCTGCTCATCCACAACGTCATGATCGTTTATATCGCAATCCTTGCCATCGGTTTCTTCTCCGCAGGCGGCGCTCTGCAGACCGGACTCGGTGTTGTTCAGATGTTCAACCCCGGCCCTAAGGGAAGAAATACAGGTATCTACTACACCTTCATGGGCGCTGCTTCCTACCTGATTCCTGTCGTAGCTGCCAGGCTGACTGTGATGTCCGGTGAGGGCGCTGCTGTTTACACTCTGATGGGCATGATGCTTGTTCTTGCAATCCTTGCAACTCTGAGCACTCTGTACCTCATTGCACAGCACAAGAAGGTATTCGGAGA
>JAUNEM010000071.1:0-2762 GCA_030525515.1 Eubacteriales bacterium
AGAACGGCACAGCTCATGCTGAAGAATCCCCGCGCCGGGGCCGGAGAGATTCTGAAGGAGCTGAAGGGAGGTCGTGTTGCGGAAATATAAAAAGAACAAAGCTATCAGAGGAATCTATAAGAAGTCAGAATCTGCTGTGTGTGAGAACGGAATTTTCGTCGGGAGAAAGGAAGGCGATGTTCTCACATTCAAGGGAATTCCCTACGCCCTGCCTCCTGTCGGCGACCTGCGCTGGAAGAGCCCCGTTCCTGCCGCCCGGAGCAGCAAGGTCTATGCTGCTTTTTATTACGGGAAGAGCCCTCTTCAGACCGAGTGGCCTTCGGAAGCCGGATCCCTTTATGCCAAGGGGGAGGACTGCCTGACGCTGAATATCTGGACCAATACGACAGGACCGGAAAAGGGCAGGCCTGTCATGGTATTTTTTCACGGGGGCTCTTACGGATGGGGGGCTACCTGTGATCCCATCTATGACGGTTACGGCATGGTGAATAAATTCCCGGATCTGGTCCTGGTCACGGTGGAATACCGGGTGGGAATCATGGGCTTTATTAATTTTTCCAGGGTGCCGGGAGGTGAGGAATACCAGACCAGCGGCAACCTGGGTCTGCTGGACCAGCTGTGCGCGCTGAAGTGGGTACAAAAAAATATAGCAGCTTTCGGCGGAGACCCGGGGAATGTGACGATTTTCGGAGAATCAGCGGGCGCCGGGAGCGTCTCGCTGCTTCCGCTGATGAGGGGAAGCAAGGGGCTTTTCAGGCGGATCATCGCGGAGAGCGGCTCAGTGGCCCTGACTTACAGCAGAAAGGAGTGCCTGAACCTGACTTCTCTCCTGCTCAAAGAGAGCGGCTGCCGGACGATGGCCGAACTGACTGCGCTCAGTGAGGAGGAGCTGACCCGGCTCAATGAGGAACTCAACGACTACAACAACTTCCCGGAGAGGGACAATGTAGTGCTGCCCGAGGACCTTTACGGAGCCTGGGAGGATCCGGAACTGGCCGGGATCGATATGCTGATCGGGACCAATGCGGACGAGGTGCGCTACTGGATCAGAGAAATGAGCTACTCGGTGGACAAAATCCCCTTCCTTTCCGGGCTCAAAATATACATGAACGGCATGTTCATCATGCTGGAAAACAATCTTTTTGAACTTTCAAGGGAAGAGAAGAAGCTGGTGCACGAATTTATGGCCCGCCTGCGCAGAAAACATATCTGGACCGTCACGGAGTATTTCAATGAAATGCTCTTCCGGATACCGGCTATGGAGCAGGCCGCCCGCCACGCTGCCGCCGGCGGTAAAAGCTATACCTATTATTGGACCCAGAGGGGCGCCAACGAGACGATCGGAGCAAGCCACGCGATCGAGCTGAGTTATATTTTTAATAATCCGGAGGAAGTGATCTACACCGGAAATGTCTATAACGAAGAACTGGCGGACAAAGTACAGCGGATGTGGGTGAATTTTGCCAGGACGGGAGATCCTTCCCTGGAGGATCTGCGCTGGAGACCCTACCAGCCTGACACGAGGCTGACAATGATTCTGGGCAAAAAGACGGGTATGGTCAGAGACCTGAAGAGAGAACAGCGCCTGCTGCTCGAGCCAATGCTCGGACACTATTTCAACGGCTGCTATTCGCAGATGAGCTATTTCGTGCCCCACACCCTCCGCATGGGCGCGGCGGCCCTGGGAGGAATCGCTACGGCAGCGGCGGGATACTACGGATTGTTTACGCTGCTGTTTAAGTACCGGAAGAGATGATTTTGTGCTGCTGTTCAAGGAATGCAGGAGATGAATCCGCCGGATCATTTCCCCGTGATCAGTCTGCGGATCAGGAGATAAATCAGGCGGAGGAAGGCGAAGATCAGGAACAGAAACATAAATCCCGCAAGTCCTGAAATAATATCGCGCATCTCCATATTTCCTGTGCCGGATAGACCCTGCCCGATTTCAATGGCGAAGGAGAGCATGACCAGGACCGTGAAGACATAGAGCCAGGCAATGATGAGCACGTGCCTTTTCGAGAGCAGGATAAAGAGAGGGTAAATGAGCAGCAGGAAAGCCATTCCCGCGGCACCCATCACCACAAAATGGAGCTGCTTGTCGTTGAGAAAAAGCTCTCCGGAGTCATTCAGCGCAAGGATGGTATCGTGAATGCGGGCGACGCCGCGCACAAAGTAGTATAAAAGTGTTTCCATATATAAAAACCTCAATATTCAAAACTATTCAAAAACTGTTTCAGAGTGGCAGAAAAGGTGGCCATGCAGAAAAAACAAGGGCCGGCCGGCTTTTTATGAATGCAGGCCACATTATATTACAAAACCCCGGGAAAAGACGGACCGCGGGAGAGATTTCATTGTTTTTTAACAAAAGCGATTGTACAATGAGATTGTTGTTGTACATGCGGACTAAGGAAGGCGGATTATAGTATGAATAATTTTGACGCGTATTTGACCAATATTGTCTACGGACTTATCCTGCTTCTGGGATATAATTTCTGCGGAATCATTCCCACCATTCTGGGATTTCTCACCTGGTTCGCGATCGACAAGCTCCTGGGAACACGGTTTGAAAGTGAAAAAAAAGCAGAGATCATCGGCGTGGCCGCAGGCGTCCTGGTGGCGATTGTGACTGCCGCAATTCTGAAAATGGTGATGTTCGGCGGGAGATAACCGGAAACTGAGTGCCGAAATGGCTGAGAGAATGATAGAAGCCCGAAGCGGCTGAGAGCAAATGTTTTTCAAAAGCGGATGAGAAAACAATAGAA
>JAUNEM010000071.1:2772-10905 GCA_030525515.1 Eubacteriales bacterium
ATGCTGAAATGACCGGGAGAAATTCAATGTTGAAATGGCTGAGAGAAACTGATTTCTGAAGGCAGCTGAGGGCAGGCGGATCTCGAAAGCAGCTGAGAGAGAAAATAAAATAGCGGTGGACTGCCGGGAAAAGGGCAGTTCACCGCTTTTTATAGTGCCGGATTTTTTCAATCCTTCATGAATCCATCAGTGCGCAGGGCACGATGGCCTATCCTGAAAGGGCTTTTGCAGCCGGATCGTGGTCTTCAGATGAGGACCGGAATTCCGGATCCTCCTGAATGAATCTTCTGAGAATCCTGAATCTGAGACTTCTGATTCTGAGAATCATGAATCGTCTGAATCCGGCGGCACAAGCTGTATTATTTCTTTTTGGAGCCCTTGCCTCCGCCGAGGATCTCGGGAAGCGGGCGTCCCTCTTTGCGCCACTGGGCGTATTCCGCGGTGGCTGCGAAGAGTACGTCGCCGGAGGAGTTGAGAGCGGTCTCAACGCTGTCCTGTATAACACCGATGATGAAGCCTACGCCGACAACCTGCATAGCGATATCCTGGGAGATACCGAAGAGGGAGCAGGCCATGGGGATCAGCAGAAGGGATCCGCCGGCAACACCCGATGCGCCGCATGCCGCGAGGGCGGAGAGGATGGACAGAAGGAAGGCGGTGGCGAAGGAAACATTTACGCCGACGGTGTTGGCAGCGGCAAGGGTCATGATCGTGATAGTGATCGCGGCGCCGTCCATGTTGATCGTCGCACCCAGAGGGATGGAAACAGAGTAGACATCCTTATCGAGGCCCAGGTCTTCGCAGAGCTCCATGTTGACAGGAATATTCGCGGCGGAGCTGCGGGTGAAGAAAGCTGTGAATCCGCTTTCACGCAGGCACTTGAATACCAGCGGATAGGGATTGGTCTTGAGAATGAATCCGACGATGATCGGGTTGATGATCAGAGAGACTGTGAGCATGCAGCCGACCAGCAGTGCCAGGAGTTTTCCGTAACTCATGAACGTCTTGAAACCGCTGCCGGTGACAGTGGAGAAGACCAGACCGCAGATACCGAAGGGAGCCAGATTGATGATCCAGCGTACGCCCTGGGAGACGGCGTCGGAGATATCACTCAGGAAGCGGCGGGTGCCCTCGGAAGCAGTCTTCTTAAGAGCCATGCCCATAACTGCGGACCAGAACAGAATGCCCATATAATTGGCGCTTACTGTAGCCTGGATGGGGTTGACAATGATGTTCATGAGCAGGTTGTAAAGGACTTCCCCAAGTCCACCGGGAGCAACCTGTTCCACGGTTTCGGTCGCCAGCGTGAGGGTCTGCGGGAAAGCGAAGCTGAACAGGACCGCGATGAAAGCCGCGAGGAAAGTGGTCAGCATATAGAGAAAAATGACCATTCCGAAACGGCTGTCAAGCTTAGCGGAGCCCTGGCAGAGTGAACTCATGACGAGAACGGCGACCAGAAGAGGCGCGATCGACTTCAGGGCACCTACAAACAGATCACCGAAGATGCCGATGAAAGCGGCCTTGGGAACAATAACGGCCAGAATAGCACCGATGACGATACCGATTGCGATCCGCAGAATGAGACTTGTTTCAGAGTACTTTTTTGCTATGGATTTTAATGATTGCATGGAAAATCCCCCTTAAATATGTGAATATAGAATGCCTTCGAAAAAGCAATGTGCCGGCCGCAAAAAAATGACTGGTGCCTTGCCCCGACCGGATAGAAAAAAGACTTGAGGGCACCTTCACTGGCTGGTAAAAAGACTTGCGGTCCACTTAAAAACGAAAGCATAACACCATGAAAAAGCCGCCAGGCCAATGACTGTCTGGCGGCTCAGGAAACATTATAAATGTGTATCTTCAATTCGTCAATGGGCGCGGAATCGGGTGAATACCTTCGCAAAACCTCTGC
This sequence comes from Eubacteriales bacterium, assembly GCA_030525515.1. Classification (GTDB taxonomy): domain Bacteria; phylum Bacillota; class Clostridia; order Lachnospirales; family Lachnospiraceae; genus CAG-791. The sequence continues at coordinate 4,685 of JAUNEM010000071.1, forward strand.
AAAACCTTCGCAAAACTTTCCGCATGACCGCGGAATCGGGTGAATACCTTGCAGGAATACATTCAAAATCAGGCGGATTCCTGCCAGCAGATAACCCTGGAACCGGATGCAAATCTGCTGCCGGTCTGCTTCTGCAGCTGCTTTTGCCCCGTTCCGGTATGAATCTGTCTCAGATTCCCAGAAGGCAGGTGAATGTGATGGTCCCGTCTTTCCAGGCGGCGCGGATATTTCCTTTGTACTGGGTGCAGATGCTCTCTGCTATGGAAAGGCCGATTCCGAAGCCGTCTTTTTCTTTGTTTGTGCTGCGGGAAGAGTCTTCGCGGTAGAAGCGGTCGAAAAACTGCGAGTAATCAACTTCCTTGCCCTTCGCGTAGGAATTGGAGACGGTCAGGCGCACCTGACGGCCGATCCGGGTTTTGGAAAAAGTGACCAGGATCGAACCCTCCTCATCGCAGTATTTGAAGGCATTATCGATGAGAATGACGGCCAGCTGGCGGATTTTGCTCTCATCGGCGTTCATGTGAATATCGGGGACGATCTCCAGGGTAAGGTCTTTTCCCTGTTTGAGCGACAATGCTTCATAAGGCTCCGCGGTCTCCCGTATAGCGGAGGATGCATCAAAATCCTTTCGGATTCCCGGTTCTTCCGCTTCCTGGGCGCGGGCGATCAGAACCAGATTCTGGATCAGTCCGTTCAGTCTGTCGACCTGACGGAGAGTGGACTGGGTCCACTCGGTCTCACCATTCATGAGTTCTTCAAGCTCCGTATTGGCCCGGATGACTGCCAGGGGCGTTTTCAGCTCATGGCTTGCGTTGGTGATAAACATTTTCTGCCTGCGGGCGTTCTCGATCTCCGGGCGGATCATTCTGCCGGAAAGGGCGAGAACGGCCAGAAGTGTGATAAACAGTCCCGCGACGCAGATCTGAATGGTGGATTTGAAGATACTGTTGTTCAGGCTGATTATGGTCGAAGCGTCCAGGACAACGACAATTGTGCGGTCGTGGTCCAGTGAGCCGGTCTTATAAAAATAGCGGTCATCGAAGCTTCCGAAGGAATTGTGGTGGTCCAGAATCTTTTCCGCGTTTTTTAAAGCGTCTTTACGGCGCACGGAATGAATGTGGCTGAGCCCGATTTTCTCCACATGCCTGTCTCTGTCGAAGATCACCGCGTAATAGCGGGTCGTGTACATAAATTCCTGAGTGGAGGTAAAAAGGAGGGGAGGATTATTGAGTACGGAGGTGGAACCTTCGGATGAGTATTCAGCAGGATCCGGAAGTTCACCTTCATTTTCAATGATATAATCGAGCATATTGCCGACATTTCTTGTGATGCGGAGGTGATTGGCGATGTTGATCAGGCCTCCGGTAAAGAGCATGACTGTCATGAAGGACAGCATTGCGATGATAATGAAGTTCCGGCGAAGCTCTTTGATGGATTGTGTATTCATGAGGTTTCACCTTGTTTCAGGCTGAGAACAAAACTGCTGCCCCGACTGCCCTCCAAAGTGACGTCGGCGCCAACCGCGCTCAGCTTGTTGCGCAGATAGCTGATGTAGAGCCAGACAGTTTCATCGCCTGCGTTTTCATCCCCTGCCCAGACATGCTGGAGGATATAGGATGTATCGAGGGGGTGAGAGGTATTCTGCATGAGCAGATACATGAGCGCGAACTCTTTGCTGGAGAGACGTACGGCGTTTTCAGCGTGCAGTTCAAAGTGCTCCGCGTTGAGGGTGATGTTGCCGAAACACAGTTCTTCGCCGGTGTATTGTGTGCGGCGTCGGGTCATGGACCGTATGCGGGCGAGCAGTTCTTTCATGGCGAATGGTTTTGTCAGGTAGTCATCCGCACCGGCATCCAGGCCTGCGACACGGTCATCTATTTCGGCCTTTGCTGTCAGCAGCAGGACCGGCGTGGTGTTTCCCTCGGAACGCATGCACGAAAGGACTTCCAGACCGTCTGCTTTGGGCATCATGATATCCAGGATGACAGTATCGTATGCGTCACGGCGAAGACGTTCCAGGGCTTCTTCTCCGTCAAAAACGGAGTCGACACTGTATCCTTCGTGCTGTAATATCACAGTCAGGGCGCGGTTGAGATCAGAAGTGTCTTCTGCAAGCAGTATTTTGATCAATTTTTTCTCCTTCTAGTATGGTATCCATTATGGATTCTGTTACGGATTCTTTCATGGACACGCAAGCCCGGTTTGAAACCCGGGCAGGTGCGGATGCCATGATTGACCACTGGTATAAGCGGAAAAACAGAGGACAGAAAGGGGGAGAGGATCAGACGGACTGCTCCCCCCGGATCATGTCGCGCAGGGTCTGCATGGAGAGATCTGTGGAGGCAAGCTCATCGGCGCAGCGCTTGAGCTCCGCCTCGAGAAGCTCTGTGTTTCCGGAAACATGTTTCTTGTATTTCATATGATGCTCAAGGGCGGCCCAGGTGTCCATGGAAATGGTGCGCAGCTGGATCTCGGCGTAATATTTTCCCTGTACCCGGATGATCAGGTGCAGGCTCCGGTAGCCGTTTGGCTTGGCGCGGCGAATATAATCTTTTTCTTCCACCAGCTCGACGTCATCGAAACTCAGCATGTAATCCCGCATCATATACACGTCATTTACAAAGGCACAGACGATCCGGAGACCGATGGCGTCGTGCAGTTCCTGCAGGGCGGATTCAGTCGTTTCCGCAAGCCCCCTCCGGCGGCACTTTTCCCGCATGCTCCGTTCGCTCTTAATTCTTCCCAGACAGTGCTCGACAGGGTCACTGTCGTCCGCCCGGTACTTCTCACGCAGAGTTTCCACTCTCGTCTCAAGTAAATGCAGAATCTGCTCGAGCATGGGGCGCTCATCTCCGTAAATGCTTCCGCCGGGCACGATTGCATTTTCGCTGTTGCCAGGCTTTATATTATTTTCTCTGTTGTTATACATAGATTCTTCCTGAAAAAAGGTCCCTGAAAAAAGACCGCGTGGCTTTAATCATATATGTTTGTGAAAATCAGATCATAACCACAAGTATGATTAAAGCAGCGAGGAAAGCGGCCGCAAATGCCGAGCTCGCTCGGGCATTTGTGGACATTTTCCGAGCGCCCACACATGAGCACAGAGCACCGCAAGGCCGCCAAAGCGGCTGCCGCGGGGCGGGGTGCGAATGTGTGCAGCGCTGTGAGAGCGCGGGACGCGCGAAACAGCGCGAGGCTTTAATCATACATGTTTGTGAACAGCAGGTCATAACCACAAGTATATATGTTTTCTGAAGTGAAAAAAAGTGAGGGCGGGACTTTTTCATGAAACTTTCATACTGCTTTCATTTTCTTTAACAGAGATAAACGAATGCCCGGTCTGACTGATGCCGTGCTTTCAGCATCAGTGTTGTAAATAGGAGCCGGACGGTTTACTATGTAAATATTTCTTATCAGGAGGAGAACAGAAAATGATCAGGCATCCGATTCCGCCTCTATATGACGAACATTCGGGAATATTGATTCTGGGCAGCTTTCCCTCGGTGAAGTCGCGGGAGACGGCCTTTTTTTACGGGCATCCGCAGAACCGTTTCTGGAAGGTGCTCAGCAGAGTGCTTGAAGCACCGACTCCTGAGACGATTCCGGAGAAGAGAGAGTTTCTGCTGTCCCATGGAGTCGCGGTGTGGGATGTGATCGCCTCGTGCGAGATCCGGGGATCCTCCGACGCAAGTATCCGGAACGTGGTTCCCAATGATCTGACCAATATTCTTGATACAGGGAAAATCCGTCAGGTTTATGTCAACGGCCAGACAGCGGGCAGGTTATACCGGAAATACCAGGAGAAAATTCTCTGCGAAGCTTACGGGGATTGTGCCAGAGCGGTCATTCTTCCCTCAACCAGTCCGGCCAATGCCGCCTGGACCCTGGAAAAACTCTGCGATGCCTGGAGCGTCATCCGGGAGTAAACAGAGGGCTGATCGGGCAAAGACACACTTCTTTTTGGGGGGCTTTTCCCGGAAGCTTTTCCGCATATCCTTCCGGAATTTTTTCCTCAGGCTTTTCCGCGGGACTTTCCGGATGCTTGATCACCCCCGCCGGTGTGTCTTCAGAAAGAATATTTTGTGTTATACTGAATAATAATCTGATTAATAATAATCTGATTTTCGGACGATACGGACGATACGGTAGAAGAGGAACTACAATGAATGAAAAAACACAGAAACTGACATTTGGCGCGCTTCTGGTCGCGGTGTTCGGCGTGCTGCTCCTGCTGAACCGCCAGACAGGCGGTATGCTGGAGGAGACCTTCGTCTTCCTTTTTCCCATTCCCATGGTGGCATTTTCCGCCAAATACGGCTGGAAGGACAGTCTGCCTGTCTTTGTCTGCACGGTACTGATCTCCATCTTCTGCGGTATTTTCACATCTGCTTTTTACGCGATCACACAGTCCTTTATCGGAATGGTATACGGGTGCTGTCTGCATGCCAAACGGGATACGACCCGCACTATGCTTCTGGTGATGGTTTTGAGCGTCATCTCGAATCTGCTGTCCACCTTTGTGCTGGCGTCTCTATTCGGGATCAATATCCAGGAGGATATTGCCTATATGCAGACTTCCATGCATGAGATGATGGAAAAGTTTGGGGCCAATATCGATCCCCGGCAGATGGAGGCGGTCGATATGCTTCTGCGTCCCGATACTTTGCTCCGCCTGCTCATTGTTTCCATGATCTTTATGGGGATTATGCAGGGATTCATTGTATGCCAGCTGAGCCTTTTAATTCTCCGAAGACTTCGTTATCCCATCCAGAAGCCGGCGCCGATCAATGCCTGGTTTCCGCCCCGCTGGACGGGGATCCTGGCCATCATGTTTTATCTTTTCGGCAGCAGATATCTCGGCATGCCCCCGACGACGGGAACGGAGGAGATCGTCCGGGTTGCCGGTCAGCTGGGCAGTCTGTGCGCCTATATGTACCTGCTGGGCGTGGGCTATATTGCGGTTCTTCTGCTTCTGCGGGCAGTGGGACCTTCTTCGCGCCTGGTCAATATGATCCTTTCCATTATCCTGTTCATGATACTCCCCCCGGTCTTCCTGGCCCTGGGCTTTGCCTATATTTCACTTGGATTTCATGAGTGGGTGAACGTAAAGCTGGCAAAGAGAATCGCGGCAGAGCAGGCCCTGCGTGAAAATATGTGAATGAAGACAGAAGGAAAGCAGGCCGTTCGTGAAACCATGAGAAAGCTGCCCGCGGAGGGCAGGACCCCCATGAAACGATGAGAATACGGAGCGCGTACAGGAGGGCGCAGGATCTGAGATGAAGATGAAAGCAGCCATTCTGCAGACAAAAGTTTTTGCGGAAAAAGAAAAGAATATCAGGCAGCTCGAAGAGATTCTCGATTGCGGGAAAACAGAGGGCGCTGATCTGGTCACACTTCCGGAGATGTTCGCCTGTCCCTACGAGACAGGAAACTTCCCGCTCTATGCCGAGCCCGAGGGAGGCCCCTCCTGGCAGGCTCTCTCTGCCCTGGCAAAAAAACATCATATTTATCTTTCCGCCGGAAGCATGCCTGAATTCGGGGCTGCGGCGGAGGGACAGACAGGCCGCCGTGTCTATAACACGGCCTATGTATTTGACCGCGGGGGCAGGCAGATCGGCAAGCACCGCAAGGCCCATCTGTTTGATATCAATGTGACCGGGGGACAGTGTTTTCGGGAATCGGACACGCTCTCCCCGGGAAATCAGATCACCTGTTTTGACACGGAGTTCGGAAAAGTCGGACTCTGCGTCTGCTATGACTTCCGCTTTCCGGAGACGGCCCGCCTGATGGCACAGGACGGAGCGAAACTGATCCTCGTGCCCGCTGCTTTTAATATGACGACAGGACCCGCTCACTGGGAGCTCATGTTCCGCCAGAGGGCGGTGGAGAGCCAGTGCTATGTGATCGGCACGGCCCCTGCCAGGGACGTGGAGAGCTCTTATATCTCCTGGGGCCACTCCATAGCCGTGGATCCCTGGGGCACGGTTCTCGCGCAGATGGATGAAAAAGAAGGGATCCGTCTGGTTGAATTCGATTTTGATTACCTGGAAAAAGTTCGTCAGGAGCTCCCCCTCCTCAAACATCGCAGAACCGATCTCTATGAGCTGCACAGAATCTGAAACGCGGGAGTGACGGAACACGTAAAAGAAATTCACCGGCAAAGGCACGGAAATAAAAAGAAAAAAGACAGAAGGCAAAAAGACAGAAAGCGGAAAGATAGG
>JAUNEM010000071.1:10915-12415 GCA_030525515.1 Eubacteriales bacterium
ATTAAGAGGCAAAAGAAAGAAAAAGGAGACAGCGATGACTGAGAAAGAGCGTCGTCAATACGAGAAGCTGGTTCTGACTCCTGTGGAAAAACTGATCCCGTCACTGGCAGTCCCCACTGTGATCAGCATGATGATCACGATGATCTACAATCTGGTGGATGCTTTTTTCGTCGGCAGACTGGGAACCAGCGCAAGCGCGGCAATCGGGATCGTCCTGGGAGTTCAGTCCATCATCCAGGCTTTCGGATTCATGCTGGGGCATGGCGCGGGCAGTCTGATCAGTGTAAATCTGGGAAAAGGCAACCGGGAGCATGCCGATATGCTGCTGGCAACCTCCTTTTTTACTGCGCTCGGATTCAGTGTGCTCCTGTCTGCCTTCTGCTTTGCTTTTCTGACGCCCCTGATGCGCCTGATGGGAAGCACTGACACGATCCTTCCCTTTTCGAAAAACTATGCGTCCTATATTCTGGTTTCAGGCCCTGCCCTGATGTGCAGCTGTGTCCTGAACAACGTCATGCGCTATGAAGGCAAGGCGGTACTGGCAATGGTCGGCCTGGTATCCGGCGCTGTCCTCAATATGATCGGCGATCCGATCCTCATGTTCGGCCTGGGCCTGGGCATAGACGGAGCCGGCCTGTCGACGGCGATTTCGCAGTTTATCAGTTTCGGGATCCTGCTGTACATGTTCCTTAGCAAAAAGACAATCACACGGATTTCCATCCGCAACTACACCAGAGACATCCATGAACTGGCCCACATCCTCAGGGTCGGTTTTCCCAGTCTGATCAGGCAGATGCTCAACAGCATCTCGACCATGACCCTCAATAACTGCGCCATGCCCTACGGGGACGCCGCCATTGCGGCCATGTCCATTGTGGGCCGCATCACCATGTTTATCGGCTCCGCCATGATCGGGATCGGACAGGGCTTTCAGCCTGTATCTGCCTTTAATTACGGCGGGAAAAAATATGCGCGTGTCCGCAGGGCATTCTTTTTTACCTTCCGTGTCGGGATGGTGATTCTGGGCGTGCTCGGGGTTCTGGGCATGATTGCGCCGGGGCCGGTGATACATGTTTTCAGGGATGATCCCGAGGTCGTCAGGATCGGAGCTACTGCCCTGCGCTTTCAGTGCGTCGCAGTCCTCTTCCAGCCCTTTACCGTGACCGCCAATATGATGTTCCAGTCAGTCGGCAGGAGCCGTGAAGCCTCTTTTCTCGCGACTCTGCGAAGCGGCCTGTGCTATGTACCGCTGCTGCTGATTCTGCCGCGTTTCATGGGTCTTCTGGGAATCCAGAGTGCGCAGATGTGGTCGGATCTCCTGACGCTGCTGATCTGCCTGCCCTTCGTCGTGCGCTTCTTTGCCGAGATTCCGGAGGATGATCAGGAGACAACGCTGGACCTGCGCTACAGAGAGGCAGTGAAAGCAAAACAGTCAATCAAAACAGCCGGCACAAACATCCGGAGTGTAAAAGTATCGTATCGACGATATTTTTACACTCT
>JAUNEM010000265.1 GCA_030525515.1 Eubacteriales bacterium
GCAGGACCCGGCGTGAAAGAGGGTAAAAGAGCTGTGCTTGAGAGAAGGAGCGTCCGTTTTTTGAAGCCATGAAGAAAAAGAGAAATAAAAAGAACAACAGGGGCAATGAAGTCCATACAAGCGCTGAAAAGAAAACAGAAAACCGGCCAATGTCCGAAAATCCGGCGGCCGATCTGGAACAATCCCTGAAAAGCAGGATGGACGTCATGAAGTACCGCGGAGTAATCAGAGATATTCAGGTCAGTGAGAGCAAAAGCGGAGGGAGTCTGATCGTGACGATTCTTCCGGAAGGGGAAATCGTGTCCTTTGGAACGCTCACTGTCGATTTGAGCGGTATTGACAGTGACGCAAAATGGAAGAGAAAGAAAAAAACGGTCTATGGTAATGTAAACGGACTCACACCGCGCGTGGATCCCGCCTTTTATAAAAAGCTTCGGGAAGAGGTCAATGCCGCACTGCAGATCTGGAGGCAGGCGCATCCTTTTTCCGATGAGATGAAAGACGCGCTTCACTCCGGGGCTGCCAAAGAGTTTTTCGGCTCCCGCAGGATGGAGACACTCCGCTTTCTGGCAGGAAAGGGCATGCCCGGCTCCGTCAATATGCGGACAGCATTCACTGCAAATGCCCTGGAAGTGGAATGGAAAAGCCATCCCTACAAAGCGGTATGTGATTTCAGGACAGGAAAGATCAACTTTTCCCTGTTGAGAGCGGATTCCCTCTATGAGCGTTTTTCCCGTTCCATGAAAGAAATCAGGATGCTGGGAGAGATCAATGCTTATCTGAAGGAAAAAGAAATTCCGGCCAGGGTATCCTATGCGGGAAAGCCGGGGAGTTTTCAGCTCACATTTCCATTTGCATTGTCCACGGAAACCGAGACGATATCCGTCGAAAAAACCTATAAGAGGATCGTTCTGGCCGCATACCGGAGCGCCCGGGAGAAGGCGGATCAAAAAGAAAAGGAAGCAGAAAATCTCTTAAGGACATGTCCATATTACGGCACCTATATCGCCCAGGCGGCTATGACCACGATTGAGGAGAATGAAAACCGGCTGACAAGGGCGCAGATCGTGAATGTCCTGCGGGGGACCAACATCTCGGATGATTATGTGATCGGGGAATACGCCGGAAAGTATAATCTGATCCCCAAGGCGGAACTCGCAGAGATCCTGAATGTTCTGGTCCAGTTTGACATCATCCGGGAGAGGCGCGTACACGGGGAGTATCAGGATTATTATGTCTGCCATGTCGCAGCGCGGGGAAAGCTCCTTGAGCGCCTGCAGAGTGATCCCGCTCCCAAAAAGAATCCTGTTACTGAGCAGGAATACCACCTGGTCTTAAAGGCTGTCCGGGAAGATATCCCCATCCTTTCTGCCAGAGAAAGGCAGAAGCTTCTGAAAGCCATTGTGGAGAAGCCCGGCCTCTTTCTCACGGACCCGGCACTTGTTTTGGACTGTGTCGAGCGGATGGGGGAGCCGGCTGCCGATTACCTGAAAACATATTTCAAAGAGGAAGGAGACAGAAATAACAGAAAAATCCTGAAGCTGCTTGTGAATGCAGCTGAAGGGAAGGGAAAAGAACTTCCCAAAAACGGCGCCGATATTTTCCGGGAGAAAAGGGAGCGAGAACGGAGGGAGAAGGAAGAGGCACAGAGAAGGGACAGACGGCTTTTTGACCTGGTGCTGACAGGAATTCCGGACAAATATGTCGACCTCTATCCTGCTGCCAGAATGATGCACAGGAAGTTTGTGCTCCATATCGGACCGACCAATTCCGGCAAGACCCACGATGCCATCGAAGAGCTCATGCGGGCGGAAACCGGAATCTATCTGGCCCCCCTGCGCCTCCTTGCCTACGAGCAGTATGAGAGACTGAACCGGGCTGAATGCCCCTGCTCCCTGGTGACCGGAGAGGAACAGTATCTGATCGAGGGCGCCCGGCATCAGTCGTCCACCATAGAGATGCTCAGCTTCAAGAACTATTATGATGTGGCAGTCATCGACGAGGCGCAGATGATCGCGGACAGAGCCCGCGGCGGCGCCTGGACAGCCGCCATCATGGGAGTCTGCGCGGAGACTGTGCATATCTGTGCTGCACCGGAAGCGGAACAGCGGCTGATCGAAATCATCAAAGACTGCGGGGACGAGTACAGCATAGTGCGCCACAGAAGAATGACGCCTCTGGTCTATGAAGATAAAATTGTCTCCTTCCCGGAGGATGTGAGGGCCGGGGACGCCCTGATTGTTTTTTCCAGAAGGAATGTTCATGCCGTCGCCGCCCAGCTGCGGAAAAAGCACATCAAGTGCAGTATTATCTATGGAGCCCTTCCCTATGATGTCCGCCACAAACAGGCCGAGCTGTTTGCGGAAAAAAAGACCGACGTGGTGGTAGCCACAGACGCGATCGGCATGGGCATGAACCTGCCTATCCGGCGCGTGGTCCTGATGGAGACTGTCAAATACGACGGCTTTAACAGACGCCACCTGAACTATGGAGAAATTGCCCAGATCATCGGCAGGGCGGGAAGATTCGGCATCTACGACGTGGGTTACTGCGCGACCGCGAACGGCGATATGAAAGTAAAAAAGGCCGTCAACAGAACCCTGGATCCCATTGAGAAAGCTGTGATTGATTTTCCGGAAACCCTTCTGACAGTGGAGGCTCCTATCCTGGACCTGATCAGGAAATGGGAGCAGGTCATACCTGCAGAGGGATGGCAGAAAGAATCTGTCGAGCAGATCCTCCGCCTGGCGGAAATGACTGACAGCCTGCATGCGCCCAAACGCCTGGCCTACGACTTTCTGACCGTCCCTTTTGAGGACGACAACAACGAACTGCTGGATATCTGGTATGATATTTTCAAGCTGGAAGTCAGAGGCGAACAATACAGCATCTATGACCGGGTCGCAGCAATGGCCCTGAAAAGCCCTGCTTCCGCTGACTCGATCGACGCCCTGGAACAGCAGCACCATGTGCTGGACCTCTATTTTGCCCTGGCCCGCAAGTTCCAGCCGGAGGAAAGCACACTTGACTATATCATGGATAAGAAGAGGGACTGCTCGGAACGGATCATGAAGGTGCTGGAGCGGCAGGGATTCAAGGAGAAGCGATGCAAATCCTGCGGCAGGATGCTGCCCTGGAATCATCCCTACGGAATCTGCGACCGCTGCTGGAACCCATACT
>JAUNEM010000072.1 GCA_030525515.1 Eubacteriales bacterium
AATGTACGCTTCGTCAATTCAGACTTTTTTCCATATCCCGAACCGGAATTGCATATGGCTTACCGTTTACAAAAGCGGAAAACCCTGTTATACTCTGGTTAGATATTTCTTACACAAGTTTTTAATCTGCAACAGGGGGTAGTTATGCGTTCAAACGAATCATCTGAGGATTATCTGGAGGCCATCCTTGTATTGAGCCACTGCAAACCTGTAGTCCGCTCGGTCGATATCGCCGAAGAAATGGGATATAAAAAATCCAGCATCAGTGTCGCCATGAAAAACCTGCGTGAAAAAGGGAAAATCACCGTAACTCCGGAAGGCTATATCTATCTGACGGAGGAAGGGCGCCGGATCGCAGAGATGATCTATGAGAGGCATACCTTCTTTTCCCAGTGGCTCACGGACCTGGGCGTGCCGGAAAAAACGGCGATCGAAGACGCCTGCCGGATTGAGCATGCAATCAGTTCCCGCAGTTTTGACGCAATCCGTTCCTCGATCGTGCTTTCCGACCCCTCCGCCGTCGAACGGCCTTTATACACCATCCGGAAAAAAGAGTCGGCGGACGAATAAAGTTCTGAAAGAGACAGGGGACGGTTCGGAGACAGGGGACGGTTCTTTGGATCCGTCCTCCCTGCCCTCGCCTGGCGCGGAGCGGGCCGCGGCTGTTCTTGACACATGACGCTGAAGGTTTTAAAATACTGAAAGAGAAAAGAAAAAGGGGAGCTGGCTGACAGCCGGCTGAGAGTGGACTGTTTCGTCCTGACCCGGAACCTGATTTGGATAATGCCAACGTAGGGAAATAAGCACGCGATGATTTTGCGGTACCTTGCGATGGCGGGTACCGCTTTTTTTCTTTTCCGCGGCAGACCGGGGGCACCACTTTCTGCCGTCATAAAAAGAGAAGGGAACGTGGCCGACCGGTCTTCTTCTGAGAATAAGGCGGGAGTCGGAAAGGAAGAGCCGGATTGAGCATCCCTGCAGGAATGCGCTGAAGAAATCCGACGGGCATTCTCAGGCGCTGAACAGATAACTGGAAAATGGCTGAACTGCGATATTTCGCGATTCGTCGCGCGGGCTCATTTCGTGCCCTTTGGCAGCAGTACAGCGTCAGTTTATGTCCGGCGCATGTATATGTATATGGAATCATTGCAGGACGCACGGGCAGAAGAAGTGCGTCTTTTTTTGTGCTTCGGGGAGAGAGGGGCATCCTGCCCTGGCCTGCGTGAGCATCGGAAGAGCCAGGGATTTGGCCGCTGCACCCGGGGAGGAAAGAGAGACGGGAAAGGAAGGATTTGATGGTGACGATCAACGGGAAGCAGGAACAGGCTGCCGGCATGAGCATCCTGGCTTACCTTCAGAGCGCGGGATATTCCCCGGACAAGGTCGTGGTGGAGAGAAACCTTGAGATCATACCCCGGGACAGGCTGGGGGCAGTGGTGCTGGAGGATGGTGACAGCGTGGAGGTCCTGCGCTTTGTGGGAGGAGGCTGAAGAGCGGAAAATGGATATTACAAGAGAGGAACTGGACCGGGCTTTTGACGAGCGGTTTCCTGCAGAGATCAGGGAAAAGCTGCGGAATGGCCGGGTGGCTATAGCCGGGCTGGGAGGTCTTGGATCCAACATTGCGGTTTCCCTGGCCAGGTCCGGTGTGGGGCACTTATTGCTGGTCGATTTTGATGTCGTGGATGTCACTAACCTGAACCGGCAGATGTATATGATTCCCCATCTGGGTATGCCCAAGACGGAAGCTCTGAGGGAGATACTCGCGCAGATCAATCCATGGCTGGATGTACGGACAGAACAGGTCCGGGTCACACCGGAAAATGTCCGGGAGCTCTTTAGCGGCTGGACTGTTGTCTGCGAGGCTTTTGACCGGGCTGACCAGAAGGCAATGCTGGTCAGCAGCCTTCTCGCGCAATGTCCCGACACAATTGTAGTATCCGGAAACGGAATGGCGGGGCTGGGGGACGCAAATCTCATTCAGACCAGACAGCAGATGCGCAGGCTTTATGTGTGCGGGGACGGCATGACCGAAATCAGTCCGGGAGTCGGCCTCATGGCGCCGCGGGTCGCAATCTGCGCAGGGCACCAGGCAAATAAAGTTCTGCAGCTCATCACGGGACAGAGGACCAATTCAAGGGACCTGTGAAGAAGATTAATACGGAGGACCGATGTGGAAAATCAAAGCTGAGGACCGATGCGGAAAATCAAAGATGAGAACCTGTGCGGAAAATCAAAGTTGAGGAACAATGCACGGAGCAGTTTATGAAAGAAAAAAAAGACAGAACATCATCTCAAACGGAAAGGCGGTAAAAAATGGCGGATAAATTGATTTTGGGCGGACACGAATTTCAGAGCCGTTTTATCCTGGGCTCGGGAAAATATAATCTTCGGCTGATCAAAGCGGCTGTCGAGCAGGGCGGCGCGCAGATCATCACTCTGGCCCTGCGCAGGGCCAACACGCAGGAAAAAGAGAATATTCTGGACTTCATTCCCAAGGGCGTGACACTCCTGCCGAATACATCCGGTGCCAGAAACGCCGAGGAGGCGGTGCGGATCGCCAGGCTTGCCCGTGCCATGGGATGCGGGGACTTTGTCAAAGTCGAGATCATGCATGACGCGAAATACCTGTTCCCCGATAATTATGAGACCATCAAAGCGACGGAAGTTCTTGCCGGGGAAGGCTTCATAGTTCTCCCCTACATGAATCCCGACCTGAATGTGGCGCGCGATCTGCAGAATGCGGGCGCTGCGGCGGTCATGCCCCTGGCGGCCCCGATCGGCAGCAATAAGGGACTGGCCACAAAGGAAATGATCCAGATCCTGATCGATGAGATTGACCTTCCGATTATCGTAGATGCCGGAATCGGCAAGCCTTCCCAGGCCTGCGAGGCGATGGAAATGGGAGCCGACGCCATTATGGCCAATACGGCGATCGCCACAGCCGGCGATGTCCCCGCTATGGCGGAAGCTTTCCGCCTGGCCATTGAAGCGGGCCGCAAGGCATATCTGACCGGCATGGGACGCGTACTTGCCCGGGGAGGCAGCGCGTCCGATCCCCTGACCGGTTTCCTCGGGGGCAACTGATCAAGCCGGAATAAAGGAGCTGCCCCGCACATAGAAAAGCAGTTCCTGAAGATATACATGATATTATTTAAATAATTTTACAAAAGGAAGACCGGACATGAATGAAGAAAACCAGGTTTATTTCGTTGACAGCGACACGCTGCCTCCGGCAGCGCTGGAGAGAAAACACCGTCTGGAGCAGGATCCTTCCTTCCGCACGGATCACATGAAATACATGCCGGGCATGGAGATCATCGACTCTGACATCAAAGACAAAGTTCTGGAGCAGATGAAGGACTACGATCCTCTGGCTTACACCGCTGAGGATGTGACCCGCGCTCTCAGCAAAGACACCTGCTCCATCGAGGATTTCAAGGCCCTGCTCTCGCCCGCCGCAGCCCCTTTCCTGGAGCAGATGGCGCGCAGGGCGGAGACCGAGACCAAAAATCACTTCGGCAACACCGTCTACATTTTTACTCCTATTTATATTGCCAATTATTGTCAGAACTACTGTGTTTACTGCGGATTCAACTGCTACAACAAGATTCGCCGCAAGAAGCTCTCTTTTGAGGAGATCGAGCACGAAATGAAGGTCATCGCCGACACCGGCATGGAGGAGATCCTCATGCTGACAGGCGAGAGCCGCAAGTATTCCGATGTGGAGTACATCGGTGAGGCAGTAAAAATAGCGAAAAAATATTTCCGCAATATCGGCATTGAAATTTATCCGGTCAATGTCGACGAGTACCGCTATCTGCACGAATGCGGCGTCGACTATGTGACTGTTTTCCAGGAGACTTATGACACGGATAAATATGAGACGCTTCATCTGCTGGGACACAAGCGGGTCTGGCCCTATCGCTTTGACGCCCAGGAGCGCGCGCTGATGGGCGGAATGCGGGGTGTTGCTTTTTCCGCCCTGCTCGGCCTTGCCGACTACAGAAAGGACGCCCTGGCTACAGCGCTCCATGCTTATTACATAAACCGCAAATATCCCCACGCCGAGCTCTCCCTAAGCTGTCCGCGCCTGCGTCCGATCGTTAACAACGACCGCATCAATCCCCGCGACGTCGGCGAGCGCGAGCTCTGCCAGGTCCTGTGCGCCTACCGTATTTTTCTGCCTTATGTCGGGATCACGGTCTCCAGCCGCGAGAGCGCTTCCTTCCGCAACGGAATCGCCAAAATATGCGCGACCAAGGTATCGGCGGGAGTCTCCACCGGAATCGGCGACCACGAGGAAAAATATGAGGATCAGCCGGATCATTCCGTGGGACATGCCGACAGCGGAAGTGATGTGGGCGACGAGCAGTTCGAAATCAGCGACAACCGCACTATAGCCCAGATGTACGGAGACATGGAGCAGGGCGGCCTTCAGCCCGTCCTCAACGACTATATTTATGTCTGATCAGTCAAACCCCGCGGCAGGATCCTCGGGCGGGGTAAGACAGAGACAGAAAGAGAACCCTTATCACACCCCCGCATGCCGGGTCCGGAAATTTTGCGGGGCTGAATGATCAGCGGGCATGTAATCACCCCCGCATGTCAGAAAGGAAATCTACAGATGACACCTTATGAACATCTGATTGCCGTCACGGACCGAACCCTGTGCAGGGGAGATTTCGGCACTCAGTTAAAAAAAGTGACTGCCCTGCATCCGTGCGCCCTGATTCTCAGGGAGCGTGATCTGGACGATCCTGAGTATCAGGAACTGGCCGGGCGGGTGCAGGAGATGTGCCGGCTCCGGGGAGTCCCTTTTTATGTTCATGCCCGTGTGGATGTGGCGCGAAAGATCGGCTGCAGGAACATCCATCTTCCCCTGCCCCTGCTTCGTTCCCTGGGCGGGCGTCCGAAGGGCTTTGACAGTGTCAGTGTCTCCTGCCACAGTGCGGAGGACATGCGCGAGGCGGTCGCCGCGGGCGCGGACAGAATCATACTGGGAACCATTTTTCAGACGGAATGCAAAAAAGGCCTCCGGGGAAGAGGCCTCTCTTTTGTAAAAGAAATCTGTGAAGCCTGCCCTGTGCCTGTCTATGCGATCGGAGGCATCAAGGAGACCAATCTCGGGGACGTCATGGCAGCGGGCGCCGCCGGGGGCTGTATGATGAGCGGATATATGAGAATCTGATCACAGCCATTGAAAATCGGCAGAATATCGGCATATCTAAGCGGGCACCTGAGGGAGGGCTGTGGTCTCATCCCCTGCAGATTTGCCGAAGGGAGCTGTGGTCTCATCCCCTGCAGATTTGCCAAAGGGGGCTGTGGTCTCATCCTCTGCTGAACCCCTGCTCCTGTCCGAATAATTGTTTATTTCATCTGAATTCTGCAGGCGTGTCCCGAGGCGGCCTCGAAATTGCACTGCACGATGCCCAGGTCGATCGCGGCCATGAAGCCTCGCCCGGCGGTGATAACTGCTTCGTTGTCCTCAAGGGTGATGAAAAATTTCTGCTGATTCATCGCGGTGGGAGCCATCATGGCGCCGACCACTCCGTTTCTGAACCAGACGGGCATTTCACTTCTGGGCACGCCGCACAGTTTTTCAACCGGTTTGGACTTGTGGGGATTTCCCTGGTTCGCTCCGTATCCGATCGCGATGACGCACAGAAGTTTTTCCCCCGGGAGGATTCGGGCGGAGCATTTTCCCCTGCTGAAAGTGCCGCCGACCCAGCATGTGTTCAGTCCCAGCTGCTGCGCGCGAAGGACGATTTTCTGGCCCTGATAGCCGGCGCGCTCCTCCACATCTTTTTCGGCTTTGCTGCCGACAAGGGCAATATAATTGGCCACATTTTCAAACATTCCGTATTTGGTAAAAAGTGTGTCGAAACATCCGGGTTCATCATAGATCACCTGCAGATGAAGACCGCTTTCCTCATTGCACTCCTGAATGCACTTCTCCAGCTCCTCTCTGCACTCTGCGGAGATTGGCCTGTCGATGTATTTGCGGACGCTGTGCCTGTTTTTGATCGCTTCTCTGAGAGTCATATCTTTTCTCCTTTCAAAATTTTCAGTTCCGCGGCTGCGTGCCGGCGGACTGTATGTGATTGAGTCCGCGCGCATCGCTTCGTGTACACACCCTTTGAGGGGCGTGTACGGAAGCGCTTTTTCTGCCAAACGTAACTTTACCATGTGTTTTTGCTTTTTATATAATGTATGATAGATAAGGGAAGCGGCGGATGCTGATGCAATGCATGCCTGAGCTTATGAGGATATTCTCCGGCTGCCCGTCCTGCGGGTCTTGAACAGTCCTTGCGCGGGAAAGGAATTTCTGTATGTATTGTATCGTATTTTTGATGATAACGAGGAACTTTCTGTCTGTATTCCGCGTAATGTTTCTGAGAAATGTTTTTATGGCTTTTTTTCGGAATCAGCGGGACAGACATGTGTTATTTCCATGAATTTCTGCCTGCAGCTATTGAGCCTTCCGCCTTTTTGGCATAGATTGAAGATGAATCAGACAGCGGGGGAGAGGGAGGTACGCGCGAATCGGCGCGCGGCTTTCATCATACATGTCTGGCCGCAGTGTGTAAGACGGATCGGCCGTTTCAGGCAGAAAGAGGCAGTCGGGTATGGACTTTACGAGTATATTCATTCTGGCAGCAGCCATTATATGTTTCGCGGCGATCGCTTTGTTCCTGAATTCCGGAAATAGAAAAGGCGGAAGGCGGAGAAAAGCCGGTTCGGCGCCTGAGACCGTCCGTGATCCGGAAAAGGAGACCGCGGAAGGATCTGTGAATGTGTCTGAGGGGGCGCATGCCCTGCACATTCCTGCCGGTATGCTTGGAGACAGGAGAAATGCCTATATCCGCGGGCGGGTTGAAGAAGCAGTCCGCGATTTCAGCATGGAGGAAGGGAGCGAAGATGCTTTTCTCTATGTTTATACAAAAGAACTGAGCGGTTGGATCTGCCCTTATTGTGAGGGGGAGAATAAACCGGAAGATCCAATCTGTATGATCTGCGGGAGAAGACCGGACGAAGAGGATCCATAATACGGCTCCGGAAGGCCGTTGACTGATCCGCGGGAAACCGCACATTTGGCGAGGAGTGAAAATGTTCTGTAAAAACTGTGGAAGAGAAATAGACCGGGAAACGCTGGAAAAGCTGATGAAGCCCTCCGGAGAGACCGCGCTGTGCCCCAATTGCGGAATGGCACTGGATACCGCTGAATTCTGCGGCGGGTTCTGGGGTCTGATCGCCTCCGGCCAGGCCATGAATGGCGGAGCCGGGGGGGAAAAGAAGGGTGCGAGGCTTTCCGGTGTGACAGAGGCCGACCGTCTTTTTGCCAGGATGATCCTGGAGGACGATGGTGCCGCCGGGGGAGCGGCGGGCCCGGACACAGCAGGCGCCGGTGCCCGACCGGGGGGAGCGGCTGCCCGGGCAGGTGCTTCCACAGAGAGTACGAAAGAGGATCGATCTGTCAGGCGGGCTTCCCGAACAGGGGAGCCGGAATCTCAACAGTCTGACAATGAATCCGGAAAATCCCCGAAAAGAGGGGGAGAAAAAAGAGGCAGGGGCTTCGGACCGGCCGGCGCAGTGATTCTGGCTGCGGCAGTCCTGGCAGGATTTGTCTTCGGCAGGGTCCTGCCTGCTGGCGGAGGCCGCGGAGCAGGAAGCGGACCTGAGAGCGTACAGACAGCCCGGGCATCCGACAGCGGAGTGAAAGAAGCTGACGCGGACTCTCTGGCCCTGTCGGATGACGATACCGGGGACGGAAGCGGAGGTCAGGGCACTGAACCGGCAGCGGTCAGCCCTGCCGCTGTCGAAAATACCCCGGAGCAGGAAGGTGCCGTGGACACAGGAAAAGATAAGGGGGAAGACCTGACTGATACGGCGGAAGACGCGGATGACCTTGGGGACGGGGCCGGGACAGACCCGGCGGCGGCCCCCGGAGAAATGGCAGGCGCAGCAGGGACAGAAAGCGGGAAATACAATATGATCCGGCGCACTTCTACGGAAGTGAATGGCATGATGATCGAAGACGCGGTCATGTATCTGGGTATTCAGGATTCCGGAGTCATTTTTGACGGGAAAAACCTCCGAAACGAATGGCTGGCTTCAGCGGGGGAGACCTCCTATGTGAGGACCAGCGTCAGGGAGTCCGATGGCCTTCTGCAGGAGGTCCAGCAGGTTTTTTATGATAAGAGCGGACAGGAGATCAACAATTCATCAGGTTTTTCCAGGGTGAAATATGAATATGACAGTCAGGGAGCGCTGGAGAAAAAGAAATACTATGCCATGACGGAGGGGCAGGACAAAGATAGCAAGATCTGTACCGCTCAGTGCGCGGTCGTGGAAGCAGAAGAAGGCCGCCTCTCCCTTGAGATTTTTGATCCGACAGAAGCGGCGGCGGATCTGGCGGCCTTCCGCTGCAGGAAGGTGGAAAGAACTTTTGAGCCGGAAGACAGCGCGCTTCCGGGGGCACTGAGCGCCGTCAGATATTACCTGCAGGAGACGGATCCCGAGGCTGCAGCCGAGGAGATCCATGAATATTCCAGGGAGGATGCGGGTTCTTCCGAGGAGGAAGGCCAGGACTATGATTATTATGTCCGGGAGACCATCACAAAGAGTGTGAGGGGTCCGGCAGGAGAGGAAACCGGTTCGGATAGTCAGGAAGCCGCGCATACAGCATCCGGGACCCCGGAGATGAGCCGGAGCGGGCTGACGGCAGCTGACATGGAAAAAGCCGGAGATGCATCCGGAGAGACGAGTGAAGAGGCCTCCGAAGAAACGGCGGACGGGGGGACTCAGGAGAGCGCGGACGGAGGCACTTACGCCGTACCGGCACAGGAGACGGGGGCGGCTGTGATCACAGACGTGACAACGATCAGGTATTACTTTGCGGAAGATGATGACCGGCCTCTACTGGTCAGAATGGGGTATTATCAGGATGACAGGAGTGTGGCCGGAGAAGCCGGATTCTCCGGCTTTACCAGGAGCCGCAGCCGGGACGGGAAGGTTGAAGAGGACACCTTCTACGTCAATACCGGGGCGGACGGCGAGGACGAAGAGACAGCCCCGGCCTCTCTTGGAAGCGAGGATCCCCTTCTGTCGGGCGGCGTCATGCCGGGGTACTATCCTGCAGAAAATCCGTGGATGTTCCGGATTCCTTAAAGGCGCTCACGGGAGCGCGGGACGCGCCGGACAGCACGCGGCTTTCATTATTTGGGACGCGCCGGACAGCGCGCAGCTTTCATTATTTTGGGACGCGCCGGACAGCGCGCGGCTTTCATCATTCAGGAGCGCGGAACAACGCGCGGTTTTAATGCTTTTTTTCAACACAGGTCATAACCACTAGTATATTGAGAGAGGAGAGAAGGTTATGGTTTTTAACAAACGCAGTTTGTCCTATGGCGTCGATGTAGTCTTTTGTATTGACGCGACAGAGAGCATGGATCCTTTTCTCGATGTCGTCAAGGAGAACGCTCTGAATTTTTACCGTGATTTCATGGATGTGATGGAGCAGAAGAAAAAGAAGGTACAACAGCTGAGGGTACGTGTTGTCGCCTTCCGCGACTATATGGCGGACGGGCGCGAGGCCATGCTGGTGACGGATTTCTTTGAGCTGCCGGCACAGTCCAGGGAACTGGAAATGTGCATCCGCAGTATCGAGGCAAAGGGCGGCGGGGACGCTCCTGAGGACGGTCTGGAGGCTCTCGCCTACGCGATCAAGTCGGACTGGAACATGGACGCGGACAGGAAACGGCATGTGATCGCCCTCTGGTCTGATGACGGGACCCATGAACTGGGCTATGGAAAGCCTGCCCGCAACTATCCCCGCGGAATGGCTGAAAATTTCGAACAGCTGACAGAGTGGTGGGGCAGCAAATACGCTCCCGGAATCATGGATGAGTCGGCCAAGCGCCTGATCCTGTTTACTCCCAGCAAAGAGTCATGGACTACGATCCGTTCCAACTGGAACAATGTCATCCACTATGAGTCCGAGGCCGGAAAAGGAATCGCGGGCTTTGATTACGAGCAGATTCTCAACGCGATCTCCAACACAATTTGATGCTGCCTGATGCTGTCTGATGCTGAGAAGGCTTTGAATGACACACAGCATGCGGCGGGAGCCGGGACACGGGACAGCCGGCAGGGTGATATTCATGGGATACCCGGCTGCAGATCTCCGCGTGATCCGCAGCGGGTAAAGAGACGTGGGAGCCGATTCCGCGGCGGCGGATGAGGAACTGAGGCGGGCCGGAAGGAACTTTGGCAGGAGACTGCAGGTGCCGGCACGGACGGACTGGAGAACCGGGCATGAAGAGCTTTTTGCAAAAACTGGATTTTCGTTTTCTTATTGCGGGAGAAATGATCAGCGGGCGGGGAGAGGATTGTTTTTACTCCGCCCAGAAAGACAATTCCGCGATCGCGGCCGTTTTTGACGGCTGCGGAGGACTCGGATCCAGAAAATATCAGAATTACAAAGATCATACCGGGGCCTATATGGCTGCCAGGGCTGCAAGCGGAGCCGTGCGGGACTGGTATCAGGAATCCGGAGATGAAGCCGGCAGCGCCGGGGAAAAAGGCACAGGACGACGGGCAGGGGAGGACGCCGGGGACACCCGAAAGGCGGCCCTGCAGATCAGTTCTTATCTGACCCGTGCCCTGGATGTGGTCAACGGACTCGCCGGCCAGACATCGCGGATCTTCGGGACCATGGTCAGAGATTTCCCCACGACGGCAGCCGCCGCCCTGGTCCGGAACTCAGAGCAGGGCACAGAAGTACAGTGTTTCTGGGCGGGGGATTCCCGCGTTTATCTCATGAACCGGGAAGGACTGGCCCAGCTCACGCGGGACGACGTGGATGGAACAAACGCCATGTCCAACCTGCGGTCTGACGGCGCCCTGACCAATGTGGTGGCGGCGGACCGGGAATTTGTCCTGCACGCAGGAAAAAAACTCAGATTCGGGGACAAGGATCCCTACATGATCTTTGCCGCCACAGACGGTTGCTTCGGCTATCTTCCGACGCCGATGGACTTTGAGGACATGATCCTCACCTGTCTGCTGAAGGCGGAAGGGCCGATGGACTTCCGGCACAGGCTGGAGGAGTCGATCAGTGAAACCGCGGGTGACGATTATACGCTTGCGTTTATGAGTTTCGGATTCGGCGATTTCAGGACCATGCAGGAGAGCATGCGCCCGCGCAAGAGGACCCTCCAGCATGACTACATGGACTGGATGGAGCAGGATCCGTCCCTGGAAATGCAGGAGCGCCTGTGGCAGGAGTACCGGACCAATTATGAGCGCCTGCTGTAAAAACGGGGAAATATAAAACGGGGAAATGACTTGTATCTTATGCTGAAGGAGAGAAGACTTGGAAGAGATCATTAACGGATTTGAACTGATCGATCCGCTTCAGAACAGGGATGCCGGATTTTCCAGATGGACCTTCGCGCGCAGAAACGGGAGAGTTTTTTTTCTGAAGGAATTTCTGGATCCGGTCTATCCCGTGAACAGGGAGATCGGCGAGCGCCAGATGCAGGCAAGGATCCTTGCCTGCCGGGACTTTGAAAAGAAAAGCGGCGCCTGCTACCGTGCGATTAACGAGGCCTCTGACGGAAACGCTGTCCGGATCGAGGCCTTTTTCCGCTGGGAATCCCATTATTATGTCGCTATGGAGCGCGTCAGATCCGCAGGCCTCAAGATCCGGGATATCGCTGCCCTTCCTCTGGAGCAGCGGATCGGGCTGTGCCGAAATGTTGCCCACAGCATCAGCGGGCTGCATGAGAGAGGAGTTGTGCACGCGGATCTCAAGGACAAAAATGTCCTGATCAAGCGCACGAAGAAGAATACGCTGACAGCCAAGATCATCGATTTTGACTGCAGTTTTCTGGAAAACTATCCTCCGGACAGCGAAGATGAGTTCAGCGGAGACCAGGTCTATCTCGCTCCCGAAGCCTGCCTTTTTCTGTGCGGCGAGAGGGATGTCCCGCTGACATCCAAACTGGATGTCTTTTCCCTGGGAATCCTGTTTCATCAATATCTTACAGGAGCCTTTCCCGGCTATGATCAGTCTGAATACAGCTATCTGCATGAGGCAGTCCTGGACGGGCATCCCGCGGAAATTTCTGATGAGATCGAAGATCCGGCCCTTCGGGATATGCTTGAAAATATGCTGGAGGCGGATCCCGGGGACCGCTGTTCGATGAGAGAGGTGCTTCAGGTTCTGATGGCCCCTGCGGTGAGAGAATATCTGGCGGAACAGAATATGCAGGGAGAAGGGAACCCAAAGGAATTCGCCTGGTTTAACGTGGCAGGGGATCTTTCCGGACAG
>JAUNEM010000073.1:0-2749 GCA_030525515.1 Eubacteriales bacterium
AACTTGAACCAACTCTTGAACTAAACCCTTGAGCGAAAACTTGAACAAAAGATGTCAAAAGCGGTCAAAGCGGCCACGACCTGCCTGTCCTTTTTTTCAGACATTCAAAATGTTTAAATGATTACAAGGGAAACCCAGAGGATATCAAAGTCGATATGCCCTTCCTGATCAAACCTGCCCGGGAAGCCCTTTCCCGGCTGCAGGAATGTTGAATATGATCCGTCGGCAGCCTTTTCAGGACGGGCAGATCAGAAAGGAGAATACTATGGAAAAGAAATGATTTCCCTGCCGGCTATCCTCACTATGTCTGCAAGCGCATTAAGCTGCTCCGGGAGAAAAGACAGCTGTCTCAGAAGAAAGTCGCCCGACTCATTGGAGTCTCTCAGCAAATCTACTCTGAGTATGAGACCGGCCGCACCAGTATACCCGCCGACATTTTTCTGGTCCTGGCCCGGCTTTTTGATGTCAGCGTGGATTATCTGACCGGCGCCAGTAATCTGATCGAACCATATCCCAGGCAGTAATAAGCAGGCAGTAAATAACAGGCATGCCCGCAGGCAAAGTCTCTTTGCCAGGGCTGACGGAGACACAGAGGGATCATAAGCGCACACAGCAGCCGGCCCGGTCGCGGGCACGGCAGCACAAAGATCCCGTCCTGCCGCAGGATGCGGTTCAGGAAGCGCAAGACGGCGGACGGACAAAAAGCCGGTCCGCCGGTCTCCGGCCCGCCGGGATTATTTTTTGTCCATTGTTCCGGTCTCCCAGAGCAATAACCGGTCCGCCGGTCTTAGGCCCGCCGGGATTATTTTTTGTCCATTGCCTCGGCGACCTTGATCATGAGGGCGCACTCGATCCTCTTTTTGAAAATTTCGCAGCCCATCCTGTAGGTGCCGTGAATGTCTCCGGCCGCGTGATAGGCATTGGCCGCGCAGCCGCCGGAGCAGTAGAGCCTGGCCCAGCAGTCTTTACACTCGGGGCGCGAATAGACATTGCAGAGTTTAAAGGAATCCCGCAGTTCTGTGTTCGTGACCCCATTCCAGATATCGCCCATCTTATATTCGGGATCATTTACAAACTGGTGGCAGGGATAGAGATCACCCGAGGCAGTCACAGCCAGGTATTCCGTCCCGGAACCGCATCCCGAAATTCTCTTATAAATGCAGGGCCCGTGCTCCAGATCGAGCATATAGTGGTAAAACGTGATCGGTTTTCCCTCGCGCTCCCTGCGCAGCATGTCTTTGGCAAGAATCTCATACTGTTCAAAGATAACGGGAAGGTCCTCCTCAGTCAGTGCGGAGGGGCTGTCCGGATCCGCGACCACAGGCTCCATGGAGAGTTCAGAGAAGCCCAAATCGTCTGCCATATGGAAAATATCCTCGGTAAAATCGGTGTTGAAGTGGGTAAAGGTGCCGCGCATGTAGTAGCCCTGCCCGCCGCGCCTGTCAACGAACTTTTTGAAATTGGGAACAATCCGGTCATAGCTTCCACGGCCGGAATAATCCCTGCGGAAACGATCGTTGACCTCTTTGCGGCCGTCCAGGCTCAGGACCACGTTGTAGCACTCTTTGTTGGCCCACTCGATGACCTCATCGGTGACTCCGATGCCGTTTGTGGTCAGTGTAAAACGGAAATTCTTGTTTTTTTCTTTTTCAATGGAACGCGCATAGGCGACCAGCTGTTTACAGACTTCAAAGTTGACCAGGGGTTCCCCGCCGAAAAAGTCGACCTCCAGATTGCGGCGCATTCCGGAATTCTCCACCAGGAAATCCAGGGCTCTTTTCCCTGTCTCAAAAGTCATAAGGCCGTGCTGTCCGTGGAAATTGCCCTGGGCTGCAAAGCAGTAGCTGCAGTTGAGGTTGCAGGTGTGGGCGACCAGCAGGCACAGAGCCTTGATGACTGTATTTCTCTTCTTAAGATCAAATGCCTTATCGGTAAATGTCTCTTCGGAAAACAGCTTTCCCGCAGCCCTCAGCTCCCCGATATCCTCGAGGCATTCGGTGATCTCCGCATCCGTGATCCCCTGCTCCTCAGTCTGACCGTCCTGCCTGTGCCCGTATTTTGCCAGGAGGGCCTGCCGGATCTGCTCAGGGTTCATGCCCTCGTCCGTCATGCGGATGGCATCGTAGGCCTTCTCGTCAGTGACATGGATGCTGCCGCTGTTCACATCCAGAATAATATGGTAGCCATTTAATATATATTGATGAATCATGTATTGATAATACCTTTTTATACAGGCAATGAGCCATGCGCTCAGAGAGTAACCCAAAGAGTACATGGCTCATTGCAAGTGTCCTTCATGGAAAGGGCGCACTGTAATGTTATTTCTGAATTATTCCGCGTCCTTGTTTTCGCAGGCCTGGTTGGCAACACCGCAGCTGGTCTTGCATGCGCTCTGGCAGGAAGTCTGGCACTCGCCGCAGCCGCCCTTGACGGCGCTCTTTGCCATATCACGGGTATCCAATGTCACGATATGCTTCATGATGATGTCCTTTCTGAGAAATATTCAATTGCTGCTCTTGTTGTAAAAAACGCAAAGGCTTCCGTATGTATCTCCTGCCGTCCGGCCTGAGAAGGGAAGCGGTCGCGCTCCGCATTTCAAGTGGTTTACACCTTGCCTTATTATATGAATTACACTCTTAAAAGTCAACGACAGCTTCAGGGACGGTTTGGACAGGGGCGGTTTTTTTTAAAGGGGGGGGGGGTGTTTTTTATTATTTAAGAAAAAAAAAAAAAAAAAACAACCACACAC
>JAUNEM010000073.1:2759-12326 GCA_030525515.1 Eubacteriales bacterium
TGGACAGGGACGGTGGGGAGACAGGGGAAGGTTCTTTGTCTCCTTTTTCCAAAATGGGAGACAAAGAACCGTCCCCTGTCTCCAAACCGTCCCCTTCCTGCTCCAAACCCCTGTCTCCGCTATTCCCGGAGGCAGCGGATGGCCGTCCGGTCTTCGGAGTGCCTGTAAAGAAGGGCTCCGTCCCGGCGCGCCTGTTCCAGCAGGGCGGCGAGTTTCCCGGTGATGATCTCGCCCGGAGCCGCAACCGGTATCCCGGGCGGATAAAAATAGAGGTATTCCGCGCACACTCTTCCCCGGGCAAGGGTAAGCGGAACTGTCTCCGATTCCTGACCCGCCGCTTCCGAAATGGTACAGGCGGCAGTCGGGCGCAGGTCTGACAGCTGCCGTATATAGTTCTTCGGTGATGATGCGCAGGGTTCCTGATCTTCCTCTGCTTTGCTGCCGGCAGCTGACTCCATTTCGATCAGGGCCCGGGCAAGTCTGTCCAGCGCGTCCTCTTCGTCGCAGATACTGGTCATGACAAGGACCAGTCCTCCCTGTGCCATCTCGGTCTCCATCCGGTATTGGTCCCTCAGGATCGATGCCATCCGGGTGCCTTTCATACCGAGGGGTGAGGCGTCAATCAGGATTTTGCCCGGATCACATAGTCCGGAACTGAAGGAAGGCTCTGTGCGGCCCAGGATCCTGATGCGTTTCAGTTTTTCCCGGACAAGGGCATCAAACCTTCCTATTCTGTCCGCCCAGTTTCCGAAGAGTTCTTCTCCGGATTCTCTCAGGATGCCTGTGCACCCGTCCAGTGAGGCCATAAGCAGATAGGAGGGTGAACTCGTCTCAAAAATATCCAGTTCCTGTTCCACTCTTTCCGGATCCACCAGATGCCCGCGAAGATGCAGAAGGGCGGTCTGGGTCAGGCTGGGAAGAGTCTTGTGAGGGCTCTGTACCGTAAGATCGGCGCCTGCTGCCAGGGCTCCGGCAGGAAAGCCGGCGCTGACCGAGGCGGGGATCAGATGGGCGCCATGGGCCTCATCCACCAGGACAGGAATTCCTCTCTTATGACAGATCTCACAGATTCCGGCTATTTCCGAAAGAACTCCTTCGTAGGTCGGGCTTGTCAGGATCACCGCTCTTGCGGAGGGGTGTTTTCTGATGGCAGATCTGATCTGGTCTGTGCTGATGCCGCCGCAGATTCCCCACTCTTCATCTACCGGGGGCATGATCCAGTGCACTCTGTAGCCCGAGAGTTCAATCGCATGATATACAGCCTTGTGGCAGTTTCTGGCGCAGATCACTTCCGCCCCCATTGGGGCAAGGGCGCGGATTCCTGCCAGAAGGCCGCAGGTGCTTCCGTTGACCAGATACCAGGTTCTGTCCGCTCCGCACAGGCGGGCGGTCCGCCTCATGGCCTGCAGAAGGATTCCATCCGCGTCATGCAGGTCGTCGGTACCCGGAACCTCCGTGACATCCCAGCCGGCGGGGAGATCCGGCGCAGGCTGCATAAGCCGTTTGTGTCCGGGCATATGGAAGGGGTAAAGTCCCCATTCCGCGTATTGTTTCAACTGTGTCTGCAGAATATGCGTATCAGCGCTGTCCCCGGCCTGAGCCTGCCGGGCATGCGTTTTTTGCCTTCTTTTTCTGTCCCTGGTTTGTGCCTGCTGAATCTCAGTATCCCTGCGATAATCCATGATCATTCTCCCGGCTGTTGCTGTGAAATAAAAAAGAGTCTCGTTTGAGGGACTCTCGCGCCAAGCGCGGTCGCCTCAGAGACATAATTCCTTGCGCGCGAGTGCGCATCCTCCCGGAGGGTTGTTAGCTCACAGGAAATCGTAATTTCCTATGAGTAAAAAAAGGCGGAGACAAACGTCTCCGCCGGTTTTTTCGTTCCGCTGCTGCCGGCGCCAGTGCCGGCTCAGTGTCCGCCGCGCTGTTCAAAAATGCTGCCCGGGGACCGGACTCAACCGCATCATCTTACACAGTCTGCTCAGCAGTCTCGGGAGTCTCCTCTACAGGAAGGACAGATGCGCAGTGAGGGCACTTTGTCGCGCCGATGGCCACGTCTTCAGACATGCAGTAAGGGCACATCTTGGTTGTGGGAGCCTCTTCTTCAGGCTTCTTCACCTTGGTGGCAGCGGCGTTGAGCGCTTTGATAATTGAGAAAAGGATAAGGGCCATGATCAGGAAATTGATTACGGCAGTGATGAACTTACCATAGTGCAGTGTAGCTTCGCCCATAAGATTGATGGAAAGCTGATCAAAATTCAGGCCGCCGAAAATTCCCAGGATGGGGCTGATGATATCTTCTACCAGAGATGTCACGATCGCTGTGAAAGCGCCGCCGATCATGATACCAACTGCCATATCCATGACGTTGCCACGGCTGATAAACTCCTTGAACTCATCAATAAAACTTTTCATGATTTACTACCTCTTTTCTAAAACCGGTGTTTTGAAGCGGAATATTTGCCGGCATTCAGCATCATCCGCATCTCAACATGTAACTAAATGAGATTTTCAGGGTACTCTCTGCAAATTCTTTTTCAGGCTTAAGTTACGATACCCTTTAATCAATAATACATTGTAGCAGAATATTTCGAAACCACAATAAAAAGTTTATCTTTTTTTTAGAAACCGCAAGGTGCTCCCGCAGTTGATCTTCCAAGTTTATAAATTCTTTAGTAATGAAAACCGGTAATGAAAGAAATAAACAGGGCAGGCAGGAGCAAAGGATCAAAGCTGCAATTTGTCGATCGCTTCGATGATCTCCCTGTAGCACTCGCGCAGCGTCGGCATTTCCTCCTGTGCCCGGACAGTATCTCCTCCGCGGAGCAGTTCAGTCACATCGTTCACATGGTTGAACAGCCGGTCAAATCCCAGGTTCAGGCATACTCCCTTGAGCGTGTGCGCCGCGCGGAAAGCCGCCGCGGCATCTCCCTGCGTCAATGACATCTCCAGCTCCTCAAAACCGGGATCTTTTTTAAACAGCATCACAAATCTGGCGACCCGCTTCTCATCCTGAAGCCGCCGGATCACTTCCCCGTAGTTTCCTCCCGTCTGATCGTAGAATTCCCTTGTAGTCATATCTTCCTCCGCTGAATCATTCCCGAATTCCAAGAGCTGCCGGCATCGGATCGATCAATAGCCTGATTCCCAGCTGTTGTTGATACCATAGTCCCGGATCGCCGCATTCCTTCCCTCTACCTCTTCCGATAGTGTGTATCCGGAGTCTCCGAACAGAAATTCATGCAGCCAGATCACGTTGTCGCTCAGATCTACAGGGAGTACATAATCACCCTCCTCGTAGGAGCTTCGGAAGGCGCGGTATTCTTCCAGAGGAAGTCCTGCTGTATCAGCGAGTTCGGCCTTTCCTGCCATCATGATCAGACCTATGAGCTCTGACGAAGAGAGGGAGGTCGCCACGTCGCCCATGACATTGTCCGCAACCTTCACCAGCGTCGCTGGTGATGCTTTTTTGGCTTTGTCCATGGTCTTGGACAAAACAGTGCGCTGGCGCTCCGCGCGGCGGAAATCATCTCCTGCCGTATAACGGATCCTGCTGTAGGCAGTTGCCTGGATTCCGGTCAGTTTGACCAGTCCGGATTCCTCGACGGGTGTGTCGTCAGTCCCCAGTTCAATGTGCATATCGTGCACGTACTGGTTGAGATAGCCTCTCTCTTCCTCATCGATCTCGATCTCGATCCCGCCGAGGGCATCGATCGTGTGGGCCAGTCCCTCAAATCCGACGGTCACAAAGTCCACAATATTGAGATCCAGGTTCTTGTTGAGCATATCAATGGCCTGGGCCGGGCCTCCCAGGGCATAGGCAGTGTTGGCCTTTCTGCAGGCGCCGTCGCCGACATCCAAAAGGGTATCGCGGTAGACGGACACCAGCTTGATCTCTCCGGATTTTTCGTTGATGGAACAGATCATCATGGTATCACTGCGGTTGTCTCCCTCCAGGAGATCACCCGCGCGGGAGTCCACACCGAACAGAGCGATATTTTTATATCCGTTCATGTATTCGTCGGATCTGACTTTGTAGGGGATTCCCTGGACCAGCTGTTCTTCCAGGTCAATGGAATTCACGCGCTGGAGCTTGAGGACATTGCGCATCTTGAAAAAGAGAAATCCTCCGGCAATCGCCACAAGGAGCAGAAGGATCAGAAACAGTTTGAGGATGATTCCTCCGATTCCGCCTTTTCTCCTCTTTTCCCGGTTTCCCCGGTCATTTGCGGATCCATCGGAGCCGTTGATTCTGACCGGCTCCTGACTCCCGGATTCTCTTCTCCGGCCATTGCCCGTGTTTCTGTTCCCGGCTGCGGTGTTTCTTTCTCCCGTCTCGAGATCTCCGGCGGGCCGGTATCCCATAGCGTCACGGTCCCGCGCGCCTTCTGTCCCGCGCGCTGTTTTTTCGAGAGAGTCCCCTGAAGAACGGCCTCTCTGCCTGCCGCGGTCCTCTGTCCTTTCTCTCTTTCTATTCATAGACCGGACGAATTCCTGATAGTCCTCCTCGTCCTCGATCATGCCTTCCGGTGAGGTGTGCGGCACGCGCCTGTCCACTCTGCCCGTGTCCCTACTGCTGCCTTTCTCATCATAATAGCTCATTATTATACCTCTGTTTTATTCTTCATCGCGCAATCCCCGTGACATCAGTCGTAGGATACGCGGGCAAAAGTCTTCGACGGAAACTCTCTTCATCGTGGGTACAATCCCGCGATGAAGAATAAACGCTCCGACACACCGAAGGTGTGTTGGATGCAGCACGGATGCGATATGGAAGATGTTGACATGTCTTTAAAAACAAGACATGTCAACTCGCATCCGGCGCGCAAGACTCGCGAGCGAGTCTTGAATTGAAATCCTGCCCAAAAGGCGGCCGCCATCTTCGACAATCTAATAGTTGAAATTGCTTCAGTGAACAGATTATAACTATTTAATGTACTTTTCACAACCGCAATATACAAAATTTTGATGTTTCTTAATAATCATTTTTTGTGCAGACTCACCAGAAGGCCGGGATGTTTTTTCCGCCTCCCGGCGGGTATTTGTCAGACATTTTGATAAGCGGTCAAAAAAATTCAGAACAACTGAATTCATTTTTTTGTTGACATGCCGGGGATGTATGTCTATAATTCGCTTTAGGACTTTAAAGCGTCTAAGCGTTTAAGCGTTTAAGTGCTAAAGCGGTCCAAGGGGGATGCATTTTCCCCGGTACAGATAACCTTTTCACTGCA
The DNA here is from genome assembly GCA_030525515.1 of Eubacteriales bacterium. Lineage (GTDB taxonomy): Bacteria > Bacillota > Clostridia > Lachnospirales > Lachnospiraceae > CAG-791. The sequence continues at coordinate 7,988 of JAUNEM010000073.1, forward strand.
GCCAATAACCCCCGCATTCATATTTTTTTAATTTTAAGGAGGAATACCGTATGTTTGCAAAAATTCTACTGCTACTGATCTTTTTCAGCGTCATGATCGGTGTCGGCTTCTATAGCCGCAGCAAAGCAGGCAACGTCACCGATTACGTTCTGGGCGGTCGTCAGGTCGGTCCCTGGATCACAGCATTCGCTTACGGTACTTCCTATTTTTCTTCAGTCGTATTCGTCGGCTACGCGGGGCAGTTTGGTTGGAAATATGGTCTCTCTTCCACATGGATCGGTCTGGGAAATGCTTTCATCGGATCCCTGCTGGCCTGGCTCATTCTGGGCAGGCGCACACGAGTCATGACTCAGAAGCTCGATTCCAGGACCATGCCCGATTTCTTCGGCAAGAGATTTCAGTCCAAGGCTCTGCAGATCGCGGGCAGCGCGATCGCTTTCGTTTTTCTGGTACCCTACACCGCTTCGATCTACAACGGCCTCTCCCGTCTGTTCGGGATGGCGTTTGATATTCCCTACAGTGTCTGCCTTCTGGCGATGGCAGTGCTGACCGGCGTCTATGTCATCGTCGGCGGTTACATGGCAACGGCTCTCAACGATTTTATCCAGGGCATCATCATGCTGTTCGGTATCACCGCTGTTATTCTGGCGGTCCTGAACGGCCACGGCGGTTTCCAGCACGCGATCCACGAGCTGTCCCTCATCTCCGCGGATGATGTGGCGGTTCCCGCCCTGCAGGGCAGCCAGGGTCTGCTGGCCAGCTTCTTCGGTCCCGACCCCGTAAACCTTCTGGGCGTCATCATCCTGACCTCCCTCGGTACCTGGGGACTTCCTCAGATGGTCCACAAATTTTACGCGATCCGCGATGAGAAGGCCGTTCAGACCGGCACGATCGTCTCCACTTTCTTCGCCGTGATCGTCGCGGGCGGCTGCTACTTCCTGGGCGGCTTCGGACGCCTCTTCGACTGCCCCGAGATCTACAAGGCGGACGGAAGCATCGCATACGACTCCATCGTTCCCAAGATGCTCTCGACCCTGCCGGACATCCTGATCGGTATTGTAATCGTCCTGGTTCTCTCAGCTTCCATGTCCACGCTGTCTTCTCTGGTTCTGACATCCAGTTCCACACTGACCCTGGACTTCCTGAAAGAAACCGTTGTGAAGGATATGTCGGAAAAGACACAGCTCATCGTCATGCGTGTCCTGGTTGCCTTTTTCATCATCCTTTCCGTCGTCATCGCGCTCAATCCCCCCACCTTTATCGCCCAGCTGATGGGTATTTCCTGGGGCGCGCTGGCGGGCGCATTCCTGGCTCCTTTCCTGTACGGGCTGTACTTCAAAAAAGTATCTACAGCTTCTGTATGGGTGAGCTACATTGCAGGCGTCGGCATCACTGTGTCGAACATGTTCCTGCATTTCATCAAGTCCCCCATCAACGCGGGCGCAGCAGCTATGATCGCCGGACTCATCATCGTCCCGATCGTCAGCCTGCTCACTCCCTCCCCTGACAAAGCGTTCGTGGATGACGTCTTCTCCTGCTATGACCAGACCGTCACCGTACACAAGTCTCACTCCCTGGAGGAGGGCTGAGAACTTTCCGACTGAAACTGCCGGCAGTCTCTGAAGATTGAAAAAGAAGAAAGCTTCGAAATATTCTCCGAAAAAAGCGGAGGCGCTGTCATGGCACCTCCGTTTTTCTCATGCGGTTCTTTTTGTTCTGCATCCCTTATACATTTTACAGATAATCACCTACCCGGACCGCTTTGTTTATTCCTGTCAGGAATTCTTTTATTTCTGCCAGGAATAGCCGAACCGGATCTGAAGCTCTCCGTTGTCAAAGGTCCACCCGCTTAATTCACGTCTGCAGAGCAGATCGGGCAGGCGAAGGCGGCGCACTTCACTGCGCACATAGAGCAGGAGGTCATTTTCCTCTTTCTCCACACGGATCTCGTCCTCAGCCGCATAGGGGAGCGCGATCAGCAGGCTCCTGAGGCCGGACTGAGGATCATAGACCATGCGGAAGGCTTCCTGTCTGCAGAAGATCTCCGAGGGATCCTCTTCCCCGTACAGGTCCGCCGCGGCGCGTTCCAGTGCGGCGGTCCCGCGGATCTCGTTCTCCTGAAGAAGGAGTGAAAACTGCTTTCTGCCCGGAAAACTCTCCGACGCTATCTTCAGGCTCTCCTTCTGCATTTCATTCCATCCCTCAAAGTAACCGCGCATGGCCTCCTCGGGATAAATTCTGTTGATACACACCGCGTCCACACCGAAGTCGTACTCGTTGATCCAGGTGAAGCTTCTCCTGGCTTCCTCGAGAACGATCCGCTCGGGGGTGGTGACGATCCTCATGCTGGTCACGGACCTGTCCCGGAGAATCTTCTGGAGCTCGTTCAGCCTTTTTACAAGAGCGTCAAATTCCGCAAAGACCAGATCCCTGGGCTTGGGCACGGTTGTTCTCCTTGAGATCAGTCCTCCGAACACGCTTGTGACGCCGCGTATCATGGGGAGCAGGCGGTCGGCCAGCACCGAGAGGCGCTCAGGATAACGAAGCAGGGCCAGAGTCTCTCCCGTGGGCGCGCAGTCCACAATGATCACATCGTGTTTTCCCTCTTCATAGGCCTCCAGGATCCGGATCAGGGAGCACAATTCCTCCAGCCCGGGAAAGAGCAGGACTTCATCCGCTTCAATCCCGCCGTTGGCCTTCTGTTCAATCAGCTGGCGCAGATAGTCCTGAAGGGTCCCCCAGGCGCGGCGGCTCTCTCTGGATGGATCAATCTCCAGCGCCTCCAGCCCCGGAAAAACCTCCCGGGCCTCTGTGTCCAGCTTCATGCACAGGGAATCCCCCAGGCTGTGGGCCTGGTCGGTACTCATGAGCAGGACTTTTTTTCCTTCTTTGGCCAGCCTCACGGCAGTCGCGGCCGCGATGCTGGTTTTGCCCACGCCGCCTTTTCCGGTATAGATCAGGATCCTCATGGTTTTCTTCTTTCTTCAACAGCCATTTAATGATTATCTTCGGTGGTCATCTCAGGCTTTTCTTTCACGGCATAGCAGATGGTCAATGTTCCGTCTTCGAGGCGGACCGATGAGGGCCTGGCCCCTCGGAGCACTCCCGGCAGGGGTATGCTGCGCATAAAGTTCCGGATACGGATATCAATGTCCATATCCCTGGGGAAGACTTCGACATCCTCCGGGGAAGCTCCGGGCACGCGGATGGTCAGGCTGTAGCCCCCCTCAATCCTGGCATAGATCTCATTGTCGGTCCGGACAGGGCGGTCAAAGAGCCTGTCGTCGTCCATCACCTCCGCGCTTAAACGCCTCACGGCTTCCGCGCCGCGGATTTCCTGCGGATACCAGGGAATCCTGGTGATGGGAAGTTCGGTGAAAACGCTCTCCAGCTCCGAAATATAGCCGGACTGGATTTCTCTCCAGCCATCCATAAAGCTGCTCCCTGTTTTTTCCGGAAGGATCCTGTTGATAAAAACAGAGTCCACAGGATACCGGTAGAGGTTGAGGTACATATAGCTGCGCCTTGTCTCTTCGACGACCATTCTTTCCGGGATGCAGACCAGGCGCACCCGTGTGATCTCAGGATCCTTGAGCAGTTCCTGGAGCCTGATCAGTTTTTCATAGAGCTGTCCGAGTTCGTCCATGGCTGCGCCGTCGGGGAGTTCCATTTGATAGCGAATCCTGGCGAAGGGGGTCAGGACTCTTGTCAGAGTTCTGCCGACAGGAGAAAATTTCTCCACATACCAGGACAGGAGCTCCGGCAGCTTGAGAAGGGACAGGGTCTCACCCGTGGGCGCGCAGTCCACGATGATGCGGTCGTAGCAGCCGCCAAGATAAAGGTCACGAATCTTGAGCAGGGAAAAGAGGTTTTCCAGTCCGGGAATCATATAACTGTCCCCGATCTGGCCGACCGCCATCCCCATACTGCCGGAAAGATTGGCAATGGCCCTGTTAATATGGGGATATTCCTCCCGCATGAGCAGATAAGGATCCAGTTCGAGCACAGACAGGCAGGGGCCGATCTCCTGAACGTGTCCTCCGGCCCTCGTCTGAAAAATATCCCCGAGGTTGTGGGCCATATCGGCGCTGACAAGGAGGGTATTCCGGCCCTCCGAGGCACTCCTCACGGCATGGGCAGCCGCCACGCTGGTTTTTCCGACGCCTCCTTTTCCGGTGATAATAAAAATACTGGCCATGTCCTTCTGCTCCAAAAGTCAGAAAAGGCTCTCCGCCCGGCACTGTGCGCCGCGGCGGAGAGCAGTCTGTTTTATGTCAGTGCTCCGTGTGTCCCGGGGAGGGACTTGCGGAGGCTGCTCCGTGTCCCGGAAGGGATCTGC
>JAUNEM010000074.1 GCA_030525515.1 Eubacteriales bacterium
CATCGGGCTTAAGCTGTTTGTTGGCGAAATCCATCTCGCGAAGAGTCTCGAAGATACCTGCGAAGTCCACTTCGCCCTCGCCCATGGCGGTGTGCTGGTGGATGGTGACATCTGCTCTGCCGCGGGCATTGAGCCACGGCGGGTTGAGGATGTAACGGCAGTCCTTGGTCTGGTTCCAGGTGTCAGCGAAGAGGACGTGGGTCAGCTCATCGCCGGCATACTTGAGCATGTGGCGGACATCGCCCTTGCCCTGATCATAGAAGAAGCCGTGGGATGCACTGTAGACATAGCCCAGGTTGGGGGAGCGGAAGGACTTGACCAGATCGCAGGCCTCGTCATTGAGCTCGCAGAAATCATAGGGATGGGACTGCACTTCGACACGCAGGCCTTCCTTCTCGATGATGGGCAGCAGCTCTTCCATGGAGCGGAACCACATGCCGTTGCAGATCTCCTGCTGGTTGGGATCGCCGGAGAACTCGGTGTTGATGACCGGAACGCCCATGTTGACGGCGATCTCGATGATCTTCTTCCAGTTGGCGACCGCGTGCTGACGCTGCTCCTCGGTGGGGCCGGACCAGCGGTAGACAACGATAAAGGAAGAAATCTCAACGCCCGTGTCCTTCAGAGCCTGGCGGTACTCCGCCTCACACTCTTTGGAGAACAGAGGGTGTTTGTAGAAGGGATTGATCCTGGGGTGAGGGGACTGCTCAATGTATTTGTAGCCCCAGTCTGCCACCTTGTAGACCATATCTTTGATGCTCATCTGCTTGGCGAGAACGTCTACATCAAAAGCAACTTTCATACCATCTACCTCCGTATTGGTTCAGTAAAAGGATTTGACTTCTGCAGAACCCTTCACTGAAACCGCATCCTGCTCCGGGCATCTGACGCCGGTTCGGAATACAGGATCAGTGAGGGACCCTGCTTTAAAATTCTGTTAAGTAAAATTATAACCGGAAACTGCCGGAAAGCATTGCTTCTTCTTGCCGCTTTTCAGCCTGTTTTTGACCTGCATTGTGTGCATGCCGTTCTGTCCGGATGTTTTCCGGCCTCAACCAGTCTTAGTTGTCCCAGTACTTGGCAACGTGAGCGCGGGTGCGCTCTGCAGCCTGCTTGATGTTCTCTTCGTTGGTGAGCTTGTAGTAATCGGGACGGAAGACTTCCATTGTGCAGACATCGCCTTCGAAGCCGATCTTCTTGAGGGTGTCGGCAAATCTCTTATGAGGCAGGCAGTCGCCGGGCTCATCGGGCCACAGGCGCTTCTCATCAGTATTGTACTTAGCGCCGCAGGGAACGTTCTCAACACCGTTCAGGTGCCAGATGAAAATCCTCTTGCCATCGGCCTTCTCGAGGGACTCGAAAGAAGAAGCCTGGCCGTGGAAGTGATACTGGTCAAGAGTAATACCAACGTTAGGAGAACCGACTTCCTCGACGATTGCGAGAGCGTCCTCGAAACGGTTGATGGTCATTGTAGGCTGGCCGATGAACTCGATGGAAAGCTTGATTCCGTGAGGGTCGCATTTCTTGACCATCTCGCGAAGCACTTCGACTGCATCCTTGCGGATGTCATCGATAGTGGGCTGGCACCACTCGATGTCCATGGAAGGAACTACGACGATCATCTTGCACTGCAGCTTGTTGCAGACGTCGATGATCTTGTCCAGCTCTGCCATAACGGCGTCCTTCTCCTCCTGGGTCTCCTTCATGTTGAAGAATACCAGAGCGTTGTAGGAGAGCATCTTCAGGTGGTGCTTGGGATCAGCAAACCATGCAGCGAGATCATCGATGGTGTACTTGCCGGCAGCAATCTCTCTGTCCAGGCACTCGGACTGGATGTCGATAAAATCTACGCCGTACTTCTCGCAAAGGTCAAGGTCTTCAAGAACAGAGTGGTTCTCACAGAAACGGTTGCAGCCTTCATTAAAACCGATCTTCATGGAATATCTCCTTTTATTTCTTATTTCTGTAATGATTCAGATGCTTTTCTTTAAGTCTTTTCTATAAAGCCTGTAAAGCTGTATGATCCGGTCTGCAGGCCGGACGGCCTGCAGACCCCTTTTTTTAATCTGATTCCGGCTCACAGGAAATTCCGTTTTCCTGCGGGACTCTTTTTATTTTTTAAATTATTTCTTGTAGAATGCAGGTGTGCCGCCGGTCACGACCTTCTCGATCTTGCCGGACTGCTGAGCTGTTACAAGAGCGTCAGCGGTAAGAGCCGCTACATAGCCGTCCCATGCGGAGGAGCCGCCGGTTGTGCCCTTTGCTACGTTGTCTACCCAGTCCTGAAGCTCTACATCGTAGGAATCGATGAAGCGAAGGATCCAGTTCTTCTCGATGGCGGTAGCAACTTCGAAATTCTTCCTGGTTGTAGGGAAGGAAGGGCAGGGAAGATTGATGACGCCGTCTTCGCAGACAACTTCGCAGTTGATGTCATAGCCGAAGCCGCAGTTTACGTTGACTTCGAGGATGCAGACAACACCGCTCTTGGTCTTCATGATCATGATCTGAGGATCTGCAAGGCCTTCATGAGCATTCTTGGTCTGACGAGGGAAGATGCACTGAACTTCATCCCACTCTTCGCCGTCGCCGATCAGCCAGGGCAGAACATCGATCTCGTGGATCGCGGTATCTGTGACTGCCATCTCAGTGGTGTAAGAATCATCAACGCCCTCAGCGCGGTGTGTGCATTTCAGGATCATGGGCTTTCCGAACTCGCCGCTCTGGATCATCTCTCTGACCTGGTTGTAGCCGCGGTCATAACGGCGCATGAAACCGACCTGTACAAGGTGCTTGCCGGAAGCGATCTCAGCATCAACGATTTCCTTGCAGTCTGCAGCTGTAGTTGTGAGGGGCTTCTCAGTGAAGACGGGCTTGCCGGCCTTAATAGCGGAAAGGATGGGTCCCTTGTGGAAGTTGCCGGGAGTTGTAACAACGACCGCGTCTACATCAGGATCATTGATAAGAGCGTCAGCGTCTGTATAGACCTTGACACCGCCGACCAGATCGGAAGCTGCCTTCGCGCCGGACTCAAAAACGTCACAAACTGCCACGACCTCGGCACCCTGGATCTTATACTGGATTCTCTTTGCATGCTCTTTGCCGATCATACCACAGCCAACAATACCAACCTTTAACATAACTGATTCTCCTTTTCGATAAAAATAATAATGGATATTACCAATTAATAAACGTTTTCAAATTCCCTGTTAATAAGTTTCCCAATGCCCCGGATACTTGTCCGGAGTCCTTTGCCTGTTGCCCGGTGCAAAACCGCTTTGCGCTGTGTTCCGTCCAGATAAAACAGCTATTGACTGTTACCCCCTTTCTGCCCCGATCACCCCCTTGCATGAGTCTGTGGATACGCCAGGGCACATCCTGATCCGTACGTTTCCCCGTCCAGGTTGTTCCGTCCTGTCTCTCCGTCAGGTTTTTCCGTCCGGCTTGTCCGTCCAATTGTATATATGAATGAATTGGATCCGATGTTTACGATGCCGGTGTCTCATCCGGTTTTAAATTTACGACACCGGTTTCTCTTGCGTTGCGGCAGTTACGATACCGGTGTCGTTGTTAATATAATAGCGGTTCCGACCCGAAATTTCCATTGACATTATGTATAAATTCAAACGCATTTTTTTATGCATATTGCCAATTCTCCTCTTGAGATTACCGGGTCATACCGGTGCGGCCCCGGTTTGAATTACCCCTCTCCGACTTTTCTTGTTTTATTGAAAGCCATATGCTATTCTGTATTTGAAAATTGTAATACAATTTCCATCAGGCAGATACCTGCCTGACATTCACTGGAAGGAACCTCTCATGGGAATCACATTACAGCAGATCGCAGAAATGGCAGGCACTACCAAATCAACTGTCGATAAGGTCATTCATAACCGTCCGGGTGTGAGTGAGAAAAAACGCCAGGAAATCAAGAAGCTTCTGGAAGAACACGGGTATGAAGCCAACCCGCTTGCCAAGGCACTCAACTATCAGAAGAGAAAGATGAAGGTGGCAGTAGTGCTTCCCGGCATCAGTGCCGCGGCGGATATCAAAAAAGGCTTTGAGATCGTCCGGCAGGATTTTCTGAGCTTTAATATTCAGGTCGAATACCACGAGGTCGGAGGCTCCGATGCCGAAGCGCAGACTCAATGTATCCGTCAGCTGGCGGAGGACAATGTCTCCGGAGCGGTCATTCTGCCGATCCGCTCGGATGAGGTGTCGGCTGCGATCCGCGGGCTTCTCGAAAAGAAGATTCCGGTGGTCATCGTCAACTCCGAGCTCTCTTTGGACAACATCCTCTGTTATGTGGGACAGAACATGCTGCAGTCCGGAAGTGTTGCCGCCAGGATGCTGGACCTTTTTGTAAAAGGGCCGGCAGACATCGGCATCATCTCCTGCCACAACATGCTCTCTCACGAACAGCGTGAGCGCTCTTTCATCGACAGCGTGGAGAAGAACCACCCGGCAAGCCGGATCCGCTGCGTCCGTTACATAGAGGAGACCCCGGAGGATGCCTACAGCAGGACCCTGGAAATGCTGGAGGAGAACTCCTCCATCAATTCGCTCTTCATCACCTGCGGCTGTGTCACCGATATCTGCCGCGCCGTCCGCGACTACAGGGACAAAGTTCATTCCGCTGTCCAGCCGGTGATCATCTGTTACGAGAAATATCCGGAAATCATCAGACTGATCAAGGACAATGAAGTCGCCTGCACTCTCAACGGCGGTCTGACCAAGCAGGGGCGTTTTTCCATGCGGGTACTGTTTGAATACCTGGTCTACGACCGAAAGCCGGAGAAGAAGCGCTACTACTTCAACAACAAGATCCTGATCCGCGAAAACATCTGACCGGTATCAGATAAGGCAGGCACAGCTTTCACGGGTTCCTTTACGGATCCGGCAGGCCTCATGAATCAGTTAACAATCATGTCATAAAAAGGGCAGACAGGCCAAGTCAGCGGCCTGTCTGCCTTTTCTCTTTCTCCGGATTCACAATGGACTACTTGTGTCTGCACGCAGTCCCGGAACTCCAAAAAGCCGCCTGTTCATTGAACTGTGTCATCCATCCGGATGTCTCACGTCACATGTGATGATTACCGATTATTCTTTACGAATTATTCTTTACCGATTATTTAAGGTCATCAGCTGTGACAGGAGACCAGGGGAAATACAGCACATAGGCGCTGTCGGAAGCCGCTTCGCAGCCTGTATCCGTTGCGATATCCGCACCATCCAGCATATTGATCGCAGCCTGGACGGAAGCAGAAGCCTGGCCGCCGGCATCCTGATAGACGGACATCTTCATGTTGCCGTTCTTGATTTCTTCCTTGCCTGCGTCAGTCGCGTCGATACCGACGATCGGGATGCTGGTGGGATCCATGCCCGCATCGGTCATAGCCGCGATCGCGCCGATTGCCATGGCGTCGTTGTTGGAGATAATGCAGTCAAATTTGATGCCGTCATCCAGGACATCCGCAAACGCGTCTCTGGCTGTCACACGGTTGTAGTTGGCATGAACAACCGCCGCCTCTTTCAGTTTGATTCCGGCGTCTTCCAGAGCCTTCAGAGCACCATCTGTACGGAGATCTGTGTGGACAAGGCCTTCTGTACCGCGGAGAAGAACGTAGGAAACTTCTTTCTGTCCCTTGTCCGCGAAATATTTCGCAAGGTATTCACCCTGGTATTTTCCGGAAAAATGCTCATCCGAAGCGACCGCCACGGCGGAATCGCCGAGGACACTGTAATCTGCCGGAACACGGTTGATGAAGACAACCTTCATGTCGCCCGCAGCCTCGATGCAGGCCTGCGCGTCCTCTGCCGCGTTCAGGTTGATCAGGACAGCATCCTTGCCTTCTGTCTTGGCAGCTGTAATACAGTCGATCATCTTGGAAGAATCCTCACCTGCGTACAGGGATTCCATGCCGACGCCCTTTGCTTCAGCTGCCTCATAAACCTTTCCTTCCAGGAGCCCGAGGAATTCATCTCTTGTGGAGAGGACATAGGCCATGTTATACTTCGTTTCCTTGTCTCCTGCCCCCGCTGATGACGAGCCGGAAGAACTGCTTCCGCAGCCGGCAAGCAGTGTCAGCACCATCACGGCACTGATAATTCCGCATATGATCTGCTTCTTCATAACTATACTCCTTTCTTCAGCATCTGTTATGCTGCCCCTTTAAATCTGCGTGCGGATAATCCGTCCGCAAATACCCTCTCATAAACTCTATCAGAACAGAGAAAAGAACAAAATGGATATTCTTGCGCAGTTCAGCCATATACTGATTAGCGCCGGTATTTTGGGAAAAACTTGCATTTTTTTGCAGATAATTTGTAAATTTGTCATTATATAGCTAGTTTTTTCCCGTTTTACCGTAAAAAAGCACGATGTAAGATGAAATACGTTCTTCTTTTTTGTGAATATTTTCAATCCAGACAGACTTCGCTCTTCTGTGATTCGTCAAAAAATCCAATAATTTGCTTTTTTCATCTATAAAAATATACATTTTTCATGATACCCATATGAAACCCGCTCTTATTTTCCCGTGCGCAAACAAAAAAGTTAAAAAAATGAAGCAGGTGTGGTACACTTAAGCAGTGGGTTCAACAATAAAAATCCAAGCCGGAAACCTGAACAAAAATGTTTCCGTTGCCGGCGGACAAGGGAATTAACGGGATCTTTTAAGGGAGATTATATAATGGAGGAAGTAATCAGAAATCCGCTTCTGACATTTCAAAAAAGCGACTTTCCAGGGCGTAGAGACACAGAGCCGTGGATGGTCCATATCGCGATGGCAGACTGGACGCAGGGACATTGTCAGGTGCTTCACCGGCATGATTTTTCCGAGATATTCATTTTGCTCGAAGGAATCGGGAAATACACGATCGGCGGACGCCTGTATGATCTGAATGAAGGGGATATTGTTCTGTGCAACCAGGGTGTTATGCACGATGAGTTTCCGGCAAAATGCGACAGTTACAAAACTCTGGCTGTGGGGATCGGAGGCCTGTATATTCCTCAGCTGAAACCCGGGATGCTGATCAGTCCTTCATGCACGCCGGTTCTGCGCAGATCGGAACAGACAGAAGAGGTCCGGGAGCTTTGCCTTCTGATGGAAAAATACTCGGCACCCGGACAAAGCAGAAATCTCCGCTTTGTCCATAAGCTGCTGTCGGCAGTCGTGGAACTGCTGCAGAGTATGATCCGCGACGCGGAAATCTCCTCAAAGGAAGTCGATCCTCTGTGCGTGGCTGTCGAGCAGTACCTGAACGAACACTTTGGAGAGAATGTGACGCTGGAAGAAACGGCAAAACAGTTTTTCGTCAGTTCCTGGCATCTCTCCCGCGTTTTCAAGAAGGGGACGACTTATAATTTCAAGCAGTATCTGCTGCGCCTGCGGCTTGGCGAGGCACAGATGCGCCTGTCCTCGACAGAGGACTCCATCTCGGACATTGCCCGTGCCTGCGGTTTTCACGACCCCGCCTACTTTACCAGGCTGTTCACGCAGCATATCGGACTGTCCCCCAGGCGGTACAGGAAGATGAGGCTGACAAAGCAGTGATAGTCGATCGTCACAGAGTCTCCTGCGGGCAGACGAAGCGCAGACGGGATGATGTATGCGGACGGGGCGCAGACTGAAAACAGCGGGGCTCAGTAGGGCGAAAAGATCGATCATATACGAATGCCGGACAGTTGATGGCACATAGAAGAAAACGGCTGAAAGCCTGATCAAAACGATCAAGGGTCTTCAGCCGTTTTTTGATTATTCACTGCGTCCCTGTATCACACAGCCGCCCCCATGGCACCGGGTGCCTGCTTTCTCTCCATTCTCATCACACTCAGAAGCTTAAGAGGCACAGTCCTGAGGTTCTCCGCGTAAGACCGGCCTTTTTCCCCGACCCTGATAGCTGAGGATGGAAGTCCAAAATACCGCTGCGGATGACAGTCAAAATACTGTTGACTATTTCGGACATTTTCAAATACTATTGTGCGGGAAGAAATGAACCGGAGAAAGCCGGAAACCGCCGGTTCCTCATCAATTGCTCTGATACTATGGCACAGTTTTTGCTTTTTATATTTGTGTACGGGATTCCCCCTAAACGGTATACCGGTTGTCCTCAAAATCAACGGAAAAACACAGGATCCATAGTAATGTACATCAGTTTCGATCAGGGCGATCAGATGGAGGTTTCTTTGAGAAGAGCTGAATTTTATAAACGGATATTTGATGAAATACTGCGCCTGTCGGACGATGGGTTTATCGTTGTGGATAACCACGCTATCGTTACGGATATCAATGAACTGTACAGTAAATTTCTGGGCAAGCCCAGAGAAGAAATCATCGGAAAGCCCATCACGAATGTCATTCCCAACAGCAAGATGCCGGATATCATGAAGAACCAGTACCGCGAAGACCTCTACTACCGCCTGAACGTGATCAATATCAGTCTGCCGCCCCTGCGTGAGAGACGGGAGGATATACCGCTGCTTGTGGGATACTACATGGACAAGCTGAATCAGGAGTATAAGAGGAATGTGGCAATTTCAAAGGATGTCATGCATGCCCTCTGCGTCTATTCCTGGGGCGGTAACGTCCGCGAACTGGACAACGTCATCAAAGGCGCTTACGCGGTCTGTGACGGACTGGAGATCCTAATGTCGGATCTGCCGGTCAAGATGGAGTCCGCCCACAAAAAGCACGTTGAGACTGCCGTTCAGAAAAGAGTACTGCAGACGACAGATCCCGATGAAATGATTAATCTGATCCACGAGATCGGATCCATGAAGGCATATCTGGAAACAGTTGAAAAGGCAATGATCCTGTCGGCATATGAGAAGTTTCACAGCGTCCGCAAAGCTGCGGAATACCTGGGCATGAGCATGCCGACCTATGTCAGAAAGCGGCAGGCATACCTGAACGCGGAACAGAAGGAGGAAGGCAGGACCGACTCTTAATCTTCTTCCTCCGGAAATGCTCCATTATTGAAGCGCTCCGTTTATGAGTGCTTCAATAATGGAGCATTTTGTTTTTTTATCCCTCTTCTGACAGCTTTTTCCACATGAAGAACAGGAATTATACCCTTCCGCTTGTCAATTTTCCACAAAAACCCGGTGTCATTTTTGCAACAAAAAATATAAAGAATATATAAATTTTACAAAAGAAACGATGATGAACGCGGTTTAATCCCGCATTCATTTTTTTGGAACGCCTATTGCTTTAAGAATCATTGCGGGAGCAGTTCCTTTTCTTCAAAAAATCTTATGCCGGATCCTGATATGGATACGGAGCCAAAAAGGAAAAGGCTGCGGTGTCTGCTCCGGACGATCCAAGCGGCCTGCCGCAGCAGGAAACAATCGTCCATCCAAGAGAGGAGGTAGCCAGATGAAATTTACGGAAGTGGCAAAAACAACAGAGTTTGTAAAAGGCGAACTTCTTGTCTGGAACGCCGCCAACCTCCGCCAGAACGGCTTCAACATCAACAAGGAAGCAGCCATGGCCAAATATTATGCTTCCGAAAACGCAGTTGCTGTCTGCAACCGTGCCCTTCAGATCCACGGAGGCTACGGCTACATGAAAGACTACGCGATTGAGAGAATGTACAGAGACGCACGTATTGTTCCTCTCTACGAAGGCACTTCCGAAGTCCAGAAGATGGTCATCTCCAGAGCTGTTATTAAGGGGATAACCTTTATACGAGGGAGAACCATTTTACAGGAGATAACCTCCTAAAAAAGAATCCCGCTTGCGAGACTCTCGCGCCGGGCGCGGTGGCTTCAGCGACATGATTCATTACGCGCGAGTGCGCATCCTCCCGGAGGGTTTTTCACCTCATAGGAAATCGCAATTTCCTATGAGACAAAATAAGGCTGCAGACCTGATCATACATCAGGGCCTGCAGCCTTTTCAGGGCCATTATGGATCAATTGAACAGACCGGCAGATGAGCCGTACCTGCTGAATGAAAATCCCGTTCCCTTAAAAATTTTACAATCCTCCGGACCGGAACCGCTTAGAACCACTTCTGCCATCCGCACTTTCTGCACAGCAGCTGGGACTGTGTTCCCGGGCACATCCACCGGAAAATATTTGCTCCGCATTTCGGGCATTTGTAATCGATTTCAGCCCAGTTGGGATCATTCGGATTCCCGGGATCTGTCATTATTTCGGGAGTCATTCCTTTGATTCCCTCCGGATGTTTGTTCACGATAATGCTTTTGACAGCCGATCTGGACGATGCTTTGTCTGCCTGCACACCTCCGGTCACATCTTCCAGATCTCCTGATGCCAATTCGCCCATGCCGTTGATTACCTCCATATTTTCCTTCCTTTTTTACACTATTCTTCCTTATTCCATATTTTTTCCATATTTTCACTATCTGTTTTTCCGCCATTGATGCATTCAATATCGATCGTATCTCTATTATACACTCATTGCGCGCCTGTGTTAAGTGCGGGAATAGCCTTTAAGCCGCAGACGCACAGGCCGGACAGGGCTGCGATCGTGAGGATCAGACGCAGAATTTCTTTTCTTCTGAAATTACTTCCTTTCTTCCCTTATAAAAGACCAATCAGCGCAGACATTTCCGACTCTGTTGTTGCCCAGTCAGTTGCAAGCCGTATCACAGTATGATCATGATCATATTTTTCCCAGAACTCATATCTGACCTTTTGTCCCAGGCGTTCGAGATCTTTATTCTCCATAATACAGAAAGTCTGGTTTGTCGTGGATTCAAAACACAGACGGTATCCTTTTTCGCGCATGGCCTCCCGAAGCTTTTCCGCTGCCATGACCGCCTTTTTCCCGATCTTCATATAAAGATCATCCCGGAACAGTTCATCAAACTGAATTCCCAGAAGTCTTCCCTTTGCCAAGAGGGCGCCGTGCTGCTTAATAATTGTAAACAGATGAGGAATCTTTTCAGGATTCGGAACAACAACCGCCTCTCCGAACAGGGCACCGCACTTAGTGCCGCCGATATAGAAGGCATCGCAGACCTCCGCAAGCATCCCGAGAGTCACATCATTTTCCGGGTACGAAAGCGCGTAAGCAAGCCTCGCACCGTCCACATATAGAGAAATATTGTATTGATCGCATATTTTCCTGAATGCGACAAGTTCCTCTCTCGTATACAGCGTTCCGTATTCTGTAGGCTGGGACAGATAAACCATGCCGGGCATCACCATATGTTCGTGACTTGCGTCATGAAAGAAGTCTTCCAGATATGCAGCCACCTTCTCTGCGGAGATCTTTCCGAAGCGGTGGGGCAGGGTAAGGACCTTGTGGCCGCCCGCCTCGATCGCCCCTGCCTCATGGACACTGATATGTCCCGTCTCAGCGGCAATCACCCCCTGATAAGATCTGAGCAGAGCGTCGATCATGACCGCATTTGTCTGTGTCCCTCCCACAAGGAACTCGACAGCGGCTTTATCGCAGCCGCAGGCCTTCCGGATCCTGTTTCTGGCTGACTCCGAAATCTCATCCAGGCCATATCCGGTCGTTTTCATCATATTGGTTTCCACCAATCGCTTCAGTATATTGGGGTGCGCGCCCTTCTCATAATCACAGGCGAAGCTGAGTTTTTCATCCATTCTGCCCATTGCCTCCTCATCTTTTCATCTTCCGGTATAAATCAAAGCATTCATGGCAAAAAGCAAAAACGTCATGCCCCGCCAAGTTCGCGCAGCAGATCATCGACGATCTCTGCCGCCTCGCCAACGTGCCGCAGACAGGGACGCGACGCGTAATACTCGGGTGTCCTGGCCTCCGGATCCTTTCCCGGCTTTGTCCTGACGCCGCTCAGCAGCTCCCGGCAGATAATCGTCCCGTTGATCTCGCGGAACCTCCGGGCAAACTCCTGAACCAGGTGGTAATGGTCTGTCTTGGCCTTTGGATCAGACGGATCAGAGTATCCGTAGAGCTGTCCCAGTACGAGCAGCGCGCCGCTGACTGTGCCGCAGACTTCCCGCATTCGCCCCATGCCCCCTCCGAAGGAAGAAGCCAGGCGTGCGGATGTCTCCCGGTCCAGCCCGGTCAGATCGTCAAAGGCACACAGTACTGACTGTGCGCAATTATAGCCCTCCAGGAACAGCGCCCTGGCCTTTTCTGCATGATCCATGGTAGTTCTCCTCTTTTTGGGAAACAGGAGGAGTTGGCGGTTTGGAGACAGGGGACGTGTGGGGTCAGGGGGCGGGTCTTTGTGTACATAGTTGTATTAGG
>JAUNEM010000266.1 GCA_030525515.1 Eubacteriales bacterium
TAATGAGTTTACAGTCGAGTTATTGAAGGACGTCATCTCTAAAATCGAAAGAAATAAAACGTTTTTTAGTATATCGCCTGAATTATATAGCAAGTCCGTCTGAATTCACCGTGTATTATACAATACGCGGTTTTATTATGCCTTTCTCCGAATCGGAGGCAGAGATTGAGCCTTTGCTGGAGGCGG
This sequence comes from Eubacteriales bacterium, assembly GCA_030525515.1. GTDB lineage: Bacteria > Bacillota > Clostridia > Lachnospirales > Lachnospiraceae > CAG-791. The sequence goes on from JAUNEM010000266.1 coordinate 187, forward strand.
TCAGCTCTCCATAATGAGCTGTCAGGTCACCAAGATGAAAGTATCGGCGACTCTATTGAGGCTGGTGAGCTCTCTTTCGCCGGTCGTCATGGTGTAGATGCGTGTCGTGTTTATGTTGGAGTGCCCGAGGAGGTCCGCCAGGCGGACGATGTCTTTTTCGTTCTCGTAGTAATTGACCGCAAACAGATGGCGGAGATTGTGGGGGAAGATTTTGCTGCGGAGAACGTTCGCAGCGCCGGCAAGGGACTTCATCATGTGGAGGATATTGGTCCTGTCCACCGGATTGCCGTTTCTCGTGACGAAGATGCTGCCGGACTTGATACCCTTCTTATGGCACCACTTGCGGAGTACTTTGCACAGAGGGGAGGGCAGGAGTATTTCCCTGGTCTTTCGTTTGAGGGTGACGACGGCGCGACCTGTGTTGAGCGCTTCTACTGTAATGTAAGGGAGTTCGCCAACGCGGATGCCTGTCGCGGCAATGGTCTCCATGATATGGAGGAGCTGTTCTTTCCCTTTTTCTCTGGCGGCTTTTAACAGCCTGGCGAATTCCTCCTTTGTGAGGTCTTTCTGTGATGTACGGAAAGAAGATCTCTGGACTTTGAGGGTGGAAACTTTGCATTCACTCCAACCCATATATAATAGGAAGGTATTCAGTGCAGACAGCATGGAATTGGTGCTGTTCGTCTTATATTTTTTCTGAAGTTCTTCCTTGTACTGCATGATCCGCACCTTATCGAAGGACTTATCGTCTCCAAGCCATTGCCTGAAGGTCAGGACGTCTCGTGTGTATTTCCTGATAGTGACGTCGCTCCGTTCGTGATTCTTCAACATTTCTGAAAACTGCGCAATGTTCTGATCACTGATCGTGTGTCTCATGTGTTTTTCTCCGTATTCCTGCATCGAATGGTATTGCATATTACGGATGCCGGTGTACATATATAATAAGGTTATTTCCGTTTTAATGCCTATACTTTTTAGACTGTATTCATCAAAAGGAAATAATTGACGAGGCTTTGACCTGCAACGAAGCAGGTTTAGGGGCTGTGTGAAGAGAGCGGAAGTGCCTCTCCCTGTCATCGACCAGCTTATGGATATGTTTCAATATCAAGAACTGTATGGCTGAAATATATATTGTACAAAACCAATTCTGTTTTGTCGAGCGTTACAATAGAGCATATGCGCATTGTAAATTGTTATATAAATCAACCAGAGCTCTTCCTGTTATTTCTGCATGGACTTGGCCATAGAAGTGAGCAGGGCCAGCATTTCGGGATTGGCAAGGACTTTTGCCAGAGCATCCGCGTCCACACCTTCCGGAACAGTGAGTGTATTAGTGGGCGTTCCGGGCCTGTCATTTAGCTGGGGATCGAGGTTCTGCCTGCCATAGAAGGCGTCTTCGAAGAGGGCGGCGTTTTTCTTCCGGTCCTCATCGATGATGTGGGAATAGACGTCCGTGACCATGTTGACCTGCGCGTGACCGGAGTCGCCCTGGACAGCTTTGATGTCTCCGCCGTTAAGCTTGAGCTTGTAGGTGACGCTGGTGTGGCGGAGGCTGTGGAATACGACCTTGGGAAGATCGTTTTCTTTGATCAGCTGATTGAATTTATGACGGATGGCGGCGCCGCCGAGGGGCATCCCGAAGGGCGTCGTCAGTACAAGGTTGTAGTCGTTGTAGGAATCACCAAGCAGTTCTTTCATCTGATCCTGCTGCTCTTTGTGACGGACTAGCATTTCCGCGACGCTTCTCGGAATATAGACCAGACGGACACTGCTCTCTGTCTTCGGTGTCTTCAGAACGCGGACCGTAGTGCAGAGCGGACTTTCTGACGGGAATGTGAGGATGACGTCTTTGCCTTCGAGCTGCTGGATTGCTTCTTTGGAGACCCGCTGGAGTTCCTTGTTGATATAGACACTGGCGCTGCCGTTCTCGATCGCTTCAGGAGAAATCTCGACGCAGTCCCAGGTGAGGGCCGTAAGTTCTCCTATCCGGAGAGAAGCCGCAAAGGCCAGGTTCATGGCCAGGCTCAGGTTGGGGTCATCGCAGAGATCCGTTGCCCGTAGCAGAATGTCGGCAGTCCAGATGTCGCGCTTCTTCGGCTTATATTTGGGGACGGTTGCATAGATCGCCGGATTTCTTTCCATCATCTCCCACTTCACGGCCTGCTCGAAGCAGCTTCGGAGAAGTTTATGGATATCACGGATCGTTGAGGAACCGACAAACTCACTGTCCCTTTTGACCGGCGCTTTATTGGGGACCGCCCTGGTCTTCAGAAGTTTCTGATAGTAGTTCTCCAGGTAACGGGTATTGATCTCCGTAAGTTTCGCTTTACCGATCATGGGGATGACATAGTTGTTGAGGAGGTTGCAGTTCCGGTCAAAGGTGGAGAGCGCCCACTTGTCTTTTCCATACAGGGAAACATACTCATCGAGCAGTTCCTTCAGGGTCGTGCATGTTGGAACCACAAGCGGACCGAGGGCGCTCTTGTACTCGATCTCCTTCTTTCTTTTCTGGGCCTCCGCCTTAGTTGCATAGCTCTCCCATTTCTGTCTTCGCCTGCCGTTCTCATCGAGACAGTTGTAAATCACACAATAAGAGTTGCCGCGTTTTTTGATCGATGCCATTTATCTTTTCCTCCCTTCGTCTTATTCCCGTGGCTTTCTTCACTGTTATTTCTTACCAATCCTCTTAGGAGCCTGTCCGGGCGGTGAGGCTCTATACCATTTTCAATACTTGATCAGAACTATGTTGCGTACATTCATGCAGCATGGCGCTTTCAGATTGCTGTATCAGGTCAGCGGCTGCCTGCTGAGGCGGCACATCCGTCTGTCTGGTTTCTTTGCCGGGCCAATAACCATGCTTCGAAATCTTCTCTCCGGATCCGTACTACCCCGCACATCCTCCTGCGCCTGAAAGCTCCGCGGTCCGCAAATTTTGAGA
>JAUNEM010000267.1 GCA_030525515.1 Eubacteriales bacterium
ATCTGTCTTCGCCAGGCCTTGTGCTTTTCTGTTTTTCCCGGAATCCGTCTTCGCGAGGCCTTGTGCTTTCCGGGGCCTCGCAATCTTTCTGGGAGGAATAAGGCACTTCTCCCCGAACCCGATCAGATCCTCGCGCCCTTCGCGAAGAAGGGCTTCCTTCACAAGATCATAATTTTCAGGGTCGCGATACTGGATGAGGGCTCGCTGCATGGCCTTTTCATGCGGGTCTCTCGGAACGTAAACCGGATCCATAGACCGGGGATCCAGCCCCGTGTAATACATACAGGTCGAAACTGTCCCAGGCGTGGGATAAAAATCCTGCACCTGCTCCGGCATATAGCCGAGTTCACGAATGTACTCAGCAAGCTCAATCGCATCCTTCATCCGGCTGCCCGGGTGGGAGGACATCAGATAGGGAACAATATACTGTTCCTTTCCGGTCTTCTGGTTCATCTGATCAAAAAGGCGGACAAACTCGCGGTATACCCTGTTCCCGGGCTTTCCCATCTTCGAGAGAACATTGTCCGAGACATGCTCCGGCGCCACACGCAGCTGCCCGCTGATGTGGTGCTGACAGAGTTCTCTCAAAAAAGTCCTGTCCCTGTCCGCCAGCAGATAATCAAAGCGGAATCCGGATCTCACAAATACTTTTTTGACGCCCGGAAGACTGCGCAGTTTTTTCAGCAGCGACAGATAATCACGGTGGTCAATCTCCAGATTCGGACAGGGTTCCGGGAAAAGACAGCGCCTGTTTTTGCAAGCGCCGTGTGTCATCTGCTTCTTGCAGGCGGGCGCGCGGAACTCCGCGGTAGGTCCCCCGACATCATAAATGTTACCCTTGAAATCAGGTTCCCGCAGCATCTGCTCTGCCTCCTGCAGGATCGACTTGTGGCTGCGCACCTGGACGATGCGGCCCTCATGGAAAGTCAGCGCGCAGAAATTGCAGTCCCCGTAGCATCCCCGGTTGGAGGTCAGGCTGAAACGGATCTCGCCCAGAGCCGGGACCCCTCCCTCCGCATCGTACATAGGATGCCAGGTCCGCATGTAGGGAAGCGCGTAAATATCATCCATTTCCTGTATGGAAAGCGGCTTTGCCGGAGGGTTCTGCACAACAAAGGTCCGTCCGCCGTAAGCTTCATAGAGACGCTTCGCCTGGAAGGGATCCGTGTTGGCGTGCTGCAGCGCGAAGCTCTCCGCATAGGCCTTCCTGCCTGCGGCGGACGGCTCGCTCACAGCCTCGTGGTCCGGCAGACGGACCGCGTCAAAAATATCCTCTTCGTTCCGCGTTTTATAGACCGTTCCGTCGATAAAAGTGAGATCCCGCACATACAGCCCCGAAGCCAGGGCATCCGCAATCTCCACGATGCTGCGCTCCCCCATCCCATAAGAGATGAGATCCGCACCGGCATCCAGCAGAATCGACCGGCGCACCTTATCCGCCCAGTAGTCATAGTGCGACATCCGACGCAGGCTGGCCTCCAGACCCCCGAGAATCATCGGAGTCTTCTTAAAAGTCCTGCGGATCAGATTCCCGTAGACCACCACCGCATTGTCCGGCCGCTTTCCCATCACTCCGCCGGGCGTAAAGGCGTCCCTGCTCCGGTGCTTTTTGTTGACCGTGTAGTGGTTCACCATCGAATCCATATTTCCCGAGGAGACCAGAAAGCCCAGCCGGGGCTCTCCCAGAACCGCTACGCTCCCGGGATCCCGCCAGTCCGGCTGGCAGATCATGCCCACTGAATATCCCTGGGACTGCAGGACACGCGAAATAATCGCCGACCCGAAGCTCGGATGATCCACATAAGCGTCCCCGCAAACATAAACAAAATCAAGTTGTTCAATTCCCTGGGCCAGCATATCCTGCCGGCTGACAGGCAAAAAACCTTCTGTCTGCATATTTTTAATTTCTCTTTTTTGATTTCTCAGGAATCTTGTAAAGGTCTCTTTTTAATCCCTCAGGATTTTCTCTTTTTTGATTCCTCAGGAATCTTTTAAAAATCTTTATTTTGATTCCTCAGATGATAGGAATAACAGGTAACAGCCAATGTCTGTGCCTGCATCTGATTATGGCAGATTCACCCTCTCTGCAGCCCCAGCTCCTCACAGAGCCCCTCGAACCGCTGAAGCTCCTTTTTTGAGATATATCCCGGATCAAACATGCAGTGCTGTATTACGTCAGCGTCTTTGAGAATCTCATCGAAGCTCCCGTGTTTTTCCTTTTTATTGCTGTGGAAAAAGATTGCGCTGAAAACTTTTCGGATCTCTTCCTCCGAAAAAAGTCCCGTCTCCCGCAGAATTTTTCCTGACATCTCCGCCCCGCGGCGCGCGTGGTCCGCGCTGCTCCCCGTAGTATAGGAAGCAATGTCATGAAGATATCCCGCCACAGCAGCCAGCTCAACATCCTCCCCCCGCTTCATTGCCAGCAGCACACACGCCTCCGCGACGCCGAACATATGCACATACCCGCTTGCCCGCAGCGACGCTTCCGGTGCCTGCTCCAGCATCCCGCTCACGATTTCCCTCACGATCTCAATCCTGTCAGTACGGATTCCTGTATTCATCGCACACTCCATAATATGTAAATGTTACCCGCCGCTCCATGTTCTGAAATATCACTCGCTGCTGCAAATTCTGTCAATATCACTCACTGCTCCAGTTCCCGAAGCAGAGCTGTGCAGCCCTCCAGCACATCATCCCAGGTCGCGTCGAAATCATCCGTGTACCAGGGATCAGCAACCTCCTGCCCGGTTCGGCCCGCATAATCCAGGAGAAGCTTCACCTTCCCCTCCGGATCGCCGCCGTAGATCCGCCGCATGTTATAGATGTTTGCCCGGTCCATCCCGATCAGTAAATCATACTGATCATAATCCGCCCGTGTCGTCCTCCGCGCCCTCTTCCTGCCTGGATCAATTCCATGCTCCAGCAGCTTAGAGCGCGCCGGCGGATACACCGGATTGCCCCGCCCGCCCCAGACTTCTTCCGAGCTCGTCGCTGCTGATTCAATATAAAAACGGTCTGAAAGCCCCGCCTTCTTGACAAGGTCCTTCATCACAAATTCCGCCATAGGGGAACGGCAGATGTTGCCGTGGCA
>JAUNEM010000268.1 GCA_030525515.1 Eubacteriales bacterium
GCGCCGGAGCAGCGGTTACGCGCCGGATGCGGCTGAAATGGATACAGGGGAGAAAGGCATTTATGCAATTGCGGTAAAATGTGAATTATTTATAAACTATGCGGATGATTAGAGCACTCACACTGTAATCTGATGTAAAATTAGAGAAGTACAGCGAAAGAAAGGCTGCTTTTCCTGCTGTTGTAAAATTCGGAAGATGTTTTTACAGGGAAGGAAACGCAGGCGAATCTTTTTGCGACCTATTATTCAGGAGGTAATAAATATGATGAAAAATAAACTTGCAGCAATCATACCCGCGGCCCTGCTGGCAATGAGCCTTGCAGCCTGCGGCACATCAACTACCGGCGCTCCCGCTGAGAAGCCTGCGGCAGAGACTGCCGGAATCGAGGAAGAGGTACAGCAGGGGGCCACTACAGAAGTAACCGTCCCTGCGGCTTCCGAAACGACAGCTGCTGCGGTTGAGTCCGCTTCCGAGACAGCGACTGAAACTGCTGCGGCGGCAGAGACTGCTGCCGCGTCCGCCACTGTGGCTGCTGCAGCCGAAGAGACTGTACAGTACATGAACGAAGAAATGGTTCTTTCTGTACCGGCCAGATATAATGATCTGCTGATCATTGATACTTTCAGTAACGATCAGGACGGAATTCTTTTCAATGTGTCTGAGAAAGCATCTGTTGAGGCGGCACAGGCTCAGGGTGAAGATCAGGAAGGCGCCGGATGGCTGTTCAGCATCGGGACCACGGATGAATCCACAGTGCATGATAAACTCTGCGAGGATATGTCCGGTGAGGATGTATTCGCCAGAAAAGAAGACGGCACATACTATATCAAGTATCATCCGACAGATGTCCGGTTAGTAAGAGAAAATTACGAGAACATTGATGAGGATATGGAACAGTGGGGAGAGCTCAATGAATGGGCGGCGACAGTTCCGGATACCTTTGTTGAAGAGAACGCAGGCCTGATTCCGGAAAAGCACAGCAACACATCCCTCGATATGTATTTTGCAAGGATCGCCTACAGAAATGATAAGAACTATACGCTTGCATCTCTGGAACATGGTGTCTGGGGGCCTGCGGATGTTGATCCTGCGCCTCATCTCGAAAAGCTCAACGGGATCACGTTTAAATATGCGGACGATGAGGAAGCTCCCGATGGAGAATATGTTGTCTTCACTGTCCCGGAGGAAAATGTGCGCTATGATTTCTTCTTCGCGGAACCGGGACAGAATTATGTCAGGGAAGTCAGGGATTTCGATGGCGAAGAATATGAGATTCTCTATAAGGCCGATGTTCCGGAAGGCAGTCCCACATTGAATGAAATCATGAATGAATGGTATCTGGATGTGGTCAACAATGGCGGAGAGGCAATCGATGCCCACTAAGCTGAATTGACGAAAGAATTCACGAAGTATTTATTGACAAAAGAACTCACGCTGTATTGATATAAGCATTTACGCTGTATTGACAATACCCCCGGCAGCATATCAAAATTGCTGTCGGGGGTATTTTTTCATGAGTTTTTTTATGAGTATTCTTTTTATAAGGGGCAGAGCTACATGCCTTTGTGCAAATACAATGCAAGTGCCGGTATCTTGCCGGTGTCTTTGTCAGTCACCTCTTAAATCTTTGTGCCTGGAGATGTACACTTCGTTCCATCCGTGCATCTGATAGTAGGCTCTCGCCTTCAGGGCGCCGGATACCGAATTCACGTACTCAATCCCCCGGACGTGAAGTCCCTGCTTTTTGGCCCAGTCCATGTATTCTGTCCGGTATTTCTTCTCCGAGGCGGACTGTAAACGAAAATCCTCATACATGCAGCCTTCCTGGTTGATCGTCCTGATCAGGGATTGCCCCTGGCCTTCCTCAAAGAGTTTCCTGACGAAGAGGTCTGCGCCGTTGGGCATTACAATGAGTCCCAATTCATTTGTGATGGCTGCGATGACGTCGCGGAGCGCCTCGTAAGTTTCCTGCGCTGAGGGTTTCTGCCGTAACATTCTGCATCTCTGTTCCCTGAACCCTTCCAGGCACATCCAGTAGATATCCGCGTTGTCGAAATAAAGTCCAATCGCGCCTGTCTCCTTCTTTTTCTGCGCCTCATCCACCAGGTGCTGTTTCCACCTGGGAGATGTCGGGTCAATCCAATACTCTCCCGGCCATCCCTCATATTTCGCAAGTCTCAGATCCATATAGTCGCTGTAATAGGATCTCTCCTTCTCAAGAGCGCCTGCGTTCAGGTAATCATATATGAATACTCCCCTGTCCACCGCCTCTCTGATTACGCTTTCCGGAATCCCGTCGGAATCAATGACGGCGAGCCCTCTCTCCATTGTATTCTTCAGCGTCTTCTCAACATATTCCTGTTCAAAGCAGTATCTCAGGTCTCCCATTTGTCCTCCTTTCCGTCTAAAAGCCGGAGAGACAGAGGAACGTTTCTCCGGCTCCTTGCCTTGCTGAAGGAACGTTTCTCCGGCTCCTTGCCTTGCTGAGGGGAAGGAGAAACGTCCCCCTTCCCGCTCAAGGAGACAGAGAACCGTCCCTTGTCTCCTTAAAGGTGTCTGTCAAAGTAAAGAAGTAATTTTTCTGAAATTCATTGCCGATGTCGGTCACTGGTTTAAGCTGTGCAACAGAGGCTCCTCTGGCCAGCATCACTTCCTTGTATAAGACGTAGGTTTCCGGCTGGGCGAAGAGGATCTTCGTTCGATTAATCTGACCTCTTTCCAGCTTTTCGCCCAGGGATGGGTTTGCTTCCGCCAGGTTTTTTTCCAGGCAGTTAAGGATCTGTTGTTCTGTCAGATCAGGCGAGACTTTTTCGATCTCCATGATAAATACGTACCTGATCTTTTCCCTGACAATCCGAAAGGTATGGGAGAATCCAATCCCCGAATCAAACAGTCCCTTCCGGCCCAGGGTCGGAAGTTCGCTGGCATCCAGGGAAAATCTGCTCATGCGATTGAATTCCTTTCTCAACTTTTCCGTGTGGAACTCAATCCTGA
>JAUNEM010000075.1:0-5213 GCA_030525515.1 Eubacteriales bacterium
GAACACCCGACCTACCGCTTAGGATCGGGTTTGTCACCCAAATTCTGTATTTCATATTCATCATTTCCGGATAAGTCTGATAGAGTGTGGTCTTACCAGCACCATTTACGCCGGCAAAAACTACGTATTTTTTCAAGATCAAAACCTCTTTTCAGCAATCGCTTTTTTCTGTCTCTGCTGTAAAACAAAGTCTGTCACAAGCCTTACAAACTCTTTCTCTTCCTTTGTTTTGGCTTTTTCCAGCAATATATGCGTTTCATCAAAATTTATTGTCATACACTGCTCATATAATTCATGAATTGCATTTTCATTCGACATGGCTTATACCTCTACTCTGATTCTTATATTATATCAACCCGTTTTCATTATTATACTTTCATCGCATAATCCTCGCAATCCTTCCACCTAACCACAAAGAACCGGGAACAGTATCCAGCTGTTCCCGGTTCTTCACCAGCGTCCGCGAGGTGACTCGAACACCCGACCTACCGCTTAGGAGGCGGTCGCTCTATCCAACTGAGCTACGCAGACAATTATAAATATATCCTGCAACTGCAGAACATATTTATTATACATGATTTTAAGTGTTTTGCAATCTTTTTTTATTGCCCAACCACCTGGCCGAATAAGCCGAATAAGCACCGAATAAGCGAATAACCCGCGTAACCCATGACCTGCTGCGTATCCGTCAGGGTTGCATAACCGTCCACATAACGTTTCTCACCCTTTTTCTCCCCGGGAGAGCTTTTTATCACCCCTGACCTTCACCTTCCAGTGAACTTCCATCCATTCCCTGATTTTCCGGATCTTCCGGGCCTCTGTATTCGAGGCAGAGCATTGTCAGGTCGTCGAATTGTTCGGCTTCTTTGACGAAGTTATCGACATCGCTCGTGACTTTTTTGAGGATTTGTTTGGGGCTTTGTCCGCTGACAGTATTTAAGGACGCAATGACACGGGCTTCGCCGAACATTTCCTGGTCCTCGTTGGTCGCCTCTGTCAGGCCGTCCGTGTGGAGGAAGAGCTTGGTCCCGCGTGTCATCCGGATCTCATAATTGTCGTATTTCATGTTTTCCATGCCGCCGACGACAAATCCATGTTTGTCTTTGAGCATTTCAAACCGGCCGCCCTTCTGCATGATGACGGGGTATTCGTGGCCGGCGTTGGCAGCAGTGAGTATGCCTGTGGAGAGTTCGAGGATTCCCAGCCATACAGTGATAAACATTTCTTCTTTGTTGTGGCGGCAGATGGATTCATTTGTATCTTCCAGGATCCTGGCGGGATTTTTTCCCATCATGGCATTGTTGGCCAGTACAATTCTTGAAGCCATCATAAACAGAGCGGCGGGGACTCCTTTTCCGGAAACATCCGCAATCGCTATGTAAAGGTGATCCTCATCGATCATCAAAAAGTCATAGAAGTCACCGCCGACCTCTTTGGCGGGATCCATGGATGCATAGATATCAAAATCATCCCTGTCCGGAAAGGCAGGAAAATCATTGGGAAGCATGGCTTCCTGTATACGTTTTGCGAGAGACAGCTCCGTGACGATTCTTTCTTTTTCAGCGGTGATTGTCTCAATCTGGTCCGTGTAGTCTTTAATTTCCTTTGCCAGGTCAATGGTGTCTGTGGCCAGCTGTCCTATTTCATTGCGGGAATTGATCGTCGAGAGGTTTTTGATAACGCTGGCGCTGTCCTTGGTGTCCTTATACAGGCGGATATTCTTCTGAACTTTTCTCAAAGGACCAATCACAAAATACATGAGCAGCATCATACAGACCGCGGAGAGGCATACCTGGTAGAGCATTGCCAGGAATGTTCCGTGAATGGCCTGAAAGTGGATGTTATTTTTTATATTCTCAAGATTGTAGGTCATACCGATGAGTAAGATCCGTCCGTCAATCCTTGTGAGGTAGGAATAATAGTCGACGTATTTTCCCGCGTCTGTCAGATACTTATAGTTCTGATAGGAATTATACATGGCCTTTCTCTGGCTGTCCGCTACCCTCACTTTTGTACCAAGTGTGTATGCCTGTTCATATTCGGTTCCCCGGACAGAATCGGGCTCGGAAGCGCTGAAGAGAAAGAACTGCTCTTTGTAGGTATTGTCCGTCGACACGCAGAACAAATAGTCAGGATTGTGTGTTCTTTTGATCTGATTTATGCGGGTGATCAACCAGGAATAGGTGATTTCGGCATATAGCTTCTGGTTTTCTTCGGAGAGTGCCTCGATTTCTTCCGTTGAGGCATATTTTAACATCAGATCGGAACATCGCGATTCCAGCAGCCGGCACTTTTTCTCGGTGAGGGTCCCGGTCTGGAATTCAACATCATATTCGACGTCCATTTGGTCCCAGTGTTCATACCAGTAGTTTAAAAGCCACAAATGAGCGGGATATTCTTCGACAGCTTTTTTTACTTCCGCCGCTACCTCTTCCGCGAGATTTTCGGTATGTTTTCTGACTGTGGAATCAGCGATCAGATTTTGCGTGTAATATGTAAAAAGGCCTACTGCGAGTATACTGATCAGAAACAATATCGTAACCTGATTGATAATCCCTGTTAATCTTGGTCTTTCTTTCATCGAACCTCAATCCTCAAATCAGTCATCGGTCACGTTCACATCTTACATAATTATAGGCAAATCCCGGATGTCAAAATGCAAGAAGCTGCGCGTGCGGCCGCATCTTCAATGCTCTGAGTCCTTTAATCTTTAATAATATATATTGTCATATTTGTTATGTCTGACAGTCCTTCGAAACCTTTACCTGCAGGGCCCTGTTGAGGGAGGCTCCGTAAAAAAGGATGCTGATGATAAATTTCATCCACATTGCGGCGAGAAAGACAGCCGCGAGGGCTCCGTAGACGGAGGAATATCTCCAGAATCTCTGGATAAAAAAGCCGAATGCCTTTGTGAAGAGGATCCAAAGGATTGATGTAAAGATGGATCCCGGAAGCTGGCTTCTGATTTTTCTGTCTCCGGAGGGGAGATAGGTAAAGGTCAGGACGATGACCAGAATCATCATAGCCAGGGTGACAATTTCACTGAGTCTGATGATCGTTATGGCATGTCCGCTCATGTCCGCTACATTAAAAGTAATGTTCAAGTAGGAAAAAAGTGCCTTGACTCCGTTTTTCAAAGAAGCTCTGATACCCTGAAAGAGGAGCATGGAGGGAATCAGCAGGGTATACAATACAGTATAAAAAATTGCCTTGATCCTGTTTTTGACAGTTTTCTGGTCAGTGTGGTTGATTTTTTCAAGTCCCGTCATCATGGCCGAAACTCCGTGTGATCCGGACCAGAAGGATGTCAGCGCGAAGAGGTAGGAGACCAGCTGGCCCGATTGTCTGTTGAGGTTAATGACCACACTGAGCAGGACCCTTCGGATCTGGGGTATGTCCGGAATGATTTTCGACAGGATCGTGCTCACCTGTTCAACAGAGAACCAGGGGAGCAGGTTGATCACCGAAATGATCAGCATAAGAAGCGGCACAACCGACATCAGAAAATAAAATGTCGTATATCCGGAATATACATACATATCGTGTTTTGAATAAACTTCTATCGTTCTCTGGATGATCGCGACAGTCTGCCTCAGCCTTCTCATGAATTGTCTCCTGTTTTTTATCTTCCTCTTTGCTTTTCCAGGTAGATCAGCAAAACAGTGATGTCGGCGGGAGTCACACCCGAGATTCTGGAGGCCTGGCCGATGGAGGAGGGCAGAAACTCTTTCAGTTTCTGGCGGGCTTCGTTTCTCAGGCTTCCGACGTCGTCATAGTCTATTCCGTCAGGTATCTTTTTGTGTTCGAGTTTTTCAAACTGCTGTACCTGTTTTTTCTGTCTGTCGATGTATCCCTCGTAGCGGATGTTGATTTCCACCTGCTCTGTGATATCTCTGGTCAGAGAAGGCCGGTCGGGATCCAGTTCCGCGGTCTTGTCGTAGGAGAGTTCGGGGCGGCAGATGAGTTCGGCCAGGCTGCAGGCCGTCTTGAGTTCCGCGGAACCCAGGGCTCTCAGGATGGTCTGGTTGGAGGCGGCAGCGCCGATCTTTACTTTTTTCAGCCTCTCAGTCTCCTCCTGAATGGCCTTTTCCTTATAGCAGACGTAATCATACTGGTCCTGAGTGATCAGTCCGGCCTCGTATCCGTATTTGCGCAGGCGGAGGTCGGCGTTGTCCTGGCGGAGCAGGAGTCTGTACTCGGCCCGGGAAGTCATCATTCGATAGGGTTCCCTGTTGTCCTTTGTGACAAGATCGTCGATCAGGACGCCGATATAAGCCTCAGACCTCTCCAGGATGAGGGGTTCTTTTCCCTTGATTTTGTTGGCGGCATTGATGCCGGCGATCAGTCCCTGGGCTGCAGCCTCTTCGTATCCGCTGCTCCCGTTGAACTGACCTGCGCAGAAGAGTCCGTCCACCGATTTTGTCTCCAGGGACAGTTTAAGCAGGTTGGCATTGATGCAGTCATATTCGATCGCATAGGCATTTTTTACGATCACGCAGTTTTCCAGGCCGGGTACTGTGCGGTACATTCTCTGCTGTACATCATCCGGCATGGAGGAGGACATTCCGTCGACATAGACTTCGTTTGTAAATCTTCCCTCGGGCTCGATAAAAACATGGTGTCTTCCCTTGTCGCTGAATTTGACGACTTTGTCCTCGATGGAAGGGCAGTATCTGGGTCCTGTTCCTTCTATAATTCCCGCGTAAATGGGAGAGCGGTCCAGGTTCTGGCGGATGATTTTGTGGGTCTCCTCGTTTGTGTAGGTCAGGTAGCAGGGCACCTGCTCGATCTGGACGTCTGCAGGGTCTGTGGAATAGGAGAAGGGCACCACTACGGGATCTCCGGGCTGGATTTTCATCTTTGAATAATCCAGTGTCCTGCCGTCCATTCTGGCGGGGGTTCCGGTCTTGAATCTTCTGAGAGGGATTCCCAGTCTGGTCATGGCGTCTTTGAGCCAGGTGGAGCGCTGCATGCCTCCGGGTCCCGTCTCTGTGATGGATTCACCGACCAGGCATCTGGCATTGAGATAGGTGCCGGTGCAGATGATGACTGCCTTGCAGGTATAGACGGTACCTGTCTGAATGCGGACTCCGCCGATGCGGGGTTTCTTTTTTTTCTGTTCAGGATGAGATTCCGGGTCTTCTGATAGAAAAGTTTCTTTATTTTTTAAAATATCTGTTTTTGTAAAGGAATCTGTTTTTATAAAAGCATCT
>JAUNEM010000075.1:5223-10365 GCA_030525515.1 Eubacteriales bacterium
GACTGATCTGTCTGATTTGTCTGATCCGGGGATTGTGCCTGAGCTGCTTTTCCCAGCAGGGCATCCACTTCGTCCTGAGTCAGGATATCGGTGACCTCGGACTGGCGGATGGTCAGATTTTCCTGGTTTTCCAGGACGCGGCGCATCTCTTTGGAATACTCGGCCTTGTCAGCCTGTGTGCGCAGGGAGTGAACGGCCGGTCCCTTGGAAATATTGAGCATCTTGGACTGGATAAAGGTCTTATCTATATTTTTGGCCATTTCCCCGCCCAGAGCGTCGATTTCCCGGACCAGGTGGCCCTTGGAGGATCCCCCGATGTGGGGATTGCAGGGCATCATGGCTATGCTGTCCACATTCATTGTGAATATTACTGTGTTAAGTCCCAGACGGCTGCAGGCAAGTGCAGCTTCGCAGCCCGCGTGTCCGGCTCCGATCACGCAGACGTCCGTATCAATATGATAAATCATACTCAATATCCTTCCCTGAGGATTCAGATAATTTTCAAATTCTTTCCCGATCATTCAGGTCACTTTCCCATGCAGAATTTGGAGAAGATTTCCTCCACGAGGTCATCCTCCACTGCCTCTCCGGTAATCCTGCCCAGGCATGTATAGGCGTTCATCAGGTCGATGGCGAAAAAGTCTTCGCTCATTCCCATCGCGATGCTCTGTCTCACGAGGGAGAGGGATTCGTAAGCCTCTCTCACGGCCTCTCTGTGGCGCAGGCTGGTGATCATGGATTCGCTCTGATGGGTGAGTTCCCCCATATGATACATCTTTTCGATCGTATGTCCAAGTTCCTCTGCTCCTTCTCCTGTCTTGAGAGAGCAGGAGAGCAGGGCATCGGCCTCGCCGAAGAAGCTGCGGACGGACTCTTCCTCCGTGACGGGAGGGAGGTCGCTCTTATTTAAGAGAAGGATGCATTTTCTGAGGGAGGGATCTTCTTTTTTCCAGTTTTTCAAAAGTTCCGCGATGTCTTTATCCTCGGCGGTGATTCCCTCGGAGACGTCGATCAGGTAGAGGACCAGCTCGGACTGGCTGATTGCCTCCTTTGCCCTTTCGATACCTATTTTTTCCACCCGGTCGTCTGTTTCATGGATGCCGGCCGTGTCGGTCACACGGAGCTGGATGCCCCGGATCCGGATACTCTCCTGGAGAGTATCTCGGGTCGTTCCGGCGATTTCGGTCACAATGGCTCTCTCCGTTCCTGCCAGATAATTGAGGAGAGAAGACTTGCCGGCATTGGGCCTTCCTATGATGGCTGTGCGGATTCCTTCCTTGAGGACGGCTCCCTTATCGCCGATTTCCAGAAGGCTGTCCATATCATCCAGTATTTTTTGGCAGATTCCGTCGAGACGTTCGGGATAACCGTCGAGGTCATAGCTGTCGGGGTCATCGAGGGCGGATTCGATAAATGCCATCTCGTAGAGAATAGAAGAGCGGAATCCTTTGATCTTTTCCGAGACACTTCCGCCCAGCTGGGCAAGAGCGGTCCTGCGGGCAAATTCATTCTGGGAAGAAATCAGATCCATGACAGCCTCCGCCCTGGAGAGGTCGATCCTTCCGCCCAGAAAGGCGCGTTTGGTAAATTCTCCCGGCTCGGCGAGACGGGCTCCTCCCCGCAGGATCAGGTCCAGAATCCTGTTCAGGATAAAGGTTCCTCCGTGGGAATTGATTTCAACCGTATCTTCAGTCGTATAGCTGTGAGGGGCGCGGAAAACGCTCACCATGACTTCGTCCAGGCGGGTGTGATCGTCGTCCTCGATATATCCGAAAACAATCGTGTTTGAAGCGTGGGATTCCAGATTTCTGTTTCCCCCGGCGCTGACATAATAAGGGGCGCAGATCCGGATCGCGTCCGGACCGCTGACGCGGATGATTCCTATTCCGGCGGCGGACATGGCCGTGGCAACAGCGGCGATCGTATCATTTCCGGACTTATCCACATATGCGTTTTTTTCGGATTCTGTTCTCATGACTGCCGCTGTTTCCTCCTTTTTGAATTGAATATAACAGGGTGGAGGCGGCCCTGCCGCCCTCTATCCCCGACCGGCCTGTGTCCGCCGACAGGCGGAAAGAGTCCTTACACGGGCCGTGTCATAAGAATAAAACCGCCGCCTCTGATTTATTTGAGGCGGCGGTCAATAATCTGGTCCTTTTTCATGCCTCGAAGGCAGTTTTACAGATTCAGTTCACATTTCGGGCAGCCGCGGAAACAGCCGCCTGTTGTCGTTTCACCTTTCTGTTCATCAGAACCATAAATACTTACACATGCTTGAAATACATATACATGTTTGCAGCCAAAGGATTGAGAATACAAACTGCTTCAAACCCTTACTGACTGTTACAAATAAATCTGATCAAAGCTTTTTACTGCTTTCATCATGATCATTTGTCTTCCTTCATTGTGACGATGACTTTTCTGTAGGGTTCTTCGCCCTGGCTGTAGGTCGTCACGTAGCGGTCTCCCTGCAGAGCCGAGTGGATGATCCTTCTCTCGTAAGGATTCATGGGCTCGAGGGCAACGCTGGATCTGTTCCTCTTTACCTTGCCGGCAATGTTCTTTGCCAGGTTCTCAAGAGTTTTCTTGCGGCGCTCACGATAGTTTTCCGTGTCTGCCTTGACGTGGATGTATCCTTCTACTCCCTTGTTCACAACAAGAGATACCAGATACTGCAGGGAATCCAGAGTCTGTCCTCTCTTTCCGATGAGGACGCCCATGTTTTCTCCCTTGATCTCGATGTTGAGCATTCCGCTCTCTTTTTCATAAGAGCTGGCAACTTCTGCTTCCAGATCCATTGCCTGCAGGACATCCATCAGGAAGGATTCCGCGCGCTCTTTTATTTCCGCGATCTGCTCATCCGTGAGGTTGGGAACCGCGCTTCTCTTTTTGGGAGTGAAAGCTGCCTCACTCTGGGCTGCGTTCTTTTCGCGTTCCGCCGAACGGGCTTCTTCCCTGTCAAACCTGCGCTGTCTGCGGTGGCCTCTGCCTCTTTCGCGGTTTCCGCGCTCCTGGTTTTTCTCGGAATTTTCCCTTCTGCCGGAACCCTTTTTCGAGGAAAAAGAAGCTTCCGCGGTCTCTTCGTTTTTCACTGTTTTTTCAGCGGAAGCCTGCTGTTTTTCAGCAGGAGCGGAAACAGGAGCCGCAGGGGCTGCTGCCATATTTTTGTCATCTGCAGGCGCGGTCTTTGCTGCCGCGGGCTTATTCTTTTCGGGTTCCGCCTGTTTTTTCTTTTCGTATTCTTTCTTTACAGCACCGGACGCGTTCTTTTTATTTTCTTTGCGTTCTTCTCTTCCTGTGTCTTTGGAGCGCTGCTCCTGGCTTTTCTTCTTCTCGTTCTTTCCTTTGAGAACATCGCTGATGATCGCGCTTGTATCGATCTCGGTGCTCTCCTCCATTCCCTTTTTGACGCGCGCGCGGATCTTCGCCGCCCTGGCTCCTATTCCCAGAAACCCGGTCTTTCCGGGATCGATCACCTCATATTCGAGGCGCTCACTGGGGACTGCCAGCTTCTGGCACGCCGCTGTGATAGCTTCGGAAACGGTTCTCTCTGTGACTTCAATATATTCCTGAGACATATTCGTGGATATAACCTCCCATTCACAAATATTGAACCGAATATTTGTCCTTTATTATCCTGGAGTAAGTATTATTTTTCTCCGGCTTCATTAAATCTTCTTACCATATCCGCCTTGTCGGAGAGGGAATCCTGTCTGAATTTTTTCTGTCGTCTCGACTGATTCATCTCCTCGATCTTCTTTTCCTGAGAAGGATTGAGCTTAGTGACCAGTCTGTTCTTTCTGGAGACGCCGGCAGGAGTTCTCTCGGTCCCGACGCTGCTGTCCTGGGCCTTTTCTTTTCTCTTTTCTGCCTTTTCCTTTGCCTTCTCGCTGTTCTTTTCGATCATGGCATCGACGTCCATTTTATCAATGTGCTTATTGATAAAAATCTGCTGGACAATACGGACGATCGCGCCGAAGATCCAGTAGAGTCCCATGCCGCTCGGAAGTGAGAAGCAGAAGACCGCGGACATAGCGGGCATCATGATATTCATGCTCTTCATGGTATTGGCGGTCTGATCGTTGGGGTCTGATTCCGCCTGGGGCATCAGCTTGACGTTGAGCCACTGTGTGAAGGCAGCAAGAAGCGGGATGATCAGGGCAACCGCGATCATCACTCCGCCCTGTTTCATGATATTAGAGGGAGATTCCGCGATATTGAGGCCGAGGAAGTTGTTGTACTGGTTGAGCTTGGCAGTCGTAGCCGTAATATCTCCCTGCAGAGAGGAAGCCTTTTCTGCCAGAGTCGCCCAATCCGCTTTCTGGAACTTGTTGAGGACATCGACCAGAGTGTTTTTGATAAAAGTGACATCTCCGCTCGTGAAGCTCTCACTGGTAAAGCGCTTGGCAAACTGGGAAACAGCTGAGAAGATGTATTTTCCTTCGCTGTCCTGGGCTGTCAGGATCGCTCCTGTGGGGTCAAGTTTATAGAGATTCTCTACAAGGGGAGAGAATGCCTCTTTGACCAGAGGAAGATAGGCGGGAATATTGTAAAACACGCGATAGAGGGCAAACAGGATGGGCATCTGGATCAGGAGCTGAACACAACTGCCTGTCGCGGAAACGCCGTATTTATCATAGACCTGTTTGATTTCTTCCTGCTGGGCCGCCATGGAGGCCTCATCTTTTCTTCCCTGATATTTCTTCTGGATTTTCTTGATCTCAGGCTGCATTTTCCTCTGAAGCTTGGAAAATTTCTGCTGACGGATAGTCAGAGGCAGCATTGCCATATAGATCAGGATCGTCATGATAATGATGGAAAGGCCTATGTTGGGAAGACCGATCTTACCCAGTACATAGAAAATTCCGTTCATGATAATACCGATGAGCTCGGCAATGGGACCGATAATAAATGTTGTGGATTTTGTCAAAAACATGGAAGCTGTACATCCTCCTTATTTCACTTGCCGCGGAAGGATTCCCCGGCAATATGAAAAATTTTGCCGGAAATTCTCATAAAGTTCCGGCCTTGTCATGTGAGTGTCATTACAGATAATCAATCAGTGTATCTTTTTGTATTCTTTTGCGGGTTTTTCTTTCACGCTGCGGATTCTATTTTCACCTTTTGAATCTTTTATAGCTA
>JAUNEM010000075.1:10375-11585 GCA_030525515.1 Eubacteriales bacterium
AACCCTGTTATTTAATTTCTTTTTTCACGGAACGGGATCAAAGCCCCCGCTCGAGAGAGGATTGCAGCGGAGAATTCTCCACGCGGCGAGAGCCCCTCCTTTCAGAGCGCCGTATTTTTCCACCGCCTCCAGTCCATACTGGGAGCAGGAGGGAATATAGGGGCATTTCGTCCCTTTCATGGGAGAAATATATCTCTGATACATCTTGATCGATTTGATCATCACTTTTTTCATTTTCAGATTTTTAATCTTTCCGATATGCCTCTCATCATAGGGGGCATTCTAAAGAGAAATAGGCGTAAAACGTTTTCTCTGTCTCTTTTAATCGGATGGTCTCATGATCCCGGCTTTGCGGAATCGGATGGTCTGATAATCCCGGCTTTGCGGGCCAGACGCAGAAAAGAATCTTCTATTATAAAGAATCCTGTTTCCTTTGCCCTGACACGAGCTACGATGACGATGTCATATCCGTCGGACAGCTCATGTTCATGGAGCCGGCAGGTCTCTCTGATCAGCCTTGTGACGCGATGGCGGACAACACTGTTTCCCACCTTCTTACTGACGGAAATCCCGATCCTGTTCTTTCCCAGTCCGTTACCGCACAAATAGAGGACGAGGTACTTGTTTACAAAAGATTTTCCGGTATTATAGCAATTTTTAAAATCCGAGTTCTTCTTCAGAGATTCCATAATTCAATAAGATTGTCATTCTGAAAAGCCAATTTCTTTATAATATTTCATTCTGTGCACAAAGAGTCATGCTGTACTCAGCATGACTCTTCTGCTTTCCATCCGGTTCGGTTTCCGGATCCACCGGTCAGACTGCGATCTGCTTTCTGCCTTTGCGCCTGCGGGCGGACAGAACCTTTCTGCCTCCCTTGGTGCTCATTCTGGATCTGAAGCCATGCACTTTTGCGCGCTGTCTTTTCTTGGGCTGAAATGTCATCTTTGCCATTTATATATCCTCCTTGTAAAGAATTAATTGTGAAATGATCTGCGCACTTTACTGTACCGGGTGCGGTTCCGGCAGATAGTCTCATATCATCCTCTGCACCCGGAAATCATGTGACGGCTGCTCCGGCACTTCCAAAAAGGTGCTGATATGGTTGCTGTTTCGGGAAAAACCACATGTGTGGACACTTTCCCCAGTAAAGGCATTAACAGCAAAATTATATAAAACAAGCTTATTATCGTCAAGAATTTTTTTCGCC
>JAUNEM010000076.1:0-189 GCA_030525515.1 Eubacteriales bacterium
ACATTTATCTATCATAACATAAAATGCCTGATCGATACACGAAAAAAATTCCGTGGCTGTATCTTTTAGCGAAAGGATTTAAGACGGTATGCAAATCAGGTACAATACAGGTAGGAAGGGGACGGTTCGGAGGGAAAGTAAAGTACGGCGTGACGGGAATGGGGCTGCCTGAGTAGAGAGTAGCAGCTT
>JAUNEM010000076.1:199-11522 GCA_030525515.1 Eubacteriales bacterium
GAATTAGATTAGTCAGGAGGGAATGCGTGAGAAAAAAGGAATTGACCGCTTTACTATTGGCAGTTTCCGTGGCGCTTGCCGGCGTCGGAGGGGTGACTGCACTGGGAGAAACAGTGCCGGCGGAGGCGGCACAGGCAGATACAACGCAGGCGGAGGCTTCCCGGGATGTTTCCGCGGAAGGCTCTGACGAGACAGATGCCGGCAAAACCGGCACAGACAAGGCCGGTACTGACAAAGCTGAAACAGAGAAGACCGGCGCAGACAAGGCAGACACTGGAAAGACCGATGCAGGCGAAACCGATGCTGATTCAGCCGGAAGCGCCGGACAAGACGACTCCGGGACCGGCGGAAAGACGGGGGGAGGTACGGAAGGCGGAGTCACCGGCTCTGTGAGCATGGCAAATCTTTCCGACCTGGAGAAACTGGCCTTTACTCACATGGAGGAGAAATTTGCCGACTCTGCGGCGACACTCCTTCGCTACGGGGAGGATGTGCAGGACATCTACAGCGAATATGAATGGAAGCCGAGAGCGGACACATTTCCGGAGAAGTTCGACCTCAGAAGCCGGGGGACAGTGACTTCCGCTAAGAACCAGAGGCCCTGGGGAACCTGCTGGAGTTTTGCCACCATGGCGGCCAGTGAGACCAGCCTTTTGAGTACTCTGGGAATGACGGCGGAGGAATACAGGGCAAAATACGGAAGCGATATGGATCTTTCCGAGAAGCATCTTGCCTGGTTCACATCCAATGCCCTGCCTGCCCTGGACGAATTTGAGGAGGGAAAATATCCCTATGATCCGGCACAGGCCGGAGAGGGTGTGCACCTCCTGGAAAGCTCCGAGAAGAGTCTCTATAATTACGGCGGGAACTACGCGCTTGCGACATCTATGCTTGCGTCAGGAATCGGTGTCGTAAAAGAGAGTGTCGCTCCATATACGAATGCCGGGGGCGACAAGAAACTGGACGGTGACTGGAGCCTGCCGGAGGAGGAGAGGTTCAAACAGAGCTTTGAGCTTAAGGACGCCAATATTCTGCCCGCCCCCGCGTATTACAACGAAAAAGGAGAATATGAGTACCGTGAATCCGCCACTGAGATGATCAAGAGCGAACTGATCAGTGGAAAAGCGGTAGGGATCTGTTTCAAAGCGGACCAGTCAGTGCCGGAGCTGACTCGTGACGAGAAGCTTGCGAGCTTTATGCAGAGGGTGTCGGATTTTGAAGAGATCAGCGACGAGGACAAGACTCTGCGGTTCGATATACGCTACGGGTACAGGAAAATTGAGGATCTGACAGACAAGGAGGTTCAGAGGGTTGTTGAGCTCGGCTGCATTCTGAACGGTCTGCCTATGAATTACGACTTTGCGGCCCTCACACGCGAGCAGATCAACAGGCTTGCTTTGACTAAATATGTGGGAGAGCCCTACGACGTAGTGGAGAAGAAGGAAAAAGCGGACGCCCAAAATCCACAGGAGCCGAATACGACCTATCTGAATTTTGTAAAAAATGAGGATGGCAGCATGACATACGCACAGTACACATATAATTCAGTCATGCCCAATCACGCAGTGACGATTGTCGGATGGGATGATACGTTCCCGGCTGAAAACTTCCTCGAGGATCACCTGCCGCCGGGTCCCGGCGCCTGGATCGTCAAGAACAGCTGGGGCGCAGACTGGGGAGACGGCGGCTATTTCTACCTCTCTTATTATGACAAGACACTGTGCTGCCCCCAGACTTTCGAGTATGTGAAACCCGGGGAAAAAGAGCCCCGGTCACTGGAAATCCTGGAGCACGACTTTATGCCGTCGGAGATTGTCAGCGCAACCTATTACAATGATCCGGTCTACACCGCGGGCATCTTCGAGATGGAGACGGACAGCGTCCTGCAATATGTGTCCGCGATGACGGGAGTCCTGAACACGGAGGTGACCGCTTCCGTCTATCTCCTGAACGAAGGAGCCGGCGGACCCACGGACGGCGTTCTCATGGAGACGGTCAGCGAAACTCATGACTACGCGGGATATCACCGCATGCCGCTGGCAAACAATATTTCCCTTCCAAAAGGATCGATCATCGGAATCGTGGTCCTGCAGCGGGTCCACACCCCCGAGGGGACTAAATATGTATTCGTCAATACGTCAAGCCTGGGGCAGAAAGGCATCGAAAGATTTGCGGAAGCAAATGCGGATACAGGAAGGACGCTGGAGCGTTACTGCGTCGGTATCGTCAATCCGGGCGAAAACTTTGTGAGCTTCGAGGACGGCCGCTGGATCGACTGGAGCGAGGAAGTCAATAAACTCAAGGGTCTCGAGAAATATGATTTTATCGCCTATGACAACCTGCCCATCAAGGGATATGCCTATCCCCTTTCGGAGGTCGAGGAAATTCACGATCTCTCGAAAAAGGTCAAAACAGTGAACGGGGAGACTGCGATCTGCCCCGACTGCGGTTATGTACTGACGGAGTTCACCGGAAGGGAATGAAAAATCAGGCGCCAGGAGACGGTTAGGAGACGGTTCGGAAGGGGCGGTTCGGACGGGAGACACAGAACCGTCCCCTTCGAACCGCCCGCTCCCGAACCACCCCCTCCGAACCGTCCCTTGTCTCCCCCTTTCTCACGGGTATATCATATCTGCCTGAGTTTATATCTGATCGTATTCCTGCGGGGAGGATTCATATTCTGAATCCTCCTCTTTTTCATAACTTTCCGCCACTGATCTGGCAGTCTCACGAATCGCATCCCCGTGTCCCGTCAGGGCAGCGAAGGGGGCAAACTGGGCAGCCCGGTCTTCCATGGACATTTGGGGATGCTTTCCGGAGACCGGATGGGGGAGATTGATGATATCTTCGTACTGGTCGGACATTTTTTTCCTCGTGTGATTCTTGACATTTCCGCGTCAGGCTTTGAAGCTGCAGCCGCCTGTGCGCGGATTTTGCTGCAGTATCAGGCTTTGTCGCCGCCTATGCTCCGGCTGTGCAGCCGCTTCAAGCTTTGAAGCCGCAGCCGGCTGCCTTGAAGCTACAGCCAGCCGCCTGTGCGCGGGCTTTGCTGCGGGATCAGGCCTTGTGACCGCCTATGCTCTGGTTGCGCTCCCGCATGGTGGCTCCCTCCTGCAGGCTGGTTCCCTTTAAAATGGCGTTTTTTCCATACTTTCTTCGAATCGAGAGCATGGCTTCCTGGAGCCTGCGCTCTTTTTCAAGGGCGGCCTGTTCGCGCTCTTTTTCCCGTTCGAGTGCCTCATAATCGGTGAACAGATCGAGCTGCTGCCACTCACTGTGCCCACTGTGTCCGCTGTGCTCATTGGAGGAAGCAATGGAAGTGTCATCCGGTCCATCGGCGGGCCGGGCGGACAGCAGGTCTGCCGCACCGGCAGTCGGGGACGCTTTCCCGGGAGCTGTCTCGTCGATGATATGATTGGTCGCGAGGTAGATTCTGCGGACCAGCAGGGCGGGGTCGACGATGCGGTCATAGAGGTCCAGCACGGCATCTGTAATCCGCCTGGAAGAGGATGTGTGCCGGCCCAGATTCACAGTGCCGTGGGCGGGTTTGGGGGCGCTGCGGTCGTACCAGTCTTTTTTGACAGGCCCCTTGTATTTCCGGCGGATCTCCGGATCGGACAGATTCTCGTTGTCATAGACGACAGTCAGGACAAGCTGGTCTGTCAGAAGGCGTTTTTCCACAAGGTCCAGGGCGGTACTGTCCGCCATTTCACGAACAACTATGCGGGCTTTTTCCGCGCTGTAGGCGCACTGCAGCACCTGGCCGGCGCTGAAGGAGCGGTTCTGCGGTTTATAAGCTTTGATGAGGTCGATCGTGCAGGGCTCCCAGCCCCAGGCGTGATCGATGAGAAGTTCAGCATTGACGCCGAACAGCTTGTAGAGCAGATCCTCGTCCTCCAGGGAGCATCGGGCGACGTCCCCCATGGTGAACATGCCGTAGCGGGCGAGCTTCTTTGCGGTTCCCTTTCCGACGCGCCAGAAATCCGTGACGGGACGGTGGCCCCAGAGCTTTCTGCGGTAGCTCATCTCGTCCAGCTCCGCGATGCGCACGCCGTCCGCGTCCGGGGCGGTGTGCTTGGCCTCGATATCCATTGCGATCTTACACAGGTAGAGGTTGGGACCGATGCCCGCGGTGGCTGTGATTCCCGTTTCTTTCAGAACCGCGCGGATCATCTCCATCGCCAGTTCATGAGCAGTCTTTTTGTAGAGAGGGAGATACCTGGTCACGTCCATCATAACTTCGTCGATGGAGTAGACGTGGATATCCTCCGGCGCGATGTAGCGGAGATAAATCTGGTAGATTCTCGTGCTGTATTCGATGTAGTGGGCCATGCGGGGAACCGCTATGATATAGTCCGCCTCGAGAGAGGGATCCGCGGCCAGCTCCGGCGCGGAAAAAGAACTTCCGGAAAAAGGAACTCCTGAAACAGGGCTGTTGGAAAAAGACTTTCCTGAAAAAGTGCTTCCCGAAGAAGTGCCGGAAAAAGAACCCGGGGACGGAAGATTTCCGGCTTCGGAACGTTCATTTTCCATCAAAAGGAGGAGTTCTCTGCCTGTGCGGGGAATCCCTCCGGCCTCTGTGCCAGCCCCTTCCCTGTGCGGGGAAGCGCTTTTTCTGCTGCTGTGAGCAGGTCCTTCGTTCTCTTCGAAAGCTTTGTTCTCTGCGAAAGCGTTGCTCTTATCGAAAGCGTTGCTCTCGCTGTTTTGCGCGGCAGTATTCTGCGGACGGTTCTTATCAGGAAGCTCTGAAGCCTTTTTTGGAAGATCCGGGCTTCGGCGATCCGGAATCCGGCGGGCCCTCATTCTGTTCACTTCCTTCACCTTTTGCACGACTTCGAAGAGACGCGGCCGCCCCGGGATTCCATAAGCCTTGAGCGAAGGAGAAACGGCCAGACAGATTGTTTTCTGCGTGCGCGAAGCATCCGCCACCACAAGATTTGTCGTCAGCGGATCGAGACCGCGGTCCACACATTCCGCGGAGGCATAGAAGGATTTCAGATCGATTGCGATATAGGTGTGCTCTTCCTTTTTCATCTTTTTTCTCTGTGCTCCTGGATTTCCTGCCTGTTCTGACATTCCGGGGCTATTTTCTCTGTTCTAAATTCCCGTGATTCCTGTCTGTTCTGAACATACCCGCGATTCCGGCCATTTTTATCCTGTAGAAGACTTCCTGAAAATATATGTCCAGGTAGTTCTCATCGTGCCATAAACCCGGAAAAACCGCAAGGACTGCTTCCTGCCCGTGGCCGGGCTGCAATCGGACTGTGATCGGCCTCCTGCACCGGCAGCAACCATACAAAAAAAGCCGGAGAAGCATTGATATCAATCATCCATGCTGCCTCCGGCTGAGCTTTAGTTATATATTCTGATTTTTATTTATACGTTCTGAATTTTATTTGTACATGCTGCAAAGTCTGCAGATTTTTGATCTGGCGGCTGCCCGCAGGCGTTTCCGCTTTTCTTCATCCCGCTCAAGACGGGCACTTTTATTGTGCAGTGAATTATCTTGCTGTGAAGACACCCTTCTCGGTTGTATAGGTGGTGTTGCCCTTGACGCGGATGCCGCTGATCTTGAAATTGTACTTTCTGCCGCGGGTCAGCTTTCTGACCTTGACGGTAAAGTTGTCATTGTCCCTGTCGATGATGCGCACAGCATAGTTCTTGCCGCCGTATGTGATGGTGATCTTGGGGTTCTTGTACTCGATGTAAGGATAGAAATCGAATTCCACCTCAAGGTCTTCACTGTCATATTCCGCCTTCTTGAACCTCGGGGCCTGAAGTGCGCCGGGTACCCAGATCTTGCCGGAAGCAGTGCCGAAATTTTTCTCGTAGGATCTCTTGATGCCATGGATCGTGAAGTAGTAGGTCATGCCCTTTTTGAACTTCTTGATTGTGAAGGTCAGGTCATCGCTGTCTTTTCTGTTGATGACGGCCGCGTACTTGACGCCCTTGCTGTCCTTTACGGTAACCTTGGCATTCTGATATTTGACATTCGAGGTGAAATCCACTTCAACCTTGCCGTAGCCCTGATACTGGGCTTCCTGTACCTTGGCGGCGGCCATAGCGGGAAGTGCTGTCGCCATGACCCACATCATGATCATGATCATGCAGATCATTGTTCTGAATTTATTCTTTCTGTTGGCTTTTGTCATATCATACTCCTTTCTCTGACTCAGTCTGCTGATATGGAAATCAGTTCCGGACTTCTTCTGATTCAGTTTACCGATTCTGAATATCAGTATCC
The DNA here is from genome assembly GCA_030525515.1 of Eubacteriales bacterium. Lineage (GTDB taxonomy): Bacteria > Bacillota > Clostridia > Lachnospirales > Lachnospiraceae > CAG-791. The sequence goes on from JAUNEM010000076.1 coordinate 6,444, forward strand.
TGTCAGTGTCCTGCACGTTAATGATGGATGTCTTTCCGTCTCTTGTTTTCTTGTGTATTTAAGATACCTTGGAATTATTAAAGAATTCTTAGAAAATAAATAAAAACGCAGGAAATGGAAATTTTTTAAATTATTTTGCCCTGTGGTCTGATTTCGAAGCGTGCACCGCTGACGCCGGGCTGACCGATGCGGGGAAAGCCGGCGGCTGCAGCAGCCTTTGCCGGCATGGAGAAGAGCCCTGTTCCGCTGACGCCGGGCTGACCGATGCGGGGAAAGCCGGCGGCTGCCGCGGCGAGGGTGGCATATTTCGACGGTTTGTGGCACAATGATTTGAAAGGAGGTGATCACAAAATGGGCAATGGCAATGATACCCAGAATAATAATACGCAGATTAATAACACCCAGAACAATAATCCCCGGAACAGCAATCCTCAGGGCAATGGTCCGGGGAACAATCAGAATAAGAAAAAAGGCAGGCTTTCCGGGATTGGAGACGGGATCAGGAACGGCTCTGCGATCAGAGGCTTCGGAAAATCGGCTCTGATCGCATTAGCTGCAGTGATCATTTTCGCAACCGTTTCCGGAGGTTTTTACAGAGTGGATGAGCAGGAGAGCGCCGTTGTCACTATGTTCGGAAATGTGATCAGAACGGACACGGCGGGCCTGTATTTTAAAATTCCATGGATTCAGCAGGTGACGAAAGTCGATACGACCATTCACGGTACCGGAATCGGATATACTGTCAATGAAGACGGCCAGTCCTTTACGGTGGACACAGAAGGCATCATGATCACGTCTGATTTCAACCTGATCGATATTGACTTCTATATGGAATACAGGGTTTCGGATCCGGTCGCCTACCTGTTTAATTCCAAGTCGCCGGAGTACATACTCAAAAATATTGCTCTGGCCGCCATTCGTTCGACCGTCATAGACTTCACCGTCGATGACGCGATGACAACCGGCAAAGCCCAGATCCAGTCCCTTGTCAAACAGAAGATGCAGGAGCAGCTGACTGAGCAGAATATAGGACTTCAGGTGGTCAATATCACTGTTCAGGACGCGGAGCCCCCGACCGATGAGATCGTCCGCGAATTCAAGGCGGTCGAGACCGCGAAACAGGGCAAGGACACTGCGATCAACAACGCCAACAAATACCGCAACCAGCAGATTCCCGCAGCTGAAGCCAACGCGGACAAGATCGTCCAGAGCGCCGAGGCCGGAAAGGCCGCACGAATCGCTGAGGCGGAGGGACAGGTTGCCCGCTTCAACGAGATGTATGAACAGTACGCGGTCAATCCTCTGATCACCAAACAGCGTCTGTTTTATGAGACGATGGAAGAGGTACTGCCCGGACTCAAGGTGATCATCAGCGACGGAGACACACAGACCATGTATCCGATCGAGAGCTTTTCAACGATTACAGGCAGCAGTGCTGAAGCGGAGGGCAATTGACTATGAAGAAAAAAATAGGCAAGACCTTTGTCGGAATCGTGATCATCGTCGTGCTGGCTGCCGTCACCGGGTGTTTTTATACCGTGCAGCCCAATCAGTACGTGGCAGTCCGCCAGTTCGGAAAGATCGTGAAAATCGAATCCGAGACGGGACTCAAGGTCAAGATTCCGGTCATCCAGAATATTCAGAGGATTTCTTCTGCGACCACCCTGTATGATGTCCCCCTTTCGGATGTTATTACCCGTGACAAAAAGAGCATGATCGCCGATAACTATGTGCTCTGGAAGGTGACCGATCCCACAAAGTATATCAGGACCCTGGACGCGATCGATGCCAGGGCTGAGGAGAGAATCGAGGCCGCGGTCTATAACGCCCTCAAGAGTGTGATTTCCTCCATGACCCAGGACGAAGTGATCGAGGCCAGGGGCGAGAAACTCACACAGCTGCTGACAAAGGAGGCGAATTCAGATATCGGGGACTATGGGCTTCTGATAATAACGGCGGAGATCAAGGCTCTCGACCTGCCGGACGACAACAAATCCGCTGTCTATGACAGAATGATTTCCGAGCGGCAGAATATAGCAGCTTCCTACACCGCACAGGGCGAGGCAGAGGCCCAGAAGATCCGCAACGAGACGGACAAAACTGTCAAGGTTATGGTCGCGGATGCCAAAAAGAAGGCCGAGATCCTGACCGCCGAGGGCGAAGCGGAATACATGAAGATCCTTCAGGACGCCTACAACACCCCCGAGAAGGCCGACTTCTACAACTTCCTCCGCTCCCTGGATGCGTTGAAGACGTCCATGTCCGGAGAAAACAAAACGGTCATTCTGGACAAGGACTCCGAACTGGCCAGGATCCTCTACGGCAGCACGATCACATCCGGAGCCGCGGAGAGCGAAACGAAACCGGAGCCGTAAAAACAAAATGAAACCGGCACCAAGAAAAGCGGAAACGATATTGAGAAAAGGGCCTCTCCCTGATAAGATAATCTGGCAGGGTTAGCAACCGCTTTTTGCACCATCTTTTTGACCACCATATAATAATCCAGGGAGGAATATCAGATATGAAGAGAATGATCATCGTTGTCTCCGCCATTGCCGCGATTGCCGCTATAGCGATCACGACTATTTCTATCCCCGACAGATTCGAGTAAGAAGACGGGTAAAACGGCGGAGCGAAGGCAGAGAGAAAGGGCATGCCGAAAGCATAATGAAGGTATACTGAAAAAGGAAGGGTGTGCAGCCATGAACGGATGATGAATCCTTGGCTGCACACCCTTTTTTACATTGATATGCTTATGGTCATGATTTAGTATTGCCTGCGGCCATGTCTGTGAACAGCAGGTCATGGCCACATGTATGTAAGAAGCTGCTGCGCCGGCTGTTTAGTCATGTTTTTTTACATTGTATCCGGTCCCTTGAGAATGACATTTTTGATGGGAAGGATCGCTGTGAGCAGAATCTGTCCCAGAATCAGACAGGAGATTACTTCCCCTGCTCCCACAGTCAGCATGAAAAAGGGAATGCCGCCCGGAATGTGATAGGCGTAGGTGAGAACAAAGGGGATAATGAGGGTGTTGGATACGATCGGAGGAATCGATACCAGCCAGCGGTTTTTCCGCAGGGCGTAACTGCCGACGGCGCCCAGGAAAGTTGCCAGTGTTCCAAAGATGATATCCGGAAGCACGCATCCTGTGAGGATATTGCTGACCAGACAGCCGATCGTAAGTCCGGGAACGGCGGCGGGAGTGATGAAGGGAAGAACTGTCAGCGCCTCAGAGAAGCGCACCTGAATGGCACCGCTCGCAATGCCGAAACCGGCAGCAATGGTTGTCAGCACAATATAGATCGTTGCAATGGCCGCGGACCAGACCAGGAACGATGTTCTGGCGTAACTGCCCTCCGGCTTGAAATCTTTAAAAAACATTGTTCATAGTCCTTTTCAGAAACAAGACCCGCAGGGTCTTTCCGATAGGAAATCCCCGGCGGGCTTATGTCAGTTGAATCATTTCAGAATCGTCAGTTAAATCATTTCAGAATCGAAGGGTGGAGCAGCAGATCGCAGTCCACATCACCTGAGATTCCGGGAATCCGTCCTCTGGAAGAGAACTGCCAGATATCATACTGGACGGGTACGGACATCGAATCCGTCCTGCTCCAGATATTATCGGCGTAACTGTTGGAACCCCAGATGGCATACCACGTGGAGTATCCTTTCAGCCTGGAAGGGGTGTAATAACTGTTGAGGTAGTGAAGGTTGAAATAATATCCGGCGCGGCGCCCGCCCTTGACAATGGTGCTGCAGAAAGCCCTGGTCATCTCTGTGATCTCAGTCCGTCCGGGATAGTGTCCCCGCGCATTGGCCTTAGCCATGGAGTCATATTCCCAGTCGAAGTAGACCGGCAGGTTGATGCCGTATTTTCTGATGACCCTCAGGCAGAACTTTGCTTCGTTCACGGCCTGACTTGTCTTATAAGCGTAACTGAACCAGTAAATACCGATTTTGAGACCGGCGGCCTTGGCCTTCTTGATGTGGTCGTAGAACCACTTGTCAATGTTGTCCTGGCCGTATCCCGCCCGGATGATGACAGTTCTGACGCCGGAGGCTTTTACCTTCCTGAAGTCAATACTGCCCTGGTGCTCTGACACGTCGATCAGATGAGCGTACCTGGCGGAGGTGGGCAGAGAAGTGAGAAGCCTTCCGGTCGTGGAACTGAACCGGTAAACCTTTCCTCCGATTGTTCTGACTCCGGTCAGGAGCCTTCCGCGTGTCTTTTTGTTGCGGCTGGCATAGTATTTGTTTCCGCCGACAGTAAACCAGCCGGTGACCATACGACCCTTGGAATTAAAATAGTATCTGTAGCCCTTTATCTTTTTAAAACCGGTTGCAACGGCGCCGGCGTGGGGCTTCGACGCGGGATTCAGATAAAAGATCCATTTTCCGATCCAGACCAGACCGGTGAGAATCTGCCCCTTACCCTTGTAGCCCATTCTTTTGCTGGCATAAAAGGTCTTACTGCCGACTTTGAAAAAACCTGTCTTCAGATTTCCCTTACTGTCAAAGTAATATAGTTTGTTTCTGAATTTTACAAAACCTTTTTTTGGTTTCCCCTTGGAATCACGGAGCTGAAGGTGACCACTCACATTTTTCCAGGTCAGGGAAGAGACGTTGACAGTTGCTGTGTTTTCCGTCCTGGTGGTAATGAATGAGTCGGGCCTGACCGTAATGTCTTCTGCAGTGACCGCCTTCACTTCCGAAATATTCTGTGAGTCGGCCTGCACAGCGGCAGATGCTGGCATGCCGAATACTCCCATCAGAAAAGCGGCGAGCAGAAGGCAGGCAATCAGCCTGACGGACTGTTTTTTCATACACCCTCCAAAGAATACCTGCGAATCAGTTACATATTACAATTTTATTACAAAACCATCTTGAAAGTATAAAGGATAGATTCCCTGATGTCCAATAAAAGATTCAAATTCGGGAAAAGAACTGAAAAAAAGCAGAGGAGAAGACGAAAAAAGAGCAAAAACAATAAAAATACGGAAAAAAACAAGATTATTATGAAAAAATCTGAGGGAGCCGGAGAAATATGCCCGGTCAGAAACAACCGTAAGAAACAAC
>JAUNEM010000269.1:0-1568 GCA_030525515.1 Eubacteriales bacterium
AAAGATAGGCGAAAAAGATAAGCCCGGCTGATTTCAGGAGGCCATTAAAAAGAGACCTTCCGGATCATGTGACCCGGAAGGCCCCTGATTGGGCTTTACTTTATTTTTGATTCAGAGAATCAGTATTTCTTATTCCGCTGCGGGAACATATTCGCCGTTCTCGATGATCATAGCCTTGGGAGCCTTGGTGACTTCGCCGTTCTCATTCCATGTCATGTCGGAGCCGGTCAGGCCGTTGAAGGTCATGGTGGTGAACTGCTCGACCATTGCTGCGCAGATGTCCGCGTTGCTCATGTCAGATGTGATGCCGGCTGCTTCGCAGGCCTGTGCCAATGCGTAGATGCAGTCATAAGCGTCTGCTGCGAACTGGTTGGGAACCTCGCCGTTGGCGCGTGCCTTGTAGTTCTCGACGAAGGTCTTGGTCTGCTCATCTTCCGCGTTTGCTACGAAAGGAGTCAGCAGATAGACGCCTTCGGCGAGGGCTGTATCAAAGCCTTCCACACCGAGGATACCATCCATGCCGTCGACACCGAAGACTGTGGGCTTGTAGCCCATCTTGTCGGCCTGGGTCAGGATCTGGGAAGCGGGTGTGTAGTAGATAGGAAGGAAGAGGAGATCAGCGCCTGCAGCCTGAGCGTCGCCCAGCTGTACGTTGAAGTCGCTCTCTTCGCCCTTGAAGGTGCCTTCATAGACGATCTCAAGGCCTTCGGTCGCTGCCTGTGCCTTAAAGGTGTCGAAGATGCCCTTGGAATAGGGATCATCGTTCTTGTAGATAACAGCGATCTTGGAGCCGAGGTCGGGATGTGCTGCGATATAGGTGGCACTTCCGGAACCCTGGTTGGGATCGGAGAAGCACATCTGGAAGACGTTGCCGTAAGCGCCGGTCTGGCCTTCGCCGTCAGCATAAATGACAGAGGGGCTGGAGCCGGAGGGAGTGATCGCGAAAGTCTGGTCTTCCTGATAAAGAGGAGAGACTGCCGCGCCGGGAGCGGATGTGACGGTTGCCAGAGAGATCTGCATGCCGCCGTCCTTCAGTGTGCCGTATGCAGTAGCTGCTTCTTCTGCATCGTGCTTGTCATCTTCAAACTGGAGAGAGAACTGCACGCCGCCCTTTGCGTTGACTTCTTCGACTGCCATCTCCGCTGCGGTTTTAACAGCGGTGCCGTAAACAGCTGCGGGGCCGGTCAGAGGGCCGCTGCCGCCGATCTTGATCGCGCCGTCAGCAGCTCCGCTCTCGGCCTCTGCTGCAGGAGCAGAGGAAGAACTGCTGGAAGAGCCGCCGCCGCAGGCAGCGAGCGACATTGCCATGCATGCAGTCATGGCAACAGCCAGAGTGGTTTTCCAAAACTTTTTCATTACATGATACCTCCTGTATGATAATGGTTACCAATCACCGCGGGAACAGATGCAGGGCAGCCTCACCGTCACTTCCCATCTCATACAAATAAGGAAGATGTCACAGCGTGCTGCCGACAAAGGAATAATCTGCCCCATGGCAATATTAACGCCTATTATAATGCGAAAGAAAGCGCATTTCAACACTTTAGTTCGGCACATTGGAGGAGATG
>JAUNEM010000269.1:1578-2931 GCA_030525515.1 Eubacteriales bacterium
GACAGGGGACGGTTCTGGGAGGAGACAGGGGACGGTTCTGTGTCTCCTCCCTGTCTCCTCGTCCCCTGTCTCCCTCTCTAATTCTGCACTCCGTGATGGGCCGGTTCACTGTCGAACTGCAGGGGCTGAATGCTGTATCCGTGGTCAAGAAGCCAGGGGATAAGGTATTCCATTGCTTTGACGGTATACTCCTTTGTGTCATGGCAGAGGACGACGCAGCTTTCCTGATTGGGGAGCTGCGAGGTGATATTTTTGATGACCATGTTCATATCACCCTCCGATCCGCCGTCTCCGCTGGAAATATTCCAGTCAAAATACTGAAAGCCTTTCTGCTTAGCCTGTTTTGTCAGCAGGGTCATGATGCCGGAGGTGTAATTGGTACTGATACTGTTGGAGCTGCCGCCTGCAAAGCGCATGAGATTTGTCGTGTGCCCCGTCTGTTTTTGAATGATCGCCTGCATCTGGTCAATATCTTTCCAGAAGGCTTTGTCGCTGGAATAGATTTTTGCAAAATCGTGCGTGAGGGTATGGATTCCGACGCTGTGCCCTGCAGCATCTTCTTTTTTGATCATGTCTTCGTAGGTCGGGGAGGAGCCGGTCACGAAGAAGGTGACATGTACGCCATAGCGGTCCAATGTATTGAGCAGTTGTTCCGTATAGGCACCCGGACCGTCATCGAAGGTCAGGTAGACGGCCTTGCCTTGCGCATTGGGATCATCGATGTCAATCTCGGGAAAATCCTTTCCTGCGGCCTCTCTATAACCTGTGTCATAGGGGATATCTCTGTAGATGACGGTCACATTGCCGGCGCTGTCGGCAGCCTTGTAGCAAATCCGGTCCTTCATGACAGTACGCTCGACCTGGTCTGTCAAATCTCCATCCCGGTCATCCCATGCGGAAAATCCTTCCTCCTTATAGTCCTGCCAGGGCATGACAACATAACCTTCCTCATGCTTCAAAGTAATGGCAGGAGGCACCTTGTCCTTTCCTGCCCCCAAAAGCCGAAGGATTCCGAATATAAAGAGAAAGGCGCACAGGATGAGGATAAGGACAGCGGCAGGCCGCGGAAGCTGCTCCAGAAGAGTTTTCCTCCGCCGTCTCCCTCTCGGGGATCGGCGGACAGTCCCTTGTGGGGAAGCAGATTTGCGGATTCTCTGATCTGCGGCGGAAGAAATGTGCCTGTCGGGCTTTCCCGGAGAACCATTGATGGTCCGTCTGTTTTGTGAGGCAGTGCCTGTGCCATGCCTGCTTCGGGGGGATGTGTTTGTGCCTTGCCTGCTTCGGGAGGCAGTGCCCGTGCTTTGCCTGTTTCGGGAGGAAGCTCTATTGTTCTGCCGCGCTTCTGACGGGGCT
>JAUNEM010000270.1:0-1395 GCA_030525515.1 Eubacteriales bacterium
TGTCACCATCACTGTCAAAGACAGCTTAACTTTCATTTTTCATCCCAGTATGAATAAAGATATGATGCCCCGCTTCCGTCGTACCACTCAAAATAACACAGGCGCACAGCATCCATATCTTCCAACGTAAACTGCGGGAACAGCTTCTGATATTCGGGCAGATATTCTTCCTTATCGAATTCATCCAGCTGCTCAGCGTAGTTATTCGCCCCATAACTGTTGTCGTCGGGTGAGAGCGGATAATCATCCCTGAGATAATAATCGAGGAAAGGTCCCGGAACGATTTCAGGGTGCTTGGGATCCCGCTGGTCCAGCTGCCAGTCAGGATCAGTAAATTCCAATGTTCCCCAGCCCAGGCATCCAGGATAGTCATCACACATTGAATCGCAGAAGCACCCCTCTTCCCAGCAAAAATCATCTTCATGCTTTCTCAGGAATTCCTTCCACTCACGCAGATATTTGAATCCAAGTGCCGAAGCGGGAATTCTCAATGCAACCGTTAAGTGCCAACAGGACATTTTTTCTCCTTAACTAACTCTTTCAGACATGTCGAAGTTCTTTTGCGTTTAGGTTCCCCGGGCGTCATGTGCACGAAAAAGGCGGCCTCTTAATAGGAATCCTCTCTTTCATATTGTCTTTGACAGCCTGAAAAGAATCGCTGCTGCCGCCATTGATCATGGATAATTCCTCGTCAGAAAATTCCACGCCATATTCAGCTGCCTATTAAGCAGTTCTTCCGGTGTTTCACATGCAAACATTTTTGAGCTAATCTCTTCGCTCATTTTTTTCAAATTTCATGCTTTTCCTCCTTTTTTTAATGCATCTGAATCCGGTTTTTCGTTGAATACCCGGCGCTCCTTGAATTCCATTAATCCCATCTGTGTGATCAGGCAAAAGCAACAGTGTTGTGTGAAATGATACTTGTGGTTATGATCTTGTGTTCACAAACATGAATGAATTAACTACGCATTGCTCCGCGCTCTGGCGCTCCCGCAATGCTCCACACATTCGTCCCCCGCCCCGCAGCGGCCGCCTTGGCGGCCTTACGTTGCTCTGTACTCCTCATAGCACCACTTTGCGATCCTCTCAATCATAGCCACCGGCAGTTCCCTGTCATGCGGCAGCCGGATTGTTCCCTTACTGATATCAAATCCTGCCAGTTCGTCCTTGAACGCAGCTGTTGCCTTGTCACCGGGATACAGGCCGATATGCTTTTTGAAGGCTGCAAAGTGTATGATGTTTTTCCCTTTCCAATATGTGGGCATGGACCAGGATATGCGTTCCTCCGCATCCGGCAATGCTGCCCGCAGGACAGAACGGATCTCATTCAGCCTGGGCTGTATCTTCTCATCCTGTGCCGCAATATACTCATCAATATTCTGCGGCTTGACGCAA
>JAUNEM010000270.1:1495-2914 GCA_030525515.1 Eubacteriales bacterium
CCGCAGACCAGGCCCGTCAGATATTCTGTCAGACCTTCATTGATCCGGGTCCAGGCCCTGTTGACGAGCAGGCCGGAGGACCACACGCCTATGGAGGGCTGGAAGCGGGCGGCGCGGTGGATGAATTCATGGACCAGGCGGACTTCCGTGACCGGCAGGGCCAGGTCAAAATAACAGTAGATGAATCCGTCCCGGAAATCGCACATCGACGGGGCGTCACTGCGGAAAAGCTCCCATCCCTGGGGGTCCCTGTAGGTGACGTAATACACATTCCGATAGATCGGATCCACCCTGCGGCCGGAGATGTTTACCCCCAGAAATTCCTTGTGAAGGTCCTCATATCTGCCTCCCAGGATCTTGCGGATCTCCTGTCTCTGAATTGGGATTCTCATTTCTGTGCTTTTCCAATCTGCTCTTTCATTCTAATGAACCTGCCTGCTCTTTCGTTTTAATAAGCTTGGTATTTTTCTGCAGCAGGTTTTCCGAGTCAAGAGAATAGTGGTCCATGAAGACAGGGTGCTCCTCCCCGTCGATCAGGATCTGAACCTGTCTGATCGAGGGAAGTTCGGTCAGGGAATTGACGATGGAATAAATCGCCACTTCCGCCTCAACGGGAAAAGTATTGGTGAGGAATGTCTTATCAAAGGTAATCGTGCAGATATTGTCACGGGTGAGGATATTGACCACCTTTGTCTCCGGATTGATCGTCGGATAGTTGAAATCACCCTTTGGTCCCTTGATGATCTGTTCCGCAACCAGTCTCTCCATGGGAATATTCCCGTTATAAACAACCGTCCGGTAGGTATCCACCAGCTTTTTTCCGTCCTCGGACGCGAAATAAAGGTGCATCTCGGTTCGCTCAAAGTTGAGCATCTCACTGCCGGAGTTATAGATGAACTGGTCTGAAGTCATATTCTCGGACTTGGCTCCCCGGGCATCCACCAGAAGCGCGCCGTTGACGCGGATGGTCACCCGGCGGATCTCCTCGATGCCGCACATGGTATTGACGATAGCTGCCCTGACAAGTTTTTCCCTGATCATTTCCTGTTTTTTATACCCGGAGGTAAAATCAATGGAAATCGTGCTTTCCTGAATCGAAAAGTCTTTGACCTTAAAACCCCTGATGGGAGCTGTCAGGCCGGATTCCGGGAAGTCCAGGGTCATCTGCTCGAGCAGCTCCCCGGCCAGCCCTTCCACCGATACCGAGGACGGCTTATACATGGTGGAGGTGATGCCTGTCCGGTCGCTGTTCAGATAAAACACTTTGGCAGAGTCCTCTGAGGAATCCGTCTTCGCGCATCCTGTGGCAGCGCATGCAAAAAACGCGAAAAAGATGACTGACAGGCAGGCGGCCGGAAAACAGATCACGGAGGAGGAAGCTTTTCTTTTTCTCATGAACTTATTCATGAATTGTCTCAT
>JAUNEM010000077.1:0-495 GCA_030525515.1 Eubacteriales bacterium
AGTCGATGGCGCCGGAGTTGATCTCCATGTCCTTGGCATCCCAGTCAATGGGCTGTTTCTTCAGTGTCCAGCCGCGGCGTTTGCAGACTTCCTCAGCCAGCTCCAGGTCAAATCCTGTGTAATCGCCGGTAGTCTCATCCTTATATCCATAAGGCGGATACTCCGCGTCGAAACCGACTGTAAATACCCTGCCTTCCTCAGCACTCTCTGCAGTAGCGGCACCCTCAGCGCCCTCAGTGCTCTCAACAGCTTCCTCTTTGGTGTCTTCTGTTTTCGCCGCGCCTGTTGATCCGCCGCAGCCTGTCAAAACACCTGCGCAAAGGATTCCGGCGAGCATGATCGCCACGATCTTCTTCATTTCTGATTCCTCCCATTTTACTTATTCAGCTGTTTACTAATTTATCACAGCGCAGTGATATTATACTGAACTATTTTTCATAAAACAAGTACAAATGACAATTAGATAAAAAATGTACAAATGGGGAGGAGACAGGG
>JAUNEM010000077.1:505-8411 GCA_030525515.1 Eubacteriales bacterium
TCCTGCTCCCTTGAACCCGGTCTTCTCAGAGTATTTACTTTTTCTCTGAACGCTGTTCCCGGTCCTGATCAATCAATCTGTTTCCCGATTCTGTTCCTCTATTCCAAGGTTCTGTCTGATCTCGGCGCTGATGTCCTCGATCGTCCGCATCTTCCCTTCCCCGGTGCAGCTGATCTTTTTCCATCCCAGCTTTCTGCAGCAGTAGGCAGCAGCTTTTGCGGATCTCTGCAGGTACTGCACATTTCGCTCATGGATGTCCTTTTTTGCCTCATCGCCGTCATAGCGTCCGGCCATCAGCTTCTGGGATATATCCGGATCCACCTCCAGATAAATTACTGCCTCGGGCGCAGGAATGCCCAGAAGCTCATACTCATAGTGAAAGAGCCAGTCAAGAAAGGCGTCCCACTCCTCCTCAGGGAGCTTGGAGCACTGGTGTACCGCATTTGAAGTCGTATAGCGGTCCGCTATGATGATCCCGCCTTCCTCATAGAAGGCGCCCCAGTCCGACTTGTAGCCCGCATATCGGTCAACTGCATAGAAGCTTGAAGCGGCGAAGGCATTGACCGATGTGGGATCCGTGCCGAAGTCCCCTCTGAGATACATTCGCACGGGAGCCGAGGAATCAGAAGCGTAATTTGGGAATGAAACCTTGCGGACATCCAGTCCCCTCTCTTTGAGAGTCTCAAACAGAAGCTCCGCCTGTGTTGCCTTGCCGGAACCATCGAGTCCTTCGATCACATAGAGTTTACCTTTTTTCATCCTGCCCTCTTTCACTGTATTTTTACAGCACAATGTCATACTTCTCGACATCAACAATCGCCATGCCCTCTGCTTCGAAAGAAATGCCCTCGGCAGACGGCCCGGTGTAAATGGTGGAGGACAGGGCCTGTTCTCCGCCGTTGACAAAGACCTCTACCGAATAAAGGTCAATGATGATTCTCAGCTTGATCTTGCCGTCGCGGAAACGGGTGACGACTTCCCGGCTGGACACGATATCGCGGCGCAGGCCGGAGTTGCTGCGGTCAAAGGTCAGGATACTCTCTCCGGGAGAATAGGTGATGGATGTGTAGAACCGGGTGTCCTTTGCCACCTTGATGATGAATTTGTCGTAGAGTCTGCCGCCGGAGGGACGGACTGTCACTGTCATATCGACGCAGCGGCCCTGCAGCTCGGGAAACTGGATTCTCTCCTGGACGTCCACGTCTGTGTAGAAGACACCGTTGGCGCGGTACTGCTCGAGTTCGCGCACAGGCTGCTGGATCAGCCTGCCCTTCTTGATGGACAGCTCGCGGGGCAGAGTCATCATACCGAACCACTTGCCGATATAGGTGTGATCGTGGCTGCTCTCCCAGGACTGCATCCAGGCGATCATAATCCTGCGCCCGTCCGGGGACTCCAGGGTCTGGGGAGCATAGAAATCAAGACCGTAGTCGATCGCATGCGCGGCTTTTCTGACAAAGCGGTATGTCTCGGGATCATAGGTGCCGGTCAGGTAGATATTGCCGAATCCGTTGTGGAAAGCCCGGCCCCTGGACAGCATCTCCTGGGGAGAAGTGATCAGTACGGCGCAGTCGCCCATGGTGAAGAAATCGGGGCACTCCCACATCCTTCCGTACTCGTTTCTGCTGCGGTCAAGAGTCGAAACCATCTTCCAGTTGATTGCGTCCTCACTGCGGTAGAGGAGGATCGCTCCGCTGCCGTCTTCCGTGCGGTTTGCCACGACCGCAAAATAGCAGTCCTGCTTCTCGTCGCGCCAGATCTTGGGATCGCGGAAATCAACCGCGCTTCCGCCCTCAGGCAGATCCTCGGCTGTCAGGACAGGGTTGTTTTCATATTTCTCATAGTCGATACCGTCGCCGAAAGCGATGCACTGCATCTGGCGGCTCTCGATGAAGCCGTCCTCGCGCTGGTTTTCCCTGACGCCGGTGTACATCAGGAGCTGCCGTCCGTCGGGCATCTCCACTGCGCTGCCCGAAAAGCAGCCCGCATTATCATAATCCGCGTCCGGAGCGATCGCGGCGGGAAGCCACTCCCAGCGGATCAGATCCTTTGTCTTCACGTGGCCCCAGTGCATGGGACCCCAGTTGGTATTGTAGGGATAATACTGGTAGAACAGATGATACTCCCCCTTGTAAACGGAAAAACCGTTGGGGTCATTCATCCATCCGATTCTGGGTACTACATGAAAAAGAGGCCGTTCCTCCCTGGGGATCCGGTCTCCGTAAATCTCTTCATAATTTCTGGCCTGTTCCAGCTTAGAATCCATCCGCTCTCCTGCCTCCTCGCATATCCTGATGCTGCAACCATTCCTACAATCACGGCAACTCCGACATCAGATAACGCATTCATTCCTATAATAATACAGTAAATGATAATACAGTACATAATACAGTAAAGCCGCCGTTAAGTTATCATATCGGCAAGAGGGGGACTTGTCAATGAAAACAGTCCCCCTCTTTTTTCTGCTTTTATTCTGCTTTTTTTCTGTACAAAAACATTGTCTGATGTAGTCAGGTCACCGATTTATATAAGCGCGGAAACAGCATCTGCAGCCCCGGATCACCTTTTCTTTTTGCCCCTTTTGCGGAAGTCCTCCCTGATCGGAGCCATCGCCTTGTCTTCGTCAAACATGGCGTTCATCTCCCTGGCGCTGGTGGCAGAACGGGCGCAGCTCACTGCGTCCGCAAGGGCGGAATACTGCACTCTTGTTCCCTCCCTGTCATGCACATAATTGGCTGTGCGGCTGGCATGGATCCCGATCCTGGCCCCCTCTTCCGCGGCGTCAATATTGGCCCCGACAAACAGGAACTCCCAGTTGTATTTTTCCTTCTGCCTCTCGATCATGTGCTTCACTTTGTCATAGCTGTAGGCACGGCTGGCATTCTCTTTCCCGTCTGTCGTAATGATAAAGATTGTCTTCTCCGGAACATCCTCCTCCCGGGCATATTTATGAACATTGCCGATGTGATGGATCGCGCCGCCTACCGCATCGAGCAGTGCGGTACATCCTCTGACATAATACTGGGCATCTGTCATGGTCTCAACCTGGCGGATATCCACCCGGTCATAGATCACTTCAGACCTGTCATCAAAGAGAACCGCGGAAATCAGAGCCTCGCCCGGCTCCTTGCGCTGTTTTTCGATCATGCTGTTAAAACCGCCGATTGTATCTTCTTCCAGTCCCCGCATCGAACCACTGCGGTCGAGAATCATCACAAGCTCTGTAAGTCCTTTTTTCATAGTCAACGCCTCCTTATGAATCTTTGTGTTTTCTGTGATGATATAAGGATAGCAAGACTCTGAAACAAAATGGTCGCCTGAAAAGCGACAATTTTACACTGCTCCCAGAAGGGGCTGGTCATAATCGAAGAGAAGGGCGTTGACTCTGTAAATGTCATATATTTCGTTTTGAATACAATAGGAAATGATCAGGTCGAACTTGCTCCCCGGGGAAAGCGCCATTCCCGCTTTCTGAAGAAGGTCCACTGCCTCATCCATGTTCAGCTCCAGCGCGTTCACCAGCGCGATCACCGTGCGGCGGCTGGGATTGTAATCCGCCTTGCAGCGGATTTTTGAAAAAAGCTTGCGGTCCAGATTTGCCCGCTTGTAGACCTCGGTATCCGTGAGGCTTCTCTCATCGATCATGCGCAGAAGGCATTCCTGAAAGCTCTCGCCCAGATGGGACATGACATCCTGCAGGCTTCTCCTGTGGACCGAAGTGCCGCTCTCGATCCGCCTTTCCCCCTTGGGGGCAGGCCTTCCTGAGGGGCGCTTTCCGGCAGCCGGCAGCTTTGCGTCTTTTCTTCCCGGATGCGGTCGGGAAGCCACAGTTTCCGCAGTATCCGCAGTATCCGCAAAAGCATTCTGAGGCGTATCCTCTGCCCGCGAAGAATCAGTCCCATACCCCGGCCTGTTGGAAGGCATTGATTCCGGGCCCGCCGGACCATCGGTGCGCTGTCCTCCGTACCAGTCAGTCCCCGGTACATTCGAAGGCGCGGACTCCGACTTCTCGGGAAAATCGTCCCCCGGACCTCCTGACCAGTCAGTCCCCGGTGCATTCGAAGGCTCGGATTCCGGGCCCGCCGGACCGGCATTCTCCGGCTCCTCCCCTTTGGAATAATATGCTTCGTCTTCCTTCAGAAAAGGCTCTTCATGGTCAGGAGGCAGATTGCCGGAAGAAGCCTGGAATATGGCCGAGTACTCCTCCGGGCCTTCCTCCGCAACGGGTTCCGGCACTTTCTCCGCAACAGGTTCGGGTACTTTCTCCGAGCCAGGAGCAGGTACCTGTTCCCGTTCTGCCAACATCTCATCTGCGGGCCTGCCGGAGCGTTGGCGGGATTTGAGATAGCGCAGTATACTGTCCGAGCCCTCCAGTCCCCTTCTTACAATATACTTGCTGCCATATTCTTTCCAGATCCGGTCCTCAACATAATTGTCGTCGATATACTGGCTGACATCCTTCTTGAGGTCAGAGGAAAGTTCAAATGTCTTCCGGTCAAAAACCACCAGAGAGACATCCATCTCCTCATCTTTCAGAAAAGAAGAAATCTGGTCAAGGGCGATGTTCAGAGCCTTGTCTCTCGGAAAGCCGTAGGATCCCGTTGAGATCAGGGGGAAGGCGATACTCCGGCACTGCAGGCGGCGGGCCATCTGCAGGGATTTGCGATAACAGGAAGCCAGCAGTTCGAATTCCCTGTGCTCTCCGTCCACCCAGACCGGTCCCACTGTGTGAATGATATATTTTGCGTGCAGGCGAAAAGCAGGAGTGACCACGGCTTCTCCCGCTTCGAGACGGCCGATCTTGCGGCGCTCCGCCAGAAGCTTCTTTTCCCCTGCCGCCCTGTATATGGCGGAATCCGTCCCCGCGCCGTAAGTCGGGTCAGGATTTGCCGTGTTGACGATCGCATCGGCGTGTACTTTGGTAATATCGTTCCGGATAATCTTAAAAGGCATATCTTTTTCTCCCGAGACAGTCCAGGACTCATTCGGAGGTCCTGCTCTCCGGCAGTGGTACCGGGGCTGTGAAAATACAGAGGCCGGGTACCCGGCGCGCAGCATCTCCTTCGGAGCTTTTACAGTAATAACCCGTGTATGATTGCCGGGATTGGATATTAAGTATACCGCAGACCGGTCGGGATGTCGATGATGGGAATGAGCATCCTCCTGCCCGATGAGCCCGATGACAGGAATCAACTGCCTCCTGCCTGGTGACGGGAATGAGCATCCTCCGCCTGATAACGGGAAGGGACAGTTTCCTGTCAAATAGCAGGAATCAGCTGTCTCCTGCCTGCCCCGGGATCCGACACACCAAAAAAGGGCTGCCGCGTTTGAAATCATTTCCACACGCGACAGTCCCTGTATTTTTTTACTCTCTCACAACATGCCGGATCACGTCAAGAGGCATGCATTTTCATTTTCTTATTCATTTTCCTATTCATTTTCTTATTCCGTGAACAGGGCAGTTGAATAATATCTGTCGCCGCTGTCAGGCAGCAGGGCAACGATTGTCTTTCCCTTGTTCTCAGGTCTCCTGGCAAGTTCGATCGCGCCGTGCAGGGCAGCACCCGAGGATATTCCGACCGAGATGCCTTCCTTCTTTGCCAGCAGCTTTGCCGCCGCGTAAGCGTCCTCAGTCCCGGCGGTGAAGATCTCGTCATACACCCCGGTGTTGAGCACATCCGGTACGAATCCGGCTCCGATTCCCTGGATACCGTGAGGGCCTTTTCTTCCCTCGGACAGGACCGGAGAATCCACAGGCTCGAGAGCCACGACTTTCACTCCGGGCTTTTTCTCCTTCAGATATTCGCCCGTGCCGGTCAGGGTTCCGCCGGTGCCCACGCCTGCGATGAAAATATCCACTTTTCCGTCTGTATCATTCCAGATCTCGGGGCCTGTCGTCGCCTTGTGCGCAGCCGGATTCGCCGGGTTGACAAACTGTCCGGGGATAAATCCGCCCGGAATCTCCTCTGCCAGCTGCTTTGCCTTCTCAATGGCTCCCGGCATTCCCTTGGCTCCCTCTGTCAGGACGATTTCCGCGCCGTAGGCCTTGAGGATATTCCTTCGCTCCACGCTCATTGTCTCAGGCATGGTAAAAATAGCGCGGTATCCCTTCGAAGCCGCGATCGAAGCCAGGCCTATTCCTGTGTTTCCGGAAGTGGGCTCAATAATGACTGCTCCCTCTTTCAGAATCCCTTTTTTCTCCGCGTCCTCGATCATCGCCTTGGCAATCCTGTCCTTGACACTTCCTGCGGGGTTCAGGTATTCCAGCTTCACAAGAAGGGTGGCCTCCAGCCCCAGTTCTTTCTCAATATTGACAACCTCTACCAGAGGTGTATTCCCGATCAGTTCAATAACGCCCTTGTAAATCTTTGACATGATGTCTCCTTCTCCTAATCCTGACTGATAATGTATTTTTACACGCAGTAAACCGGTGCTATGACTATTATACTTCCTTTTTTCCTCCGTGCTTGAATCTGTGCGCTTTTTTACGGTTCTTTCTTCATTTTTCATTTTTTACCACGCAAAACCAGAATGCTCTTTTTACTCAGCGCCTTTTACAGCCGCAAAGCCCTTCTCCAGATCCCCGATGATATCGTCAATATGCTCAGTCCCTATGGAGAGCCTGATGGTATTGGGGCGGATCCCCTGGTCGAGAAGCTCCTCCGCAGAGAGCTGGGAATGGGTTGTGGAAGCAGGGTGAATCACCAGGCTCTTGACATCCGCGACATTGGCCAGCAGAGAAAAGATCTCAAGATGATCGATAAATGTCCAGGCCTCTGCCTGTCCTCCTTTGATCTCGAAAGTAAAAATAGACGCGCCCCCGTCGGGGAAGTATCTTTCATACAACTGGTGATCGGGATGGTCCGGCAGGGAAGGATGGTTCACCTTCTCCACCAGGGGATGCCCCTGCAGGTATTCCACAACCTTCTTTGTATTTTCGGCATGTCTTTCCAGACGGAGGGAGAGGGTCTCCACTCCCTGCAGCAGCAGGAATGCGTTGAAGGGAGAAATCGCAGCTCCCGTATCGCGCAGAAGGATGGCCCGGATATATGTGACGAAGGCCGCGGGACCGACCGCGTCATAGAAGGAGATTCCGTGATAGCTGGGGTTGGGGTCGGCGATCTGAGGATACCTGCCGCCGGCCTTCCAGTCAAACTTCCCGGACTCCACGATAATGCCGCCCAGGGTCGTCCCGTGTCCGCCGATGAATTTGGTCGCAGAATGGACCACAATGTCCGCCCCATGCTCGATCGGACGGATCAGGAAGGGGGTTCCGAAGGTGTTGTCAATGACAAGGGGAAGTCCGTGGCGGTGAGCAATCTCCGCGATCGCGTCGATATCCGGGATATCGCTGTTGGGATTGCCGAGAGTCTCCAGATAGACAGCCCTTGTGTTTTCCTGAATGGCACTCTCGACTTCCTCCAGATTGTGGGCATCCACGAAGGTTGTCGTGATGCCGAACTGGGGCAGGGTGTGGGAGAGCAGGTTATAACTGCCGCCGTAAATGGTCTTCTGAGCGACAACATGCCCTCCGTTCGGCGCGAGCGCCTGGATCGTATATGTGATCGCCGCAGCTCCGGAAGCCAGGGCCAGCGCGGCGCTTCCTCCCTCGAGGGCAGCCAGTCTCTTCTCCAGCACATCCTGGGTGGAGTTGGTCAGCCTTCCGTAAATATTGCCCGGGTCTGCGAGGCCGAACCGGTCAGCCGCGTGCCGGCTGTTGTGAAAGACGTAGGAAGTCGTCTGGTAGATCGGTACCGCGCGGGAATCTGTAGCGGGGTCCGCCTGCTCCTGGCCGACATGAAGCTGAAGTGTCTCAAATCTATATTTACTCATTTTTTCATACTCCTTTTTTTCACTTATCCTCAGGGGCATGGCTCACAGACTCACTTACAGGAAACTGCTCCTG
>JAUNEM010000077.1:8511-11389 GCA_030525515.1 Eubacteriales bacterium
GCCGAATGTATAGCTTCTTCCGCCAGCACCGAACAGTGCAGCTTGTAGGCCGGGAGGCCGTCAAGCGCCTCTGTCACTGCCTTGTTTGTGAGGTTCATGGCTTCACTGACGGGCTTGCCCTTGATCAGCTCTGTCGCCATAGAGCTGGATGCAATCGCGCTGCCGCAGCCAAAGGTCTCAAACTTCACATCCTCTACTATATCGTTCTCAATCTTGAGATACATTTTCATAATATCGCCGCATTTGGCGTTTCCCACCTCCCCGATCGCGTTGGCATCCTCAATGACGCCGACATTGCGGGGGTTCCTGAAATGATCCATCACTTTTTCGCTGTAAAGTGCCATTTTTTTCCTCCATTCTCACACGGACAATTCCGCGGGATCCTTGCTGCTGCGCTTTCTGATCAGCCAGGCCTCGCTTTTCCTTCTCAAACTCCAGCCTGCCTCCTGTCCGGGTTTTTTCCCGCAGGTGCAGATTACAAAATGAAAGGACTCTTTCCTGCCATCAGGTCCCGCCAGACCGGTGAAAAGCTCCTGAGGTATTCGACTACTTCCTTCACCGATTTAATGATGTAATCAACTTCCTCCTCGCTGATCTCCTCACCGAGAGTCAGACGAAGGGATCCGTGGGCAACATCGTGCACCCGGCCGATTGCCAGGAGTACATGGCTGGGGTCCAGCGACCCCGAGGTACAGGCACTCCCGGAGGAAGCACAAATGCCCTTGTCGTCGAGAAGCAGCAGGAGCGATTCTCCTTCAATGCCCTCGAAACAGAAGTTGACATTTCCGGGCAGGCGCCGCACAGCGTCTCCGTTCAGAGCGGAGTGGGGAATTTCCGACAGGCCTGCGATCAGCCTGTCCCTGAGCGCGCTCTGGTGCGCGATGTTTCTATCAATTCCCTCTGCTGCTTCCTTCAGCGCTGCCGCCATGGACATGATGCCCGGCACGTTTTCCGTGCCGGCCCGCTTTCCTTTCTCCTGCGCACCGCCCTCGATCAGATTGGTCAGAACCGTGCCCTTTTTCGCGTACAGAAATCCGACGCCCTTGGGGCCGTGAAACTTATGGGCGGAGGCAGACAGCATATCCACCTTCCATTCTTTTACATCGATCGGCAGATGTCCCATCGCCTGCACAGCGTCAGTGTGAAAAATGACTCCCTTTCGTCGACAGATCTCACCGATTTCGCTGATCGGCTGAATCGTACCGATCTCATTGTTGGCTGTCATGATAGTCACAAGGCAGGTATCCTCCCGGATGGCAGCCTCCAGCTCCTGCGGCACGACAATCCCGTTCTCATGGACAGGAAGCAGGGTCACTTCAAATCCCTCTTTTTCCAGCCTGTTCAGGGTGTGAAGAATCGCATGGTGCTCAAAAGCGGAGGAAATGATATGCTTTTTTCCTTTCCTTGCACCGAAAGCCGCTGCCGACCTCAGTGCCTGATTGTCGGCCTCGCTCCCGCCGGATGTAAAAAAGATCTCCTGCGGTGATGCATTGATAATACCTGCGATTTCCTCCCTCGCCGACTCCAGCGCCTCCTTGGCGCGCTGGCCCACCTCGTACAGACTGGAAGGGTTTCCGTAAACTTCCTCCATATAAGGAATCATGGCATCGATTGCTGTCCTGCTCATTTTCGTGGTTGCCGCATTGTCCGCGTAAATCTTCATGTATATCCTCCCGTTCTGCTGCCGCACAGGCTTTTCCGCCCGCAGCAGCCTTCATCTCTTCTGGAAGTATAATCAGTTGACATGCGCAGATTATAATTCCTTTTACCTACTATGTCAATAGGTTAATTAAAATATTTAGCCTTCGTTTTAGCCTTCCGGGGGTATTTAATGATTTTTATCCTTCTTTTTTACAAATATTTATCTCACCTCTGCAAAAAGCAGTCTGAAAGCATTCCGGGAACATTTCGGGAGCACTACAAAAAAGCCGCCGGCTGTTTGTCCTGCAGCCGGCGGCTTTTCCGCTTTATCCTTATTTCTCTATTCTTCAGTTCTGTCTCACGACATCTTTCCGCCCCATTTGAATGTTGCCCACCGGTTATTCATCCTGGGAGCGATCATGGCAAACAGCTTTGCCCTGATGGTGTACTTTTTCATTTCCTCATTGAAACTGTGTTCCTCCACCAGCTGCAGGCCTTCAACCATGTCCGCGATTTCCTGCGCGGAATCTGTTCCTGACAGAAATCGGGCGTTGGTGCTTTTGACCGCGTCGTGATGCTTTTCATTCCCCGCCATGAGCTTACAGTTCTGCTCCGCGATCATAAGACCGCCATCAGGAAAATGCCTGATTATGTTCCCCAGAAGATCTGAAATCTGTTCCAATGTAAAATACATAAACAGACCTTCCGCTATGAAAACCGGTTTTGCTTTTCTCCCTTTCAGAGCCTCCTCGATGGTCCCGAACCAGTCATCTTTCAGCACATCCGCTTCAACCATAGTGACTCTGTCCCGTTCGGGAAATGCTTTCTTTCTGGCGGCAATCGAATCCGCAAGGTCTATGTCAAACCAGAGGATCCGGCCGTTGTCCACACGGGAAAACCTGTCGTCAAATCCCGCTCCCAGGTTGACGACCACCGTGTCCGGGTGTTTTTTGATAATGCTCTTCATCTGGCGGTCCAGCATGATCGTTCGGGCCACGACGCCCTCGTGGGAAAGAAATTTATCATATGGCCGGGTATCCAGCTGAAGGGTCTGTATGATTTCCACTGCCTTCGGATCCTTGATCCTGGGATTTTTTCTCAGTGTCTCACCTGCTTTAATGGCCACCGGTATAAGGGCTGTTGTCTGAACGTCTCCAAGCTGCAGTTCCACCTTATGTTCTCCTTTCTCCATTTCTCTCCTGCCCATTGGTTTTTCATTATCATTCACCGGACCGGG
>JAUNEM010000271.1 GCA_030525515.1 Eubacteriales bacterium
GCGGCTCATATCGGCAGGCATGCTTTCGGCGAGTACTACTTCTTCAGGTATGTTGAAGGCTTAAAGTTTCCGATTGATGAATACAGAAAATATAAGAGGTTCCACTTTCTTTTTAAGACACAGTAACTATTCAGCCTTTTGACACAGTTAAAACAGAGCAGCTATTCAGCCTTTTCAGGAAGAAAGCATTCTGTAACTATCTATTATGAAGTAGCTACTGCCGCCGAAAACCGGGTAATTAATGATACAGAAAACTGTTGAAAAAAATCTGAGACAGATTTATATTACCAATAGTTAGCAATTTCTAACTGTGTTCGATGTGTTTTGTAGTAAGCAGGATTTGATTGAAATCATCCTGCTTAATCTGTTTCAGGGAGGGTCTGATCATGAAAGCAGATTATGTGAGTCAGACGCGGAAGCCGGATGATGCACGCGGCAGTAAGCCGCAGAAAGGAAAAAAGAAGTGTTCTGGGATCAAGTGTCAGGTGTGTATGACATCTTTGTCAATGTCATAAACAGGAAAACGCATAAGAAGCTGAAAGAGATTATGCCGGCTCTGATCGAACCTGAAGATGAGGTACTGGAATGTGCCTGCGGAACAGGCCTCCTCAGTGCCGTGATCGCGTCGAAATGCAGGAAGCTTACAGCCACAGACTTTTCAAAAAAGATGCTGAAAAAGGCAGAAAAGAATTGTGCCGCCTTCCACAATATATCTTTCGCGGACGCAGATATCACCAATCTTTCTTTCCCTGATAATAGCTTCGATAAGGTCGTGGCCGGAAACGTGATCCATCTGCTGGACAATCCGCTGACGGCCCTGGGAGAACTGAACCGGGTCTGCAAGGACGGAGGCATGTTGATCATTCCAACCTATATGAATAAAAACTCCAAAGGAAAAACAAGCGGATTTGCAAGGACTGTTGGAAAAGCCGGGGCGGATTTCAAACGTCAATTTACCGTAGAAAGCTACAGACAGTTTTTCCTGGATGCCGGGTATTCCGATGTGCAGATCATATTGGCCGACGGGCGCATTCCCTGCGCCGTGGCCGTCATGAAGAAGAAAGACCGTAACCGGGTTTGACAGTTAAAGGAGGCGTGACGATGCAGTTTCATGAAATGGGAAATCAATCAGGAAAGACGCTGATGCTGCTTCCGGGAACGGCCTGCGACTATCAGACCAACTTCGGGACAGTTCTGGACCGTCTTGGGGAGAAGTATCACCTGATTTGTGTCAATTATGACGGGTTTGACGGCAGTGACCTGATCTTCCCCGACATGATCACGATTACTGAAAAGATAGAAAAGTATATCAAAGATAACTATGACGGGAAGATTGACGGCGCAATAGGCTCATCCCTGGGCAGCAGTTTTGTGGGACAGCTGATCCAAAGGGAAAATGTACACCTGGATCATGGCATTTTCGGCAGCCCGGACCTGGATCAGAGCGGAAAACTCAGCGCGTGGCTGCAGTCAAAGCTGGTCGTTCCGCTCCTGACCGGCTTTACAAAAAATGAAAAGAGAAGGGTCAGAACAAAGGAAAAGCTTCAAAACTTTTTCAAGATGAACGATGAGACCGCCGACCGGTTTATGGACTGTTTTGCCAAATTCGAGCCGGAATCTATCAGGAACGAATACTATACCGATCTGCTTACGCACCTGAAGGATGACATTCACGTACAAGGCACAAAGGTACATTTCATCTATGCCAACAAGATGGGAAAAAAGTACCTGAGGAGGTATAAAAAGTACTTCAGGGATCCGGATATCCGGGAGTTTGATATGCAGCACGAACAGTGGCTTTTCGGCGGTGAACAGTATTCAGTTCCCGTGCTGAAGGCGATTGATGAGTTTATGGAGATGCCGGCAGAATGAAAACAGCTGTTGACTAACTAACGAACGTTAGGCATAATGGATGATGTAATTCAGCATTGCTACGCTTTTGGAGAAAGGGTAAAAAGCATGGAAAAGAGCAATACCCGGGAAGAAATATTGGAGGCAGCGCTGGACCTGTTCTCAGTCAATGGATATGAGGCAACAAGTATCTCGCAGCTAGCCGATGCGGTGGGACTCCGCAAAGCCTCTCTTTACAGCCACTTTGCCAATAAACAGGATATTCTGGATACTGTCGTCGAAACCGTTCTGAAAGGATATGCCGACCACTCGATTTTTGTACGTGCTGACTGGGATGATCCGGAATTTACAAAAGATAAGACAGGCATGACTGCAGAAGACGTGGCAAAACTCATACAGGGACAGATGCGCTACATCCTGCATGACCCTCACATCAGCAAGGGCAGAAAATTGCTCATGATCGAGCAGTTCCGCAATGCTGAGCTGGCAGAACTGCAGACAAAGCAGAATTATGAAGACGTGCTGAATTATTTTATGGGAATGATGCGTTTTCTGATCCGCCAAGGAACCTTGAAAAATGCAGACACCAGGATCATGGCTGCGCAGTTTTCATCCCCGATCACCGTCTGGATCAACCTGTGCGACCGGGAGCCGGAGCGGGAAGACGAAGTGATGGAACTGGTCAGGAAACATGTGATGCAGTTTTTTGAAATCTATCGGAAATAAATACTTTTGAATGAGGTTTTTAAATAGCCGGTCAGTTCGGAGACGGCTGACCGGCTTCCTTTCAGGCATTAGGCTAACGAACGATAGGACGTTTGGGAGGGATCAACGATGAAAGAATTAGTATTGTATATCCACGGCAAGGATGGCTGTGCCGGAGAGAGTGAACACTATAAGCCGCTGTTTCCTGAGAGCGTTGTAGTCGGCTTGGATTATCAGACCTTTACGCCATGGGAAACCGGGAAGGAAATCCGGGAGGCGGTCACAAAGATGAATGCTGAATATGACAGTATTACACTGATCGCCAACAGTATCGGCGCGTTTTTCAGCAT
>JAUNEM010000078.1 GCA_030525515.1 Eubacteriales bacterium
ATTAAGAACGATAATCAAAAACAACAATTAATAACAATCGTTACGAACAATCAGGAAACATACACTTTGTCATGGAGTTTTTGGGTATATGGAAGAATTGCAGACTACTCTTGTCTTCATAGGATTAATCGCCTTCTTTATCATGGTCACCCTCATGCTGGGTGTGCGGGAGAGAAGACGCACCCGCAGCAAGCTCCTCCATTCCCTGCGGGAGAGTTTCGGCAGGCCGGTCAAAAAGAAGACCAGTCCCGAGCGATATGCCCAGATTCCTCAGTATTACAGGCATCACCCGGACGGTTTCAGAATTGATGACATCACATGGAATGATCTGGATCTGGATCTGGTCTTCCGTGCCATGGACAGCACCTGCAGCGCTGCCGGAGAGGAATATCTCTATCATCTGCTGCGTGCGCCTGCGCTGAAATCTTCTGATCTGCCCTATACGCAGGACCAGTACGGGTACTTCGCCGGAGGAGCTCATGAAGAGGAGCGTGTCCGTCTTCAGGAAATCCTGACGGGTCTCGGCCATGCCGGCCGGTATTCGCTCTATGACTATATCGACTTTACTACTGGGCTGGGAGAGCGAAGCAATCTGCCCCACTATATTGCCGCTGCTGCTCCCTTTGCGGCTTTTGCCCTGATGTTCCTTCATACAGGAATCGGCATCCTGGCTATGCTGATAGTTTTTTCCATCAATCTGATCACGTATTTTCGCGAAAAGGCCAAAGTTGCCGCCCATTATCAGGTATTCAATTACATCCTGCGTCTGCTGGACTGCGCGCAGGAACTTGAAAAGGCCGGCTGTCCAGTTTTTGCGGAAGATACAAAGAAGATTCCGGAACTGATGAAGGCTTTCTCCTCATTCCGCCGGGGATCCTCCCTGCTGCTGGGAAGCGTAGGGGGAGGAGCCGATCCCTTGGGTCTGCTGCTGGAATATATCCGGATCCTGTTTCATCTGGACCTGATCAAATTCAACAGCATGCTCAGGCAGATGCGCGGTAAACAGCCTCAGATCGATGAGCTTCTCACCATCACAGGAAGGATAGACGCATGTATCAGTATTGTTTCCTGGAGAGAGACACTTCCTTACTTCGCTGTTCCTGATCTGAGAGAGGAGAGCGCTTTTCCCTTCAGCGTGAGGGGCCTCTTCCATCCGCTGCTGGCTGATCCTGTAAGCAACAGCCTGACCGCTGAAAAGCCGGTTCTTCTCACCGGATCCAACGCATCGGGCAAATCGACCTTCCTCAAGGCAGCCGCCCTCTGCGCCCTGCTCTCACAGTCTGTGGGGATCGCCCCCGCAAGGAGCTACAGCGGCGCCTGCTTCAGGATCTTCACTTCGATGGCCCTGCGGGACAGCCTTCAGGACGGGGAGAGTTATTTTATCGTGGAGATCAAATCTCTGCGCCGTATACTCCTGGCATCTCAGGAGACGGAATCGGCTCCCGTCCTATGCTGCATCGATGAAGTACTGCGCGGGACCAACACAGTTGAGCGTATATCCGCTTCCGCGGAAATTCTACGATGTTTTGCAGGCACAGATACAGCCTGCTTTGCGGCGACCCACGATGTGGAGCTGACCGGTCTTCTCGCGGATGTGTACGACAATTATCATTTCAGTGAGGAGATCACCGACGGCGATGTACGTTTTTCCTACCGTCTCCAGCCCGGTCCCTCCAACACCTGCAACGCGATCGCCCTGCTCGGGGCACTTGGATATGACCGGGCCCTTGTCAGCCGGGCCTCCGCCCGCGCGGACCGGTTTCTGGCGGAAGGAAAGTGGCAGTGACCTGACAGGACCCGCGGGTCAATCTTGATTTTTCATCCGCTCAGACGTATATTTTTATAGATTTGTTTTTTTACAGATAGTGAAAAACAATGTTGATGCATTCTCTTTGTTTAACTTATTAAGGAAAAACCTGCATGAAAGCTATCATCTATACAGATGGGGCCGCTCGCGGCAATCCCGACGGTCCCGGCGGGTACGGGGCCATTGTACAGATCCTGGATAAGGACGGAAACCGGCTGGAGAAAGAACTCTCCGGCGGTTATCCCAGGACGACCAACAACCGCATGGAACTGATGGGTGTCATCGCAGCCCTGGAAGAGCTGGCTTCTTTCAAAGAGCCATGCGAGGGTTTCATATATTCTGATTCCCGCTACGTAGTAGACGCTTTTGAGAAGCACTGGATCACAAACTGGAAGAAGAACGGATGGAAGACCTCCACAGGGAATCCGGTCAAGAACCAGGATCTTTGGAACCGTCTGCTGAATGCCCTGGAACCTCATTCCTTCAGGTTCCGCTGGGTCAAAGGCCATGCGGATCATCCCGAAAATGAACGCTGTGACCGGCTCGCGACCACAGCCGCGGACAAGGTCGGATGGGGAATGGAAGATAAGGCCGAGATCCTGACTTTTTCCACGGAATGGGAGACTGTCGGAGGCAATGGTACCCGCAGTGAGTCTTTTCCTGCCGCACCGGCATCCGCTCAGAAAGCCGGATTGGAAGGCAAGGCTTCTTCTAACGGATCATGGCCGGAAGACAAGGCTTCTTCTAACGGATCATGGCCGGAATTCAAAGCTTCTTCAGGAGGATCCGGACCGCAGGAGCCGCCGCAGAGAATCCTCGTCCGCTACCTGAGCGATCGGGTTGAAAAGCTGCAGCCGCCCACCAACAGCGCCAACTGGGTCGACCTGCGCTCGGCTGAGGATGTAGTCCTCAAAAAAGGCGAATTCAGACTGATCAGCCTCGGTGTCGCCATGAAGCTTCCCGAGGGCTACGAGGCCCACATTGTTCCCCGCAGCAGCACCTACAAAAATTTCGGAATTATCCAGGCAAACCACCATGGTGTCGTTGACAACGCCTACAGCGGAGACAATGACCTGTGGAGAATGCCTGTCATAGCCCTGCGCGACACCGAGATCCATGTCAACGACAGAATCTGTCAGTTCCGGATCGAACGCCGCCAGCCGGATATCATTTTCGAAGAGGTCGATCACCTCGACGAAGCTGACCGGGGCGGATTCGGCAGTACAGGGATACAATAATGTTTACAGACCACAATTACAGCAGTCATTTACAGAACACGAATGGAGCACATTATGAAAATCAGAACCAGATACGCCCCCAGCCCCACCGGCCGTATGCATGTCGGTAACCTTCGCACAGCTCTTTATGCTTATCTGATCGCCAAGCACGAAGGCGGCGATTTCATCCTCCGCATCGAGGATACGGACCAGGTCCGCCAGGTCGAGGGCGCCGTGGATATTATCAACCGCACGCTTGAGGAGACAAAGCTGATCCCCGACGAGAGTCCCGACAAGGACGGCGGTGTCGGCCCCTATGTGCAGAGCGAACGTGTCGCGGCAGGTATTTACACAAAATACGCAAAAGAGCTGATCGATAAGGGCGAGGCGTATTACTGCTTCTGCACTCCTGAGCGCCTGTCTACGCTGACACAGACCATCGAGGGCAAGGAGATCAATATCTACGACAAGCACTGCCTGCATCTGTCCAAAGAGGAGATCGAGAAGAATCTCGCTGAAGGAAAGCCCTATGTCATCCGCCAGAACAACCCTCAGGAAGGTACCACGACTTTCACGGATGAACTCTATGGCGATGTCACTGTTGAAAACAAAGAGCTCGACGACATGATCCTCATCAAATCCGACGGCTACCCCACCTACAACTTCGCTAATGTTGTGGACGACCATCTGATGGGCATTACCCATGTCATCCGCGGAAACGAGTATATTTCCTCCACTCCCAAGTACAACCGCCTCTACGAGGCATTCGGCTGGGAGATTCCCAAGTATATCCACTGCCCTCTGATCACCGATGAAGATCACCATAAGCTCTCCAAGCGCAGCGGCCACTCCTCCTACGAAGACCTGATCGAACAGGGCTTCCTCTCCGAGGCAGTAGTCAACTTCATCGCTCTTCTGGGCTGGTCTCCCGACAGCGACCGCGAGATCTTCTCCCTGCAGGAGCTGGTCGAACAGTTTGACTATCACCGCATGGGACGTTCCCCCTCTGTCTTCGACTATACCAAGCTCCGCTGGATGAACGGCGAATATCTCAAGGCAATGGATCCCGATGTCTTCTTCGGGCAGGCCGAGCCCTGGCTCAGAAAGGCCATCACCAAGGATCTTGATCTTCGCAAGATTTCCGAGATGGTCCGCACCCGCATTGAGATCTGGCCGGACATCCCTGACATGGTATCCTTCTTCGAGGAGCTCCCGGAATATGACAACGAACTCTACCGCCACAAGAAGATGAAGACCAATCCCGAGACAGCACTGACTGTTCTCAAAGAGGTGCTGCCTGTTCTCGAAGCCCAGGAGTCCTGGACCAACGAAGACCTCTTTGCCGCTCTCAAGGCCTTTATCCAGGAAAAAGGCTATAAGAACGGTTACGTTCTCTGGCCGGTCCGCATCGCTGTCTCCGGCAGGAGCGTGACACCCGCGGGAGCCACCGAGATCCTGGAGATTCTCGGAAAAGAGGAATCCATCGCAAGGATCAGAAAGTCCATTGAACAGCTGAGCTGATCCGGGAGCTGAAAAGATTACAGCTGAGCCTTCCCTGAGTCTGAAAGGTCGACAACTGAGCTGACCCGGGAGCTGAAAGAGTATTTCGCGCATCACCCGGTGCAGGTTTCCAAAAGTCATTTATTCCCGCCCCGCCGCGTAACGAGGGGCGGGTTTTTTCTCTTATAAATTTTCATTTTATAAATATTCATTTTTAAGATGAATGATTACAGTACTCCTCAGGTCTGTTGGATGAATCACCCGCGCGCAAATACCCGCGGCGGGAAAGGAATCATGATATAGTATCAGTGAACGGAGAGACACATGACAGATCACACACCAGGAAGAAAGGTTCCCCGCCCCGTATCCGAAAAGAAGAGCGTTTTCCAATCGGGCACTCCTTCACATAAGGGACCGGGCGCAGAAGTGCCTTCTGAAACCGGATCGGCCGCTGACATTTTTTCTGGCACTGGGCCGGTCTCTGCCGATCCTGCCCAGCAGAAGGCAATCTGTCACGGCGGGGGACCCTGCGCAGTCATTGCCGGACCCGGCAGCGGCAAGACCTTTGTATTGGTTGAACGGGTCCGATACCTGATCGATAGCCTCCGGATCGACCCCTCCGGCATTCTGGTCATGACTTTCTCCCGCTCTGCGGCACTGGAAATGAGAAACAGATTCATGTCCCTTGAGCTGAAAGCGTCCGAAGGAAAAAACTCCGGGGATGTCCTTTTCGGGACTTTTCACTCTGTTTTTTACAGGATTCTGCAGGAATCCTCCGGTGAAAGACTCCGAATCGTCAGACAGGATGAGAAATACCGCTACCTCCGGCACCTCTGCGAGATCCGTCCCGACTTTCGGGGAATCATGGAAAAGGAATTTCCAGACAAGGCAGGTTCTCCTGCCGCCAGGAATCAGTTCCGTCTGCCGGAAAGAATCACGGTGGAAGAGCTCCAGCTTTTGATCAGCCGTTACAAAAACGGCCTTCCCTGCGTCCAGCCCTGGGTTCCCGCCCTGATCAGGGAGTACGACAACTATCTGAAGAGCCGGGGATGCCTGGATTTCGATGATATGATCCTCAAATGCCGGGATCTGCTGCGCAGCCGGCCTGACATCTGCGCCCTGTGGAGCAGCCGTTTTCAATGGATCCTGGTAGACGAATTTCAGGACGTGAGTCCATCCCAGTACCAGACCCTGCTGCTGATTGCCGCTCCCCGCAACAATCTTTTTATAGTGGGAGATGACGACCAGTCCATCTATGGCTTCCGGGGGGCGGATCCACACACCATGAGGCGTTTTCTGGAGGATTTCGGTCTGGACGGAAAAAAGGACCTGCCGGGAAGAATCTATCTGACAGCCAATTACCGCTGCGGACAATCCGTTCTCAAGGCCGGGGCGGCTCTGATCCGCGAGAACAGCCGCCGGATTCCCAAGGATTTCCGGGCAGCTTCCCCGGAACCCGGTCTGACAGCCTGCCGCCCCTTTACCGACAGAAGGTCCCAGTATGAATTCATAGCCGGGGAACTCCTGCAAATGACCTCGGAACAGCGTTCCCGGACAGGAATCATTTTCCGCACTCATGCCGCAGCCGCCGGGTTTACACCGGTCCTGGCGGAAAAGAAGATACCTTTTCTCTCAAACGGAAAAGGCCCTGTCATCAAATCCTCTTCCGATAGGATCCGGATCCTCCGGGATCTGACCGCCTATTACCGCTCTGCCGTGAAAATCAAGAGAGAGGGCGCGGAGCGCAAAGACCTGCTCAGGATCATGAACTGCCCCGAGCGCTTTCTGTCCGGAAGTTTCATCCTTTCCGACCGCCCGGACAGAGACAGCCTCCTGGCAAACGCCGGATACGAACGGGCCGCCATCCTGGACCTTCTTGATGATCTGGATGCCCTGAACACTTTGACACCCGCTTTCTCCTTCCGCTACCTGATGGACTCCATTGGCTACCGAGACTACGCGGCAGCTGCCTTTCCCGGCAGATGCGGCATCCTCGAGGAACTTACTCCGCTCTCGAAAGAGTTCAAAGACATCCCTGCCTGGCTCTCTTTCCTTGAAAAAAAACTTGCAGAGGAAGAAAAAGATCTGTTTCAAAAAAAGCCCGGCAAAATACCGGCCTCGGCAGACAGCCCTGACGGGACAAGAGTTCATATCGTTACAATGCATGCCTGCAAAGGCCTTGAATACGACACCGTTTATATACCTGACCTCAACGAGGGAACTATCCCTGCCAGACAGGCCTGGACAAGAGACCAGATCGAAGAGGAGAGAAGACTTCTCTACGTAGCAGTGACACGGGCAAAAAAGGCCCTCACCATCACATATTTGGAAGGAAATCCCGACAGACCCGCTGCACCTTCCAGATTCCTGCGCCCCCTCCTCAAAAGCCTGCGCTGAAGCTTCCTGCATCCCTCCTCAAAAGCCTGCGCTGAGGATGTGCATGCTGAGGATTTGCACCCTTTTTCAAAGCCTGTCATTAAGTTGTGCACAGTTAATAAATGTGATAGACTGAATAAAACAGCGAGCAAAATAAGCAAGAGCGTCGAGCTTGTTCGAACGCTCTTGCGCATTTTGTGAGCGTCCACACATGAGCATGGAGCCACGCATAAATGCGGAGCATTTTCTGCGGGGCGGGAATGCGAATGGGTGGAGCGCTGCGGGAGCGCGGGACGCGCGAAGCAGCGCGTAGTTTTATTCAGTCGTCCCGGGGGGACTTCTGAGCGTCCACACATGAGCATGGAGCCACGCATAAATGCGGAGCATTTTCTGCGGGGCGGGAATGCGAAACCACTCCATTGACCGGTACGGTCTTTTCGAATAGGAGGATACTTCATTGACTCTGAGGTTCAAAATATTTCCGGCCCATGCCGCCAAGCCTTTGATCAGAGCCCACGGAAACGGTATCGTTTTCAGCACTGTCTTTCACAGGGAAGAAGAGCACGGGCTGCAGCTGATTCATATTCCGGACGGAGAGACCGTTTATATTCCCCTGACAGAAGAGTACCGCGTCGGAAAAGTCTACTCGGTCAGTATCTCACCCTTTGACGTTGACGAATGGGCTTACCGCTACCGCAGCGGTGACCTCTGGGTGATCGATCCGCTCGCTTTTTCCGTCCGCAAAACCAGGATCATTGAAGATGGATCCCAAAAAGAAATCCGTGCCTGCAGTTGTTCCCCGCTAAGAGCAGAGAGCCTGTTTTCCGGTGCTCCCGAACGTCCCCTGCCCCCTGTCAGGTGGGAGGATCAGCTGGTTTACGGGATTCACGTTAAAGGCTTCACCGCCGCTCAGCCGGAGAGTTTTCCCGGACGGGGTACTTTTGCGGGAGTGATCTCCATGATTCCGTATCTGCGTGATCTTGGCGTAACGGCAGTCGAACTGATGCCTGTCTACCTCCCTCTCCCCGATCTCAACAGGGGCAGGTCCTTCCGCACAATGCAGGAAGCTCTGGGCGCATGGCCTGTAAGTCCGCAGGGAGATCCTATGCGGGATCTGAAAGAGCGCCCCAACTACTGGGGATACGGCAGAGGACTATACTGCGCGCTGCGCCCTGAATACGGAAGCCAGCAGGATTTCGCCAAAATGGTGAGTGCGCTGCACAGGGCAGGCGTCCGTGTCGTGCTGCAGATTGATTTTGAAAAAGGTATTTCGGAGATCAGGCAGATCGACCTGCTTCGTTTTTATGTGGATAGATATGGTGTAGACGGCTTCCGGCTGCTCGGCTGTATTCCTTCCATCGAGGCGATCGCGTCAGCCCCCTCGCTCTCTGAAACCGCACTGTTCTATGATTTCTTCCCATTCCAGGAGCTTCAAGAAGCCGAAGAAGCAGGGGCAATGCTCTATGAACAGGATATAGACACACTCTTTCCGGAGGATCGACAGGAAGAAGCGACCGGGGAGTCCAGCCTTACTGATAATCCCCCCGGTTCTGCCCATATTAATGCGGAAAAGAAAAGCGGTCCCCGTCCCGTCCGGACCTCAGGCCGATCCAATCCGGCCCGTCACTCTGTCTCCTTTTCAAATCTGGTCACCTGCGGAGGCGATTTTCAGGTGCTTCTGCGCCGGTTTGTCAAGAGTGATGACTATGTGATGAAGGATTTTCTCAAGCTTTTCCTCAGCGTTTCCGAGAGACACGGTCAGCTCCGCACGGTCACCGGTTTCGACGGCTTTACCCTGGCGGACCTCGTCTCTTACAATGAGAGGCACAACGAGGCCAACGGAGAGTTCGGCCTCGACGGCCAGGCTGAGAATTACAGCTGGAACTGCGGCGTGGAAGGCCCTTCCAGGGATCACCTGATTGTAAAGCTCAGAAGAAAGCAGATGCGCAATCTGATGACCTTGCTCATGCTCGCGCAGGGCACTCCCGTGATCAGGCAGGGGGATGAGCGCTGCAATACCCAGGACGGCAACAACAATCCCTACTGCCAGGACAACCCGATTTCCTGGATTGACTGGCAGGACAGCGCGGAAGGCAGGGCGCTCACTGATTTCACAGCAAGGCTCATAGATTTCCGCCGGGATCACCCTGTATTCAGGAGCCGCAGGCCCTTCCAGTACATCGATTATTACGGGATCGGACATCCGGACGTGTCACTTCACGGCGCCGAAGCCTGGAAACCCGATCTCGGGGCCTTCAGTCACAGCATCGGCATTTGCTACTGTGAAAACTACGCGGATGATCATTTCCCCGGAAAGGACAGAAAGTCCCTGCAGGCAAAGGGATATCAGCCTTCATTTGTTTATCTGGCAGTCAACATGTACTGGGAAGAGCTCTCGCTTGCCCTTCCCAAGCTTCCTCCGCACTATATGTGGAAGGTCTTTATGGACACGGAGAAGGAAGAGGGCTTCCTGGACCGTCCGGTCTGCCCTTCTGACCGGCACAGGGTGTCAGTGGCTCCCCGTTCCATCAAAATTCTTCGCGCGGTGCCCGACATGGATTCCATCGCTCGTGAGAGAAATGCGGAAAGACTCGAAAAGCTGCCTCCTGTCGGAGCTGTTCTGCGGAATCTCAGAAGGAGCAGGGGCTCGGAGACCTCCCTCGGCCCGAAAATTCCGGCCAGAGTCCTTCGCATCATGAAAATCACGAAAAAATGATCCGCTTTCCACAGATGTCTGAGCACCTCCGCCCACAGACAGCGTTGTCGGATTCAATCCGCTCACTGATCTGAGCAGTCCTTTTACGTGCCCTGAACATCCTGCCTTTGCAGTCACTCCTGAAAAAACTGCCCTGGCTGCGTCTGACCCAACAGGAGAACAAAACAACATGAATAAAACAAACGCTCCCGAGGGGCATAAGACACCTGTGTCCGCGGGTCAAGAGCACAGCGGGTCCCGGCATATTGACTATGAGGTAACGCCTGCCGCGGACGCTCTTGTCAGAATGTACACGGGACGGCTGAATCATCACTCCCGCCCGCCTATCACCAGAGAGAATTTCATGAAACATCTGCAGACCGTGACCCTTCACAAGATCCTGGTCATGCAGGGATGTTTTAAAGTGGGACTCTATCGGCAGGGACTGCTGCATGATCTTTCCAAATTCTCCCCGACCGAGTTTCTTGTCGGCGCGCGCTATTATCAGGGGAACCGCAGTCCCAACAACGCGGAGCGGGAAGATATCGGCTACTCCAGTTCCTGGCTGCACCACAAAGGCATTAACCGCCACCATTTCGAATTCTGGGTGGACTACAATCTTCGGGGCAAAGATGGGGAATCACCTCTGGTCCCCGTGAAAATGCCCGGACGCTATGTTGTGGAAATGCTGATGGACCGGATCGCGGCTAGTAAGGTCTATCTGGGAGACTCCTATACCGACGAGTCGCCTCTCAAATATTTTGACGGCGGAAGAGCCCGCAAGTTTATGCATCCCGAGACTGCGGCCCTGCTGGAAAAGCTGCTGCGCATGCTGGCTGAAAACGGAGAAGACTATACCTTTTCCTACATCCGCAGCAAGCTTTCCAAATAAGACCGGGAAGATATCAGACTATGCCATGAGTTTGGAAAACAGTTTTCACCCGTCCGCTCTGCCGGCGGATCTTTCTCTCGAGGAAGCCAGGAAGCGCTTCGATGCCGCGCGCGCGAAAGTGATCACCCTCAGCCCCAGAGAGAGACACGGAATCGGCATGCAGTCCGAAAAGACCCTGCATGCCGTACTCAAAAACTACATAGATCCCGATGAGGATCATCAGGAAATCCCCATCGACCGCTATATCGCGGACATTTTTGTCCGGGACCATATCATTGAGATCCAGACCGCCAATATGAATGCCATGCGCGCCAAACTGGCATGTTTTCTTCCACAGTATCCGGTGCGTGTGGTCTATCCGATACCTGCGGAAAAATGGATCATCTGGGTCGACCCGGAAACCGGTGAGCTTCTGAACAAAAACAGGTCTCCCCTGCGGGGGAGCTTTTTCCATGCCTTCAGAGAGCTCTACAAGATACGTCCCTATCTGCAGGATCCCAATCTCTCTTTCGAGCTGCTCCTGATCGACCTGGACGAATACCGCCTTCTGGATGGGTGGAGCCGGGACAAAAAGCGCGGCTCCCATCGCTATGACCGGATTCCCCTGCGCATCAAGGACCGCATGCTGCTCACCTGTCCCCGGGACTACATGCAGCTTGTGCCGGAAGACCTTGATGAGCCCTTTACTTCCGCCGATTTCGCCAGGGCCGCCGGTTTTAAAAAGAAGGGCTTTTCCACCGTGCTGCTCCTCCTGACGGAGATGGGCGTTGTGGAAAGAATCGGCAGAAAGGGACATTTCTGGCTCTACAGGGTATCACAGGAGTGGTAAATCAAATATTGTGAGCCCCAAGTGGTGACTCAAATGCGGTGAGCCCGGAGTGGCCAGCCAAATGTGGT
>JAUNEM010000272.1 GCA_030525515.1 Eubacteriales bacterium
GAGCCAGAGCCTTGATGCCCAGCTCGAAACGGATCTGGTCGTTGCCCTTGCCGGTCGCGCCGTGGCAGATCGTGGTCGCGCCTTCCTTGCGGGCGATCTCAACGAGCTTCTTGGCAATCAGGGGACGGGCCATGGAGGTGCCCAGGAGGTATTTGTTTTCATAAACGGCATGGGCCTGCACGCAGGGAACGATATATTCATCGGCAAACTCGTCTGTCACATCGAGAATATAGAGCTTCTCGGCGCCGCAGTATTTGGCGCGGTCTTCGAGGTGGTCAAGTTCCTCTTCCTGTCCGCAGTCGATGCAGACGCAGATGACGTCGAAACCGTAATTCTCTTTCAGCCAGGGAATGATGGCAGTTGTGTCCAGACCGCCGCTGTATGCCAGAATAACCTTTTCATTTGCTGTGCCCATAATATTTTCCTCCTGATAATAATCTCTTGAGTTTTTTTATGAAGTCATACGGTGCGTATGAATATTTGTTCATCGGAACGTTTATCACTATACATCATTCAATACGTGATTGCAAGCCCTAAAATGTGAATAATATTAATAAAAATGGTATATGCATTGTATAAAATGCATAAATATTCATTTGCGCTGGACAAATATACAGATTTAATGTATATTGTTTTAATGATTCGGATATGTGCCGGATCCGGATGCGGACGGCGCAGTTATGATCCCGCAGCAACGGGTGCTGCCTGTGCAGGAGGAACCCGGATCCGGATGCGGACGGCGCTGTTATGATCCCGCAGCCCCCGGCGCTGCCTGTGCAGGAGGAACCCGGATACGGACGCGGACGGCGGAGTTATGAGTCCGTTATGAGCCCGGACACAGTTTTATTCCTTGCAAGTGGAAAAGAATGTATTATAATGGAAAGACATGCGAAAAAAGGCACATGCGGTTTGTGATATACAGCCATGGATAGGAAGTGTGAGCCTTAGCGGCACGCTGCTGTTTTGACATACCGCAGTATAACTATTAAGAAGAATAAAACTATTAAGTTAAGAAGAATAAAACTATTAAGTTTGGAAAGATAGAGAATATATGGCAGATCAGAAGAATCCGGCGCAGTTCCGTGTCCGTGCCATGATTATCGAGGACTATGAGCAGGTGCGGCATCTGTGGATGACGATTCATGGTTTCGGAATCCGGAGTATTGATGACACGAGGGAAGAAGTAGAGCGCTTTTTAAAAAGAAATCCCACAACCAGCGTCGTCGCGGTCTGCGGGGAAAAAGTCGTCGGCGCGATCCTGTGCGGGAGCGACGGGCGCCAGGGATGCCTGTATCACGTCTGTGTGGCGAAAAAATACCGCCGCATGGGAATCGGGCGCCAGATGGTGGGTTACTGCATGAACGCCCTCCGCAGGGAGCGGATCAACCGGGTGACACTGATCGCGTTTACCAGGAACGATGTGGGCAATGCCTTCTGGAAGCAGATCGGATGGACCTGCAGGCAGGACTGCAATTATTATCAGTTTGTGCTGAACGAGAATAATATCACAAAGTTTGTGGAGTACAAGGAAGACTAATAAAAGACATTTAATAAAATTTAATAAAAGAAATAGTATAAGGAAAAGTTAAAAGGAAAATTTTCAGGAAAAGAGGTATGGCATGGGAAGTATCATCGTGAAGAAGATTGAAGGCGGTGTCACAGCCGCGAAGGGGTTTCAGGCATCATCGACTGCCGCTCAGATCAAGTATCAGGGCAGAACAGATATGGCTATGATCTACAGCGCTTCTCCCTGCGCGGCGGCAGGAACTTTCACCAGGAATGTCGTCAAGGCAGCTCCGGTCATCTGGGACAGGGACCTGGTCCGCAG
Organism: Eubacteriales bacterium; assembly: GCA_030525515.1. Lineage (GTDB taxonomy): Bacteria > Bacillota > Clostridia > Lachnospirales > Lachnospiraceae > CAG-791. Next base: position 1,829 of record JAUNEM010000272.1, read on the forward strand.
CGGCAAACCCATGCACGCCGTAATCGTCAACTCCGGGATTGCCAATGCCTGTACAGGGCAGGAAGGCCTGGATTATTGCAGACAGACCGCTGAGGCAGCTGCTCAGCATCTGCCGGTCCCCGCTGATTCGGTTCTCGTGGGTTCCACAGGAGTCATCGGATTCCAGCTCCCCATTGACCGCATCCGCGCGGGCGTCGCGGCGCTTGCCGGGGAACTGGGGGACGACACTGCCCACGGCACAGCGGCGGCACAGGCCATTATGACCACGGATACCCACAAAAAAGAGTGTGCCTGCACTTTTGAACTCGATGGAAAGACCGTCACGGTCGGCGGCATGGCAAAGGGCTCCGGAATGATCCATCCCAATATGTGCACCATGCTGGGTTATGTGACGACAGACGCTGCTGTGGATGCCTCTGTCCTGCAGACGGCAGTGAGCGCCATCGTCGATGTGACTTTCAACATGATCTCGGTCGACGGCGACACATCCACCAATGACACGCTTCTGGTCCTGGCCAACGGCGAGGCAGGAAACGCGCTGATCGACAAGGCGGAAGGACCGGCTTACGAGGCACTCTTCGAAGCAATCCATACTGTCTGCAGGGAGCTCGCCATGCAGATGGCAGGCGACGGAGAGGGAGCGACTAAACTCATCGAGGTCAATGTGCAGGGTATGGATACGGTTTCCAACGCCCGCACACTGGCCAAATCCGTGATCTGCTCCAGCCTGACAAAGGCGGCGGTCTACGGGAGCGATGCCAACTGGGGCAGGATCCTCTGCGCGCTCGGATATGCCGGCGTCGAATTCGACCCGAATGACCTCCAGCTCTATTTTGTCGATGAGGAAAACAAATCCGGGGACGGCTCAGACAAGCGCATGCTGATCTTCACGGACGGCGCCGCGGCGGATTACAGTGAAGAAGAGGCCACAGAGCTTCTGAAAAAAGAAAAAGTCACGATCCTTGCTCAGTTCCACATGGGAGAGGCATCAGCAACAGCCTGGGGCTGCGACCTGACTTATGATTATGTCAAGATCAACGCGGATTACCGCAGCTGAGAACGGATCGTCCG
>JAUNEM010000079.1 GCA_030525515.1 Eubacteriales bacterium
CAGGTAAAATCACTGCTGCAGCATATAGCCGGTCCCGCGCTTGGCTTTTACAACGACTTTAGAACCCACTTTGCTGAGTTGTTTTCTGAGATAGGAAATATAGACCCAGACAGAGCCGATGTCGGCGTCCGACTCATAACCCCAGACCTTCTCGAGCAAATCCTCGGACGACAGATAAATCCCGTGATTGAGCATCAGGGTGTCCATCATCCGGCACTCGAGGCGGGAGAGCTCGACACTCCTGCCGTTACAGCTCAGCTCGCTGGTCTGCGGATTCAGGGTCACATCCCCGAAAGAGCGGATGTCGGGAGTATATTCCTCTCTCCTGCGCAGCATGGCGCGGATCCTGGCGAGCAGCTCCCCCATGTGGAAGGGCTTGGCAAGATAGTCGTCCGCCCCCAGGTCCAGGCCTTCGATCCTGTCCTCGATCTCTGATTTCGCGGTCAGCAACAGGACCGGTGTCCTGCAGCCCTCGCTCCGGATCTGCCTGAGGACCTCCAGTCCGCTCCGCTTCGGCATCATAATATCCAGAATGATACCGTCGTATTCTCCTGCATGGATATAATCAAGCGCCTCTGCCCCGTCGTACACTGCGTCCACCTGATACCTGTGATATTCCAGGATATCAACGACGGCTTCCGACATGGCCTCTTCGTCTTCCGCCAACAGCAGTCTCATATCTTTTTCCTCCGGTCCCAGGCTGTCCGCCGCGAAAAAAACTTTTTTTCATCCCGCTGTTCCAGATTCGCAGCTTTTTACTGCCGGAACTCTTCTGCCGCGCAGCGGGTGCTCAGTATTCAGAGCCCGCTTCCTCAGCGGATGTCTGTCCGCCCTCTTCATCCCGGGATTCTTCATCCGAACTGATCAGCAGCGGAGACATTCCCCCGTAATTGTACCAGCCCAGGGCCTCTGACATCTCGGGATTGTAGTACTGCTCCAGATCTTCGTCTTCCCCTTCTCTGACTGCCATGCGGGAGATATCCTCATCCTTTTCCAGCACGTCAAAAGCCATAGCCGCGGCTTCTCTTCCATGTTTCTCATAATCGACGCTGTAACAGAACAGGCCGCCGTTCCTGCACATGTGGTAGTCCGCGGTAATAACCGGAATCTGGTGTGACAGAGAAACTTCCTTTGCGATCTCCATGTGGGAAGCCACGAAACTGTCTGTGGGAAGATAGAGACAGCTGCACTCGGACGCGGCCAGTTCCAGCTGTTCACGCAGTTTTTCCTCCGTGTTCCCGTTGTAGGATTCCCACTCGATCCCTTTTTCGGAAAGACACTGGGCGGCAAGGCTCACCTGGAATCTGGATCCGACTTCCGTTCCGCTCGAGACGATCCCGACCTTCGAAGGCCAGGGCAGAAGCCTCGTGATCTGGTCGATCTGCAGATCGATCGGTCCGAGAGAAGAGACACCGGTAATATTGCCGCCGGGAGCCTCAAGAGAACTGACGACCTCTGACAGCAGAAAGTCGGTGACACAGGCACCGATAATCGGGACATCTTTCACTGCCGCTCCCGCGTTCTGTACAGCCTCGGTTCCGCAGGCAAAGATCAGCTTATATCCGCTGTTGGCAAAGCCCGTCGCAATCTGGGCACACTTGCCCGGATCACCGTCGGCACTGATCTTCTCGAAAACCACCTCCGTGCTCCCCATCAGATCCTGAAATTCATCCTCAAATCCCTTGATGGCCTCGTCGCAGGCACTGTGATCCCGGTATGTCAGAATGCCGATGTGGCATCGGCCGTCATCTTTCACGTCCTGGACAAGGGGCTCGTCCATGATCGGCTGAGCCGCGGAATCCGTGGATCCGGAGGACGAATTTTTGTTTTCGGTCTTCAGCAGCCTGCCGCAGCCGGTCAGCACCAGGATGATAACGGCGGCAATACTCAAAACCCTGATTTTCTTTTTCATTTTCCACCTCCAATAACACGCTGTCCCAGTGCGTGCAGGCCGGAATACATGTCTTTTCCCATAGCAGCAGCCGGGTTGGCCTTTATCATGGTAAATGTTCATAATATATTAATAATACATCGTTCTTTCTTTTTTTTCGACATAAAAATTGCAGGAAACAGCAAGAGCGCCTCCGCCGGCCCGCGGATCTGTCACGGGTCTGCCGGAAGCGCTCTCTCAGTTCATAATTCCTGCACGGGGAAATGTCCCTGCGGACAAATAGTTCGAGGGAGTAAGTCCATTATTCCTGCGATTCCTGCGCGGGAAAATGTCCCTGCGGAACAGGTGTTTCAGGGCGGTCCTCTGCGGGAAGGACTTTTCGTACCAGCCGGCAGGACCGCTCATTTTATGCTTTTATTCATTCCCGTCCCAGCAGTAAGTGCAGAGCTTGCAGGGCTCGATGCCGATCGCCTCGATCATATCATCGAGTCTGTGATAATGCAGGGAGGAGAAATTAAGTTCCTTGCTGATTTCCTCCAGCATGGTCGCGTATTCTTCTGAATCGGGGTTGATATACTTGTTCATCACATGGGGGCCGGGATCCATGGTGCCCTCGAGCTTCTCGATGATCCTGCGGGTGATCAGTTCTCCGTGGGAGTTGGATCTGGAGAAATTCAGGTACTTGCATCCGAACACCAGAGGCGGGCAGGCAGGACGCACATGAACCTCTTTGGCGCCGCTCCTGTAGAGGTATTCAGTGGTCTCACGCAGCTGAGTTCCCCGGACAATGGAGTCATCGATGAGCAGCATGCTCTTATTCTCGATCAGCTCATGGATGGGAACAAGCTTCATCTTGGCGATCAGGTCGCGGCGGCTCTGGATCGTAGGCATAAAGGACCGGGGCCAGGTAGGTGTATATTTGACAAAAGGCCTGGAATAAGGAACACCGGACTCGTTGGAATAGCCCACTGCGTGAGCGACACCCGAATCGGGAACGCCTGCTACGATATCCGGCCTGACGTTTCCGCGGGCCATATCCCTTCTGGCGAGGTGTTTGCCGCACTCATAGCGCGCGTATTCCACATTCATTCCTTCATAAGTAGAAGCCGGGAATCCGTAGTAGATCCAGAGGAATGTGCAGATCCTCATTTTATCGAAGGGTTTCGCCACTGTCTCAAAGCCCTCAGGCGTAACATAGCAGATTTCGCCGGGGCCCAGTTCCTTGACATGGTGATATCCCAGGTTCAGGAAGGAGAAACTCTCAAAGCAGATGCAGTGAGCATCCTCCTTCGCGCCGATCTCGACCGGGGTCCTTCCCAGCCGGTCTCTGGCCGCAAAGATTCCCTCGGCCGTCATAACCATCATGGTCATGGAACCACGGATGAGTTCCTGGGCGTAACGGATGCCCTCGACAAAATTGTCCCGCTGATTGATCAGCGCGGCTGTAAGTTCTGTCGGGTTGATGTCGCCTCCGCTCATCTCCAGGAAGTGGGAATGAGTGCCGTTGAACAGTTTCCACATGAGTTCTTCGGAATTATTGATCTTTCCGACCGTCGTGATCGCGTAGGTTCCCAGGTGGGAGCGGACGATCAGCGGCTGCGGCTCGTAGTCAGAGATACAGCCGATTCCCAGCTGCCCCTTCATCTTCAATATATCTTTGTCAAATTTAGGACGGAAGTTCGAACTCTCGATGTTGTGGATCGCTCTGTCGAACCCCTTCTCTACATCATGGACAGCGAGACCGGCGCGGCGGGTGCCGAGGTGTGAATGATAATCAGTTCCGTAAAATAAATCAAAAACGCAGTCCTGTTTTGATGCAACTCCAAAAAAACCACCCATAAAAATTGAATCTCCTATTCTTCAGGTTCGAAATGATCGAAAAAGACAACTGAATAATATCATTACAAAGGGAATTTTGTCAGTAATAATGATGTCAAATACTACCCCTTGCAAGCCCTCAATGGGCAGTGAAATTGTATTTTTTTCAATACACATCGTCATTACATTTATGCTTGTTTGTTATTGCATTGTTTTTGTTAGTCCTTTGATAAGAATCCCATAGGAAAACAATCCCGCCTGTGTGACTCCCGCACCGGGCGCAGCCGCCCCGGCGGCAGGATTCATAACGCACCGGCGGGCACACGCCGGAGGTTTTTTATCCCATGGAGAATCGAGAATCACTCTTTCCGGCCATGCCGATCGACAGAGCGGTTCCCTGAGCCGTTTTTGCGCAGACGAAAACGGGGAAGGATCACAGGATACCTGCGCCGCCTCGCGGCAAAATCATCCGGAGTGAAAAAAAATGAGAAAAAAGGCACACCGGAACCTGCCTCCGCAGTTTCCAATGCGCCTTTGCATCTTGGTGCTATTATATTTTTTGATTGTGGGCCTGTCAAGTTCCGCGTCCGGGAGGAAAAGCGGCGCGGGATCAGCCGGTAACAGCCCCTCATTTTTTGCGTTTAAAGGGATTCCGGAGCCCGCCCTGGATCTTCTTTTCTTTCACAAGGAAACAGACCGATACGATGAGCACACCGCACAGCAGCACCCAGCCCCAGGCCGGGGCATTGCGGATGTCAAAACACCTGACATTCACCCACATGCGGTTGATCTCGGCATTCTGCTTGTCGTTGAAATAGGTCATGATCGAGGACCGCCCGATCACATCCGCCGGAGGATAGGCCGCGTAAAGCTGGCGGTTCATCTGCTCCGCCGGAGCCGTGATCATATATTCACCGCTGTCGTCCTCCTCTCCCGCGAAAAAGTAGGCCAGGTCATAATCCACAGTCTCTTCTTCGTCGTCCTCCGCCTCATAGTTGTACTGAGCGTACTCCAGGATCCGGGGGTCGTCCCCGCCGGAGATCACGGAAGTATAGCCGATGTAATACATGTTGCGGATCACATTGTCCGGGCGGGAGACAAAATTGATGAAGGCCTCCGCCGCGTGCTGTTTGCGGGGATCCTGACTGATCCCTCTCTTGAGCATGATCCACCCGTCAAAATAGATGTCCGTGCTCTCCCGGGGGACGGAAAAGCACAGGGTGAAATCATCCTCGTCCGCCTGGTCCAGCGTGTAGACGGCATCGCCTGACCACTGATAGTTGACCGCCACCTTGCCGGTGATCATGTCGGCCTTGCCCGCGTCTGTCTCAAAAGAATAGACATTGTCTTTGACTTCCTTGAGCCAGTCCTGAACCTGCGCGATCATCTCAGGCGAGGTGTCGTTCATCTCCTCCTCAAGTCTCTTTTTGTAATCGGGTGCGCTGCGAAACTCCTCTGAAATCAGAAGGTCTGACTTGATCGCCCCGACCGCAGCGAAATAGGAATCACGGACATTGTCCTTGATCGTCACCTGGCGCTTAAAAGCCGGGTCAGCCAGAACCTTCCAGGTGGAAACCTGTTCCTCCTCTACGGTCTCCGGATTGTAGACCAGTCCCGTGACGCCCCACATATAGCCGGCGGCGTATTTTTGCCATGGTTCCCCGTCAATTTTGCTGGTCTCGAACATCTCCTTAATGAAAGGCGCCACTCCCTTTGAATAATAATTGTATTCGTCAGAGGTATCAAAAAAACCGTCCGAGAGGGGCACCAGCTCTTTTTCCGCCATGAGCTTCATGATCAGATATTCCGAGGGGCAGACCACATCGTAGACGTCTCCCAGAGTGAGCATATTGTAGAGGTCTTCGTTCGTTCCGAAGGTCGAATATTCCACTTCCACCGGGATCCCGTAAGTCTCGTAATACCAGTTTTCAAAATCCTCGACCATGGAGTTCTCGCCGATGATATCTCCCGAGGGGAGCTCGATCGTCTCTTCCTCATCCCAGTCGCCCAGGTCGATGTATTCTTCCCAGTTGGAAACCCTCAGTCTGACAGGTTTCCCGGATTTGTCCGCAGGCTTCTGATCTCCTGCTTTTCCCGTCCCGGCATCCTTCTCTTCCGCCACCCGCTCCGACGTGGCAGCGGTATTGTCGGCTGCTGAAAGGTCGGCGGCAGGCTCTGCCGCAGAAGCCGACGCAAGGCAGACTGCCGGCGCGCTGACGGACAGGAGCAGAGCGGCAGCCCCCGCGAGGATCCGCACTGTCATTTTCTTCTTACCCTGCACGGCTGCCTCCTTTCTCGAGATGACCCTTCTTTTTCTTCTTTCCTTTTTTCTTCCGGACATTCTCCAGAATCACACTGAGGTTGGACAGCAGGACGACCAGCACAACGATCAGGAAGATCACGGTAGAAAGCGCCCACAGAGCGGTTTTGATCGTGGTCTGGGCTCCCTTTGTCGCGTTTACGACATAGGTGCTGATCGTGTCAAATGTCGCGGGCTTTGTATACATGGCTATGAAATAGTCATCCAACGACAGTGTCACCGCCAGGGAGAATCCCGAGATGATGCCCGGGATAATCTGGGGGATCACGACCTCAAAAAGAGCCTTGACCGGCGTTGCTCCAAGATCCAGGGCCGCTTCGTAAATACTGGAGTCCATCTGTTTGATCCTGGGCATGACCGAAAGGAAAACAAAGGGGGCGCACAGCGTGACATGCCCGGCCAGCAGGGGGATATAGGAATCCTTGCTGATCCCCAGGGCGACGACCAGAAGGACGCAGATCGAAAATCCCGTCACTACGTCCGCGTTGATCACGGGCACCTGATTCAATGTCGTAATAAAGGCGGAGACATTTTTTTTGGAATAAAAAGCTCCGATGGCTCCCATGGTGCCCAGGATCGTCGCGATCACGGCCGATCCAAGCGCCAGAGTGATCGTTCCCGCGATCATGGATGTCAGTTCCGGCGTAGTGAACAGCGTCACATAGTTGTGCAGGGAAAACCCCCTGATCGCTCCGATATTGGTGGAGAGGGTAAAACTGTAGACCGCCAGCAGAACGATGGGCAGATAGAGAAATACAAGGACCAGGAGCAGGAACAGTCTTCTGAAAATCTTCCAGTTCACAGCAGAGCACCTCCTTCCCTGGCTTTTTCCTCTTCATCCCCGCTGTTCAGCAGCGTGAAGATGCAGATGAGAGCGAGCAGAATCAGGGAGATCATGGATCCCCCGTTCCAGTTGTAGGCGGAGAAGTAGCTTCCGATCAGGCTTCCCATGATATAGGTGCTGTTGTAGAGCATATCCAGCACTACGTAGTTGGTCATGGCAGGCAGAAAGACCATAGAGACGCCGCTGATGATTCCGGGCACCGAGAGCGGAAGTGTCACCCGCAGAAAGGTCTGAACATGATCGGCACCCAGGTCCATGGAAGCCTCCCGCAGAGCCCCGTCCAGTCTCATGATCGTCGTATAGATCGGAAGGATCATGAACGGAAGGAAGTCATAGGTCATACCGATGACTGCGTTCAGGAAGGGATGCATGGCCAGATTGCCCTCCAGCACACTCAGGATCTCCTTGAGGGCAGTGATCCTCAGAGAAAAGTTGATCCACATGGGCATGATAAAGAGCATCAGGACCACCGACTTCATGCGAAGGTTACTCGTGGCCAGAAAATAGGCCACCGGATAGGCCAGCAGCAGGCAGACCACCGTCGTGACGAGAGCAACAATCAGGCTGTAATACAGGGTTCCGAGGGTGTTAGGATTGGTAAAAAAGTGCAGAAAATTCTGCGCTGTAAACAGTCCCTGCCCGTCCGTGAACGCGTAATAAAACAGTACCAGGAGCGGCGCCACGACAAATATGATCAGAAAAGCGGCATACGGGATGCCCAGGTGTTTTCTTGAAAACTGCATCTTCGAAAGTTTCCCTTCTGTTATCTCTTCCCTCTTGTTAATCGTACCGGATTCAGGTCCGGTGTTTTCCCGGAATCAGGGCCGGTATTTCTCCGGATTTCCTGATAAAGAGGTCTCACAAACCGTTCACTTGCGCTTCAGAGTAAAGGTCATCTTGTCCTCGGGCATCAGCAGTCCGACCTGGTCGCCCATATTCCACAGGTACTCGTCGTTTACGACAAAATCCTGTTCCAGATCCGTGTGGATGATGTAGCTGTAGTGGTCGCCCTTGTAAACCAGGTTGCTGATCCAGCCCTGAACTATTCCGGCTTCCTGGTCATCGGTCATCTCAATGTCATCGGGCTTGATCGCCACGAGAACGCGCAGACGATCCGGTTCGATTGCCTGTCCGGCCGAATCCACAACAGTCCCGTCATCCCGCCTGCTGCTTCCCCTCATGACCTCGGTCAGGTTCTTGTCCAGCTCATGCTCGTTGTACTCCAGCTTATAATTCTGGTTGATGTCGGCATAGAACAGATTCGTGTGATCAGGGGCGATGATGATGTGGATATTCTCAGGATCCACCCTCAGTCCCACGCGGTCCCCGGGAGTGGCATTTTTTACAGTCTGAATGACCATCTCATTTTTTCCGGACAGCACGGTAATCTCGTAGTGGATCCCCTTGAAGATCACCTTGTCCACAACTCCGACGATCGTTCCCCTCTCGGGGCTTGTGATCACCACGTCCTCGGGACGGACGATCGCTGTGATATGCGTACCCTCTTTGTAATCGTCGACACAGTCAAATTCGCCGCCGCAGAATCTGGCTTTCAGGTGCCCTGTCATCATACCGTTAAAGATATTGCTCTCACCGATGAAATCGGCGACAAAAATGGTCTCGGGCTCGTTGTAGATATCCTCGGGCGTTCCGATCTGCTGTGTGCAGCCCTCGTTCATGACCACAATCTTGTCGGACATGGTCAGGGCTTCCTCCTGGTCATGCGTGACATAAATGAAGGTGATTCCCAGTGTGTCATGCATTTCCTTGAGCTCCAGCTGCATCTCCTTGCGCATCTTGAGATCGAGCGCTCCCAGAGGCTCATCCAGCAGGAGGATCTCCGGCTCATTGACCAGAGCCCTGGCGATCGCGATCCTCTGCTGCTGTCCGCCGGAAAGGGTCTTGATCCTGCGGTTCTCAAAGCCTTCCAGATCGACCAGCTCCAGGACCCGGCGCACCTTTTTGCCGATCAGGTCCGAGGGGGTCTTCTTCTGGCGCAGGCCGAAGGCAATGTTGTCAAAAACGTTCATATGGGGAAAAAGAGCATACCTCTGAAAGACCGTGTTGATCGGCCTCATATAGGGGGGCAGACCAATGATCGACTCGCCGTTCAGCAGAATGTCCCCTTCGGTAGGTACTTCGAATCCCGCGATCATGCGCAGAGTTGTTGTCTTGCCGCAGCCGGAAGGGCCGAGAAAAGTGACAAATTCCCCTCTCTTCACTTGCAGATTAAAATTGTCCACCGCCTTGAATCCGTCTTCAAAGACCTTGCTGATTCCCTTCAGTTCGATAATGGTATCTGTGTTCTCCATCCGGTATCCCTCTCGAGCCGGCGGACCAGCCGCCCGCAAAACAATTATGATCGTTCATGATCATGTCGGTTGACGATTCCATACTCCGCGAATTGAGCTCACTCGCAGAATCCCTCTCAGTAATTCTGCCGGTATTCCTATTAATACTTCTATCAGTATCACTATCAGAATCTCTGCCTTTATTACTATCTGTATTTCTATCAAAATTCCGGGGGCGAACTGATCCAGATCAGCTTTGCCGCCCGGTTTCCCGGATTTGACAGGTAATGAGCCTGAGCAGCCTTATAGTAAAAGCTCTCGCCCGCCTTGACGTGGTAGACTTTTTCTCCCAGGTGCAGATTCAGGCGGCCGCTGATGAGGAAGCCGAATTCCTCTCCTGTGTGGGGCTTGTCCTCCTCCAGCCTGCTGTGGGGCTGAATAACGACCAGGAGCGGCTCCATCTGATATTTCTGGGCGGCCGGGATGATCCACTGGATGCTGTTCCCGTCGCCGTCGATCTTTTCAAAATATTCATTTTCAGAGAACACAACCTGCTCGCTCTCCTGCCGGAAAAACTCCGCGGGAGTAGAGCCCAGACATTCGATCAGGTCAAACAGTGTCACCACCGATGCCGATACCTGTCCCCTCTCCAGCTGCGAAATAAATCCCTTGGTCAGCTCCGTGCGGTCCGCAAGCTCCTGCTGCGTGAGTCCGTTGAGATTCCTCAGGTTTTTGATTCTCTCGCCGATATAGCTGTTGATATCCGCAGTATCCATTGAGTCCCCTCCTGCGAAAAATCCCCCCGCCTCGTTGCCGGTCCCCGGTCCCGAGCCTGTTCCGCGGCTGAAGTCACGGGGTCTCTGCGGTAAAGAATAGTCCGCATAAAAAAAGTCCGCCGTTATTTGAACAGTAAAAATGCATGAAAACTGCCCGAAATAATAGTAAACAGGAAGATTGTTATTACTAAACTTCTGGCACTTTGATTCTATACTGACAGTAAACTTTTTGTCAACTATTAATATGATTTTACCTGTCTGTCTATTCGCGGACCGGAGACCTTATATTTTCAATTTTACAGATAATTACAAAAGCGCCGGTCCGCCATATACAGACTTGTGGTTATGAGCATGGCTCACAGACTCACATGTAAGAAGCTGCAAATTGACGCCGTCCCTGTCTTGTCTTATACTGTATCCGTAAAAATAGCACGCCCCTATGCACCGGTCCGCTTCCTGAAAGCACCGGTGTATAAACCTGTCCAAAGCATCTGCGCACAATGACAAGGCGGGTCCGCATAACCACTTTTTCAGCTAATGCATCATACCGGGAAGGGATAACACTCCATGAACTATCTTGCTTATTTCAAAAAAACCGCTTCTCTCGTGGCGGCAGTGCTTCTGACCGCTCTGCTTCTGGCAGGCTGCCGGACCACCCCCAAAGGACCGGGTCCTGATGACGCCGCCAAATATGTCGAAGCTCTCCTCGACCTGACCTGCACAGGCAGCTACAGCGGTTCCGTCACTCTCTCTTACGCGGGAAAGGACAAAGAAAGGGAGATCCGGGAAACGATTATCGACGATCTTTACTCCTCAACTGTGGAGGACGCGGATCTGTCCGAAGATGTCAAGACCCTGTTCCGTGAATTCCTGGTAAAGGCAGGCATGAACTGCCGCTATTCTGTGACAGAAGTCACCCCTTCTCAGGAGCAGGCTTCTCCGGAGTTTCCCGAATATGATGTGGCCGTCTCCATCGAACCCCTCAAGGCTTTCAAAGGAGCCTCTGATCTTCTGGACCGGGAGATGGATGCCATGGAAAGCGATACCGGAAACCTCATCAACACTGATCCCGATGTGATCTGTTCCACCGTCTTCCGCAATGTCTTCTCTGCTCTGAGCGCTCAGCTCGACCAGCCCGAATACGGCATTCCGGAGACCGTGGTCGTACACTACTACCCCATCGACACATCGCGCAACCTGTACGGTATCAACGAAGAGGACTGCACCAGACTGGGAGAAAAGCTTTTTTCCATGGAAGGTCTGGACCAGGAATAAGGGCGCGGCAAAATAAATCACTCCGGTTACAAATAAGCCGATTGCAGATCCGGCTATAGATTCGCTCACAAAATCCCATAATAAATCCGATTATAAAAAAACAT
>JAUNEM010000273.1 GCA_030525515.1 Eubacteriales bacterium
GGAATCGTCCCTCACGCAAAAACCTGCTCCGCGTAATGAACGGTGGCCATGGCATCCGGAGCATAGCAGTCGGCGCCGATGGCATCTGCGTACTCCTGGGTCATGACTGCTCCGCCGACCACGACCTTTGTGTCCGCTTTCTTCTCCCTGAGCTGGCGGATGGTCTCCTCCATACTGACGACAGTGGTCGTCATGAGGGCGCTGAGGCCTATGAGACGGATATTTTCCCGCTGCGCGGTCTCGACGATCGTCTCCGGCGGGACGTCCTTTCCCAGGTCCAGGATTTCATATCCGTAGTTTTCCAGCATGACCTTGACAATGTTTTTTCCTATGTCGTGGATATCGCCCTTGACCGTTGCGAGGATAATCCGGCCTCTGCTCTCTCTCTTCTCATCCTGCATGGTCTCTTTAATCACCTCGAAGGCAGCCTTGGCCGCCTCCGCGCTCATGAGAAGCTGGGGCAGGAAAATGGTTCCCTTTTCAAAGCCCTTTCCGACCACGTCAAGGGCCGGGATCAGTTCTTCGTTGATGATCTGCAGAGCGGGAATCCCTCCCTCGAGAAGGCTCCTGGCCGCGGATCCCGCGCTGCCGGTCATACCCCTGCTGATGCTTTCGCCGAGGGTCATTCCGGAACCGGTCCCTCTTGCCTGGTCCTTGCTTTTTCCGCGGCTGTCAAATGCTGACGGAGCGGCATTTTCCGCATTTCCGCCTCCTGAACCGGGGGTTGAGCCGGTGGTTCCGCTGCTGCCCTGAGCCGCCGCGGAATCCGCAGCTGCCGGCGCAGCTGAAATTGTCGTTCTCTGGGCGTTGGCGTAAGCCGCTATATATCCCATGCACTGGGGGTCCAGATCAGAGAGGGCCAGGAAAGCCCGGTAGGCGCACATCATATCCTCGTTTCCGGGGTTCATGATCGCGCAGGACAGGCCCATCTGCATGGCCATGGTCAGAAAATGCGCGTTGATGATGGACCTCTGGGGCAGTCCGAAAGATATATTGGAGACTCCGAGGATCGTGTGTCCTCCCAGCTCATCGCGCACGCGGCGCAGGGTCTCGAGGGTGACCAGGGCTCCCCTTGTGTCTGAAGAGATTGTCATGGCCAGACCGTCGATCACAACGTCTTCACGGGGGACGCCGTACCGGTCCGCCGCCTCATAGATTTTTCGGGCGATTTCCACTCGTCCCTGGGCTGTGTCGGGGATTCCATTCTCATCCAGCACAAGTCCGACGACCACTCCTCCGTATTTTCTCACCAGAGGAAAAACAGCCTCGATGCTCTCCTGCTTTCCGTTCACGGAATTGACCATGGGCTTGCCGTTGTACAGGCGCATCCCTCGTTCCATAGCCACGGGGTCGGAAGTGTCGATCTGGAGGGGAAGCGCTATTATGCTCTGCAGACGGGTGACGACTGTCTCCATCATGGCGGGCTCATCGATCTCGGGAAGTCCGACGTTTACATCCAGAATATGCGCTCCGCTGTCCTCCTGATTAAGTCCCTCGGACAAAATATATTCGATGTTGTTCTCCCGCAGGGCGGCCTTGAATTTCTTTTTGCCGGTGGGATTGATTCTCTCGCCGATGATGACGGGCTTTCTGCCGATCTCCACAGCCTGTGAAAAGGAGGAGACGACCGTGCGGTGCCTGGCTGTGTTGGGGACAAAAGGAACCCCCTCCGGTCCCCGGACACATTCCACGGTCCGGCGGATATGCTCGGGAGTGGTTCCGCAGCAGCCTCCTACTGCCTGTACACCCATGGCGGCAATTTTTTTCATCCAGGAGGCGAAGGTCTCCGGGTCGACGTCATAGACCGTGCGCCCGTTTTCGGTGCGGGGGAGTCCGGCGTTGGGATTGACCAGAACAGGTACAGATGCCACCTCCGTCATGCGCTGCACGATGGGAATCATCTGCTCGGGTCCCATACCGCAGTTCACACCGAGGCCGTCGACACGCAGTCCTTCCAGCATGGCGACCGTGGAGTCCACCGTACCGCCGGTCAGCAGTTTCCCGCTGCTGTCATAGACATTTGTGATCAGGACCGGCAGGTCGCAGTTTTCTTTGGCAGCCAGAACAGCAGCCTTGGATTCATAGCTGTCGCTCATGGTCTCGATCAGAACCAGATCGGCACCTGCCGCCGCGCCGATCCGGACGACTTCCCCGAAAAGTTCCACTGCCTCTTCAAAAGGCAGGTCGCCCAGGGGCTGCAGAAGCCTCCCGGTAGGTCCTATGTCCAGCGCGATGTAGGCGTCCTCGCGGTCTGCCCTCCTGCGGGCTTCCCTGGCCAGGCGGACAGCCGCCTCGACGATCTCACGAAGCTCGCCGTGCTCTTCTTTGTTTTCACACAGTCCGGCAGGCTCCTGTTCCTGCCCCCCGGCTGCCGCGGCTCTGCCGGATCCGGCGTCCAGGTCCCGGTCCGGACCATCCGCCGCCCCGGATCTGCCCGTATTGGATCCTACTGTATCGGTTCTGCCTGTGCCGGGTCCGGGGAATTTCAGCGCGTTCGCTCCGAATGTATTTGTATTGAAAATATCACAGCCTGCCTTCAGATATCCGCAGTGCAGATCGATGATATCCTCCGGCCGGGAGAGGTTCCATCTCTCCGGGAGTTCTCCCCCTTTGAGGCCTTTCTCCTGCAGGATCGTACCTGTTCCGCCGTCAAAAAAAAGCCACTCTTTCCCCAGACGTTCCAGTAAAGGACGTCTGTTCTGAATGCCGTTCTTCCTCTCAGGAGCAGATGCGTCTGTCATTTTACTATCCTCACTACTTTCTTTGAAATACTCTGGAAAACGGGCACTCCACGGATCTGGAGAAATCCTCGCAGCCGTGGAGCACACATTTTTTCATTGATTTAGTCTGGAAAAAGCGCACTCCCCGGATTT
>JAUNEM010000080.1 GCA_030525515.1 Eubacteriales bacterium
AGTCGTCAGCCGTCAGTCGTCAGTCGTAATAGAACTCGTAGGAATTGTCACGGATGTGGAAGAAATCCGAGTAGTCAATGTCAAACAGAGGTTTTTTTACTTTGCGCACATCGATCTGGCGGGCGATCATCTGCTGGAGCACCCCGCCGTAGGCCAGATCGCCCTGAAGCAGGGCACCGATGATCTTTCCGTCTTTGTGCACGATCTTCTTGTAGACATCTCCCTTGCGGTAGGTTTCGACTTTGATGGACTCATCCGCCGGATCGGGATTGACATTGCCCAGGGACATGGTGGAAATATCGAGGAAGCGCATGGTGGACTTGCTTGCGAAGAAGTCCGTCATCTTCTCCTTGACACCCGCCATATTGGCCGCGGCGATCATTCCCTCTTTGACGGCGACCGGCCAGATGGGGCTCAGGCCGGAGACATCGCCCGCGCCGTAAATATCGGGGTCATTGGTCCTGCCCGTCTCATCATAGACAAGGCCTGTGCGGGAGAGTTCAAGGCCGGAATCCTGCAGGAACTCGACGTTGGAGCGCACGCCCGCCGTGACGACAAAGAAGTCGCAGGGGATCACGGTGCCGTCGCTGAGCACAACTGCTGTGATCTCATGCTTGTCATTGATCTGCACTTCGTTGACGCCCACACCGTAATGCTGTTCCACACCGTGTGCCGCGAATGCATCGATATAGGCTTTTGCTGCCTCCGGATCCAGCTGTTTGTTGAGCAGCCAGCCGGCAAAATCGCAGAGGACGACCTTGACGCCGAGTTCCAGGAAGCCGGTGGCGCAGTCGATGCCGACCAGACCTGAACCCAGGACAACGATGTTCTTTTTCGTCTTCGCGACTTCTTTGAGGACTTCAATATCGTCGATATTGCGGAAGCCGATCATATTGGGGGAACCCGCCATGTTTTTGATCGGCGGGAAGAAGGTGTGGGAGCCTGTGGCGATCAGGAGCTTGTCATAGCTTTCCCTGCTGCCGTCGTCCAGGATCACTTCCTTCGCCGCGCGGTCGAGGCCGGTCACCTCGATGCCCTTTTTCCAGTTTACCCTGTAGAGCGTCTCAAAATCCTTCTCGACAAAGCGAAGGCGCTCGAGGCTTCTCTTCCCTGCCAGATACTCATGCAGGATGCAGCGTGAATAAATATCTTTGTCCTTTGAGATCAGGACGATCTCAGCTTCTTTATCATATTTGCGCAGCTCACGAATCCCGTTGACGCCCGCGGCGGAGGATCCGATCACAACATATTTTTTCATATAGTCTCCTTTCACTGACAGAAGTGTGAGGCCGGGGCAGGGATCTGGTGCGGAAAAAATTTCCGGCTGTTCCCTGCCTTTGCTTTATTCCTTCACTTCCTCAAGGGTGATTGCATGCATCGGACATTTCTCCACACACATAGGATTGGGCGTCTTGCCGTCTTCACTTCTGTGGACGCACATGTTGCATTTCATGATCTCACGGAAGTGGATGCTGTCGGGTTTCAGGATACCGAAGGGACAGGACATGACGCACATATAGCAGCTGGCGCACTGTTCCTTGTCGTAGGTGACAAAGCCCGTCTCGGGGTCCTTTTTCATGGCGCCGGTCATGCAGGTGTAAACGCACTCGGGATGGTTGCAGTGCCGGCAGAAAATCGGGGCCGGCTTGGTCTCGCTGTCAATGACAACACGGTTGCGCGCGTCGCCGCTCTCCGTCTCATGGCTGACCACGCAGGCGGTCACGCAGGTGAGACATCCTATGCAGCGGCTGCGGTCAATCTTTATTCTATACATAAATCGCAGGCCTCCTCTCAAACCTTTTCAAAGCGGCAGGTTGCTCCCTTGTAATTGGGTTCTCTGGAATACTTGTCGTAGCTGGAAGGTGTCAGCTTGTTGCACTCGATGTAATGGATGGGAGCGTACAGCTGATCATAAGGGACGTTATCGGTCACTTTCACATAAAAGACAGCATTCTGTCCGTTTACGGAGTAGACACGGACCTGGTCCATTTCGTGTACGTCATTTTCCTCGGCCATCTTTGTGTTCATGTAGAGATAAGCCTTCTTGAGGGAAACATCCTCGACGAACTTGACCTCCTTGGTGCGGCTCTGAGTGTGCCACTGGCCCACGGTCCCGCGCCCGGTGTTGTAAATGAGAGGGAATTCCTCTGTCTGTACGTAAGGATTGTCCAGAAGTTCCTCAAAGAGGAAATTGGCTTTTCCGTTGGGTGTAAAGAAGATGCCGTCGGAATAGAGTCTGCGCTGGTCGTCGGCGAACTCAGCCTCCCGTCCCTCGGGATAAGGCCACTGGCGGCCCTTGGAGTTCTCCAGCTCATCCCACTTGACGCCGCTGAAGTCGCAGGGTCTGCCTCTGGAGATATCCCTGAGCATATCGAAGCACTGCTCGGGGGTCTCCCAGCGCTCGATCGCGCTGCCCATGCCAAGGGCTTTGGCTACGCCGAGTATACATTCGTAGTCGGAAATCTCGTTCTCTCCCCGGGGGAGGACCGGGCGCATGGCGGACATGCGGCGCTCCAGGTTGATGTAGGTTCCGGCCTTCTTGATTCCGGGAACAACGGGGAAGTAGACTGTGGCGTCCTCCGCGCTCTCGATGTTGTCATAAATATCCTGGACAACGAAGAGCTCCAGCTTCTTCGTCGCCTCCGCGAAGGTCTCATTGTTGGTCCAGCTGTGGCGGGGATTGGTGCAGAGGATCCACAGGCCCTTGATCTCTCCGGCGTTGATGCCCTCGACGATCTTGTCGTAGGGAATGGTGGGCTTCTTTGCCATCAGATCCGGATCGATCCCGATGATATCCGCCAGCCTCCTGCTCTCGGCTTCATCCGTGAAGTCTCCGCCGCCGAACAGACAGGTCGTGTTGGAGAAGAGACGGGAACCCATGGCGTTGCACTGTCCCGTGATGGAGTTGCCGCCGGTGCCGGGCTTACCGATGTTGCCGGTCATCAGAGCCAGGTTCATGATGGCACGGGCTGTGGTCACTGCCTCATAGCCCTGGTTGACGCCCATGGTCCACCAGAAGGAGACAGCCTTTCCGGTGTGGATCATGGTCGCGAGTTCCATGATGCGGTCCTCGCTGATCCCTGTTGCCTGGGCGCCCCGGGAGATCGGGAATGCCTTCACGAACTGCGCGAACTCGTCAAACTTGTTGGTGTGGGCCTCGATGAATTCATGGTCGATCCAGTCTTTTTCGATCAGGATATTGGCCAGAGTATACATGAGCGCCAGGTCGGAACGCGGCCGGATCTCGTAGTGATAGTCCGCGTTCATGGCAGTCTCGGACCTTCTGGGGTCAATGACGATGATCTTGTGGCCGGGCACCTTGTTCTCGCGGACGCGCCCCCAGACGATGGGATGGGCGACGACCGGATTGGATCCGATAAAGATGATTGTGTCGGACAGTTCCAGGTCCTGAAGCGTGTATCCGGGAGCATCATAGCCATAAGTCCCCTTGTGGGCGACCGCGGCGGATGCCATGCAGAGCCTGGTGTTGCCGTCGACATTAGTCTGCAGGTAGTTGCGCATCACATGTCCGAAGATGGCAAACTCCTCCAGAGTGAGCTGACCGGTAGAGATGCCTGCGACGCTCTCCCTGCCGTATTTTTCCTGCAGCTCTTTGATCTTTCCGGCCACATGGTTGAAGGCCTCATCCCAGCTGACTTCTTTCATGGAACCGTCTTCCTGACGGATCTTGGGAAGCGCTCCGGGCTTGACTGTGGTCTGCTGCTTGCTCAGTGAGAGCCCCTTGATGCAGCTGAACCCGTCGTTGACAGGATAGCCCTTCGTCGGTACTGTGCGCACGATCTTCCCGTCCTCCACATAGAAGTCCAGATTACAGTCGATCGCACAGAAGTTGCAGGTCGATTGCACTTTTTGCATACTTTTTTCTCCTTAAAATCTGTACTGAAAAAACCTGATACTGCTCCTGTTCTTTGTTATTTCTTTACCTTTTTTTCCGTTTTGTCCGTGCTTCACAGCGCAAAAATCACTGCATGCGTATGTGCAGATGCGCGGCTCCGGTTTTCCGATCCATTCATGCAAGTTAAGCATTTACAGTTTGAAAAAAGCTATGATTCGTCAGTTTGTATAAACTAACAAGCATACTTCTTCCTTGTATCTGTTAAATATTACTATATTTTTCTCATGTTTTCTGTTGCATGCGCAACATTTTCATGTATAATGACATGAAATTGCATTTATGCCATTCATCAGAGGATCACCCGTAAATAGCAGACAATATCAAAAACACCGCATTCCGATCGGTGCAGCAGTTTTAAACAGATTTTTGCACATACAGTTCCCATCCACACAATTGTTCGGATGGACGCAAGACTCGCGAGCGGGTCATGAATAAGAATTGGAGGCTCCCGATGCCGCAGGCCCGAATCACGGATATTTCCCATCTCCCCATCTTCAACCAGATCAACTCTTCCGACTGCACCCTGCTCTTCGAATGTCTGGGCGGCCGGATCCGCCGCTATAAAAAAGATGAGCACATCCTGCTGCGCAGGGAACTCGTCGGAAATATGGGCATCCTGATCGATGGAAGCGTTAATATTTATAAAGAAGATATCTGGGGAAACCGGGCTCTGATCTCCTATCTCAAAGAAGGAGGCGTCTTCGGGGAGAACCTGCCCATTGACAGCGAAGAAGTCACCTACGGGAATCATAATGTGTCCTTCATCTCTACCTCTCCCTCCCTTGTGCTCTTTCTCCCGATCAGAAGGATCCTGCATCCCTGCAACCAGTCATGTCCCTTTCACCACCAGCTGGCTCAGAATCTGTTCTCTATGGTTGCGGAAAAAAACAGGAATCTGATGGACAAGATCGGGATCATATCCAATGGTTCCGTCAGGGAAAAAATACTCTCCTACCTCTCTATGGAAGCCCAGCGCCAGAAAAGTTCGATAATCCGGATTCCGCTGAGCCGCACCGAACTGGCCGAATATCTGTGTGTCAACCGCAGCGCCCTGTCGAGAGAACTCTCCGCCTTAAAAAATGAGGGCCTCCTCGACTTCAGGAAGGATCTTTTTGAGATCTATTCAGCCAAAGATGTATAATTAATAAGGGCGGACCCGGCAGACCACTGCATGGGCCGGGAGAGAACGGAACCCGCGGAGCAGCTCTTCGCCCCCTGCATCCTCAGTTGGCTGCACACGGTCATGGAACAGATGCTGGATCGTCTGTATGACCTGCATCCATTCCGCCCTGTTCAGGCAATCATTAAAAAATCATAAAAAACTTCCGAAAAAAAAGCGTAAATCCCGTCTTTTCCCGGCTGGATTTACGCTTTTTAGTGTATATATAATCGCTTTACAATTATCGCAGGCAAATCTTAATGCAATCTTAATGCTCCCCTCCCTCATTTTAACCCTCTTTTAACGTCTTTCAACAGATAATAACTATATAGAAACAGGGTGGAGTATATGCCGGTCTGCTTGTTGTACGTACATTCTTCCAGCGGGCCCCCGCTGTTTAGACATTTACAAATATTCATGTACTCGCTTTTTGGATTGTCAACGAGGGCTGCTCCGATGATCAAGAATCCGATGATCAATATAAGAGTCTTTCTTCAGGATCACCTGACCTCTTTCAGAATGATCCTGCTGAGTTTTGTTTTTCTCATCCTGACAGGAGCGGTCCTGCTGTGTCTGCCTTTTGCTTCTAAGGGAGGAGAAGGGGTTCCGTTTTTAAATGCCCTGTTCACTTCTACCTCCGCAGCCTGTGTGACAGGTCTTGTTGTCTATGACACGGCAACAAAATGGACGCTCTTCGGCAAAATTGTCATCATTGTTCTGATCCAGATCGGCGGACTGGGGGTGGTCACCGCAGCGATGGCCATTTTCACTCTCACCGGAAAAAAAATCGGTCTGCTCCCCCGGATTGCCATCCAGGATGCTGTGTCCGCTCCCCAGATCGGCAGTATCCTGACCTTTATGAAATTCCTTATCGCCGGTACATTCTGCATAGAGGCAGTCGGCGCACTCTGTCTGCTCCCTTTTTTTGTCGGGAGGTTCGGTCTGCCGATGGGTCTGGGATATGCCGTCTTTCACTCGGTCTCGGCCTTCTGTAACGCCGGATTTGACCTCATGGGCGTACAGGAACCTTTTTCTTCTCTCACTTCCTGTCCCGCCGATATTTCAGTCAACCTGACGATCATGCTGCTGATCATCCTGGGAGGAGCGGGTTTCCTCACATGGAATGATGTTCTGCAGCAGAAACGGCATATCAGAAAGCTCCGTCTGCAGACCAAAATCATTCTGGCATCAACAGCTCTGCTGATCCTGCTGCCTTTCCTGTATTTTTTCTTTATTGAATTCCGCAGCTTCTCAGGTACAGAACGGCTGATGCTTTCTCTCTTCCAGAGTGTAACTCCCCGCACAGCGGGATTTAACACCTTTGATTACGGGAAAATGAGTGAGAGCGGCTGGCTGATCACCATCCTTCTGATGATGATCGGAGGTGCTCCCGGCTCTACAGCCGGCGGAATGAAGGTTACCACAATGGCTGTGCTCTTTGTCTCCGCGAAGGCCTATCTGCGCCGCAAACACGAAGTTGACTGCTTCCGCAGGAGGATCGACACAGATGTCATCCACAACGCGATCGCGCTCCTGACACTGTACATGGGACTGCTTCTGGCAGGTACTATGATCGTCGCCAATATTGAAGGGCTTCCCGTGATGGTGTCCATGTTCGAATGCGCGTCCGCGCTCGGAACTGTCGGTCTCACCACCGGTATCACGACCAGTCTTTCGGCCGTCTCCCGGATCCTTCTGATCTGCTTTATGTTCTTCGGGAGGATCGGCGGACTCACGCTGGGCTACGCGCTCGCTTCCACTGTCCGCAAGAACACAGGAAGGCTTCCGGCGGAAAATGTCTCAGTAGGATAATAAGGATAATACATCCCTTACTCCCCACTCCCGGAAAGCCGTTTTTTCCCAAAAGCGGCTTTACGCCATCACTCAAGTCCATGATTCAGGACCCGCAGGCGGGTCCAGTCCATTATTCCGGGCCCGCAGGCGGGTCCTTAGACAGACACCCCGGAGGAATCCATGAAAAATATACTTGTAATCGGAGCAGGAAGATTCGGCAGTTTCGCAACGATCAAGCTTCACGACCTGGGACATCAGATCATGGTCATCGATCAGGATGAGGCGCGCATCAACAGGCTGATGCCCTATGCGTCCGACGCCAGAATCGGGGACAGCACAGATGAATCATTTATGAAGACCCTGGGAATCCCCAGCTATGATCTCTGCATTGTCTCAATCGGCGATGATTTTCTCAGCTCTCTGCAGACTACTTTTACTGTCAAGGAACTGGGAGCGAAAAAAGTCGTGGCGCGTGCCACGAGCAGCCGGCAGGAAAAGTTCCTGCTGCGCAACGGGGCGGACGCAGTGGTCTTTCCGGAACGCGAGCTGGGTTACTGGACGGCGATCCGCTACAGCTCCGAAAACATTTCCGACTACGTGGAACTGTCCGACGGATATGCGATTTTTGAGATCAAGGTTCCGGATCGCTGGAGCGGCAAGCGCATCGTCGATCTGGACGTCCGCAGAAAGTTCCATATCAATATTCTGGGGATCCGGTCCCCGGGGCAGAACGAAACATTCAGCCGTTACGGAAACGGGGTCCCGAATGAGCGCCCCAAAAACTCAATGAATATGGATGTTCGTTTTGACACTGTCCTGCACCAGGGAGAGACCCTTCTGGTCCTGGGGCTGCCCGAACATATTCAGAAAGTACTTTGATAAGTCAGTTTTTCCGGGGAGCAGAAAGATTGGCGTCATAAGGTTTTGGAAGAAGGAAGCATTGTAGAAGATCACACGGAAGTACTGATCCTTCACACGTTTGTTTGTACAGGAGCGCCCCGCAGGGCGTTCCGGAATGGAGATGAACATGACACACGTACTCACTGTCCTGGCCGAAAACATTTTTGTCGTCATCGGATTCGCTTTATACGGCATTTTGATGTATTATATATTTACAGTGATATTGCGCAAACATTTCGGCAGGAAAAAAGCCCGCCGCGGCAATGACAGTATCTCGAGGAAGAATTTTTCAAAGCATGTGATCGGCAACGGTCAGACATCAGGAAACGATTTCTTCAGAATCAAGTCGTAAGGTCCGCGTGCAGAACACGAGGCATAAATGAAGCATTCTGAATATAAGAGGAACAAAAGTGAAACCAATACACAGGGCGGGGATTCTCCCCGCCCTGTCGTCATGGTCTGCCTGTCCTCCTCCCCCAGCAACAAACGGGTGATCAGGACCGCGGCAAAAGCCGCCTTTCCCTCTTTGAGCGGGGCTGCTCTGTCCGGGGACCGGCTCACTGCATTCTCCGCCGGCCCTTCTCCCGAAAAAGAATCCGGATCCGGTCAGGGATCCGGGACAGCTCCCCTGGCCTCTTCCGGTCAGGGATCCGGGACAACTCTTCCCTTCCCTGTATACTCCGACATCGACGGCAGCGGAAACGCTCCTATAGCACTCTTTGTGGGGCAGACCGGAAAAGAGGCAAATGAAGATTCTCTCCTGCTTGAAAACATACTGTATGCCAGGGAAAAAGGGTTTGAGATCCACACTGTCATCGGCGATGATGTTCCCCTCGCGATCGCGGAATTCGCAGAGCGTGCCGGAGTAACAGATCTGTTTCTGGGCTACAGCCCGCCGTCATTTTTTCTTCAGGCGAGAAGACCCATCAACGAAAGGCTGCTGAACTATCTCCCGACAGTAGACATCCACATTATCCCCGACCCGGCTTCCTCTGCCTATCCCGAATCAATCCGCGGGAACAAGGGTAAACCCTCTCTGGATCTGAAGGATCTTATGAGTGTTCTGGCCGTCATGGCGGCTGCAACCTTCCTCTCCTTCGCTTTCTACCATTCGAGGTTCAGTAATTCGAACATCATCACCATCTATATTCTGGCAGTGCTCGTTGCGTCCGTTATGACCTCCAGCCGGATCTACGGCCTGCTGGCTGCGATCCTCTATGTTCTTTTGTTCAATTTCCTTTTCATTGAACCCAGGTTTACGCTTCTGGTCTACGACGTCACCTATCTCGTGACCTACCTGGTCACGATTGTCGCCGCGCTGATCACCGGAACCGTGACCATCCGGATGAAAAATATCGCCCGGGTCTCCGCGGAAAATGCCTACCAGGCCAAAATCCTTCTGGACACATCCAATCAGCTGGAGATGGCATCGGGCAGCAGCGAAATCATCAGGACTACCTGCAGGCAGCTTGTTCATCTTCTGAACAGAGCAGTTCTGTTCATCCCTTTTCCACAGGATTCCGACGGCACATTTATCGTTCAGGCAGGGGGCCCTCTCGTTTTCCACGAGGGCGGAAAAAACGACCCGGACATCATTTCCCGCAATCCGGGCGCTCCTCTTGTTTTTACTGCAGGGGAAAAAACGATTCCGGAATCCGTCTTCGTGACAGAGACGCACGCCATGCACTGGTCGGCGGAAAACAACCACCAGGCAGGTGCTTTTACCTCCCACTATCCCGAATGTACCTGCCGCTATCTCAGCGTATACTCGGGAGAAAACCGGTTCGGGCTGATCGGGATTTCCATGAACGGACGCCCCTTCACCGACTTTGAAAACACGATCCTTCTGTCCATCGTCCACGAGTGCACGATGGCTCTGGACAATGAACGCATGGGGCAGCAGCAGAGGGAGGCGGAGATCCTTGCCGAAAACGAACGTCTGCGCGCCACACTTCTCCGCTCTCTCTCACACGACCTGCGCACGCCCCTGACATCGATCTACGGAAATGCTTCCAACCTGCTCAGCCATGACAAAGATCTGCTTCCGGAGGACCGCGAAAAGATTTACAGCGACATCCTGGAGGACTCTGTATGGCTGAATGCCCAGTTTGAAAACATCCTGTCCATGACCCGCCTGGAGAGCAGCGGGGGGCTGAACAAGACAATCGAAAATATGGAGGATGTGATCGAGGAGAGTCTCAAGCACATCTCCCCCC
The DNA here is from genome assembly GCA_030525515.1 of Eubacteriales bacterium. Classification (GTDB taxonomy): domain Bacteria; phylum Bacillota; class Clostridia; order Lachnospirales; family Lachnospiraceae; genus CAG-791. Next base: position 9,986 of record JAUNEM010000080.1, read on the forward strand.
ACCCCCGGCACGAGGTCGTTTTTGAGCGGCCTGACCAGGACCTATATGCCTCCATGGACACCAGACTGATCATGCAGGTTCTGGTGAATCTGTTAAATAATGCCATCAAATATACTCCCGACGGCTCCACTGTCCGCGTGCGTATGTCACAGGAGGGCAGCATGGTCTGTGTCGAAGTCGCTGACAACGGTCCGGGAGTTCCTGATAAAGACAAGCCCCATGTATTCGAACTGTTTTATACCGGCAGACACATTCCGGGGGACAGCTACCGCAGTATGGGGATCGGCCTTAACCTCTGCGCTATGGTCCTGCACGCCCACGGCGGAGAAATCGAAGTATACGACAACGACGGCATGCCTGAAGACAGCGCGGCCGTCCCCGGCGGCGGGAAGGGGCCCCGGACCTCTTCTCCGGCAGGCCCGGGAGACCATTCCTCCCCTGCCCCGGCCCACGGCGCGGTTTTCCGCTTCACCCTGCCGGCGGCAGAGATCCCGCTTCCGGTACTCAAATGACCCGGAGCACAGCATCATTTACGGCATCATTTTATGGAAAGGACATTTTGCCATGAATGAGATGAAAATACTGGTGGTTGAAGACGACAGGTCGGTATCCAATCTCATTACAACCACACTGAAGATCCATCACTATAATTACATAACTGCATCGACGGGAAATGAAGCTGTTTCCCTGTGCGCCTCCCATCACCCTGAACTGATCCTGCTGGATCTGGGGCTGCCGGACATCGATGGAATCGAGGTCATCCGCACTGTGCGTTCCTGGTCGGATGCGGTGATCATTATCATCAGCGCCCGGGGTGAGGACAGCGACAAGATTTCCGCCCTCGACAGCGGCGCGGACGATTACCTTACCAAGCCCTTCTCCATTGAAGAGCTTCTGGCCCGCATCCGGGCGGCTCAGAGGCGCATGAAATTTCTATCTTCGGACAGCGAAAAGACGCCTGTATTTGTCAACGGTGATCTCTCCATCAATTACGCCTCCAGACAGGTCACTCTCGGGGGCAGGGAGGTCCGCCTGACCGCAATCGAATACCGGCTCCTGACTCTTTTATCAGGCAATGCCGGAAAGGTTCTGACTCATTCCTATATCATTGACAAAATATGGGGCGGCGGTGTGGAAACCGATATCATTTCCCTCCGCGTCTATATGACCTCTCTGCGAAAAAAACTCAAGGCGGCACAGCCGGGCTTTAATCTGATCGAGACTCACATAGGTATCGGCTACCAGATGGTCCGCGTGCAGGACTCCTGATTATCCCTTTCCGGAG
>JAUNEM010000081.1:0-4762 GCA_030525515.1 Eubacteriales bacterium
AATTACAGAATCACTTCAGGATTACGCCATATCCTGTTCATTTCATCTCTTGATCATTTTATTTCTGGGTCACTGACCAGGGAACTCCATCTCAGGAGGATTCCGGATTCGGGAGGCAGTGTTATGCGCATGATCCCGTCATGGACAGTGACAACCGGAGGTATGTAATCTCTGTTGTCTTCGTCGGGTCTGCTCTCCTTGCTCTGCCCGGCGCTCTTCCCTTCGGCTTCTTCCCCGGAAGCTTCCCTGCCAAAGGCTTCCTCTCCGGAGGATTCCCACCCGGGGACTTCCTCTTTGGCAGCCTCTTCCTGGGCGGACAGGAGCAGTTCTCCTGCGGCGTCTTCCGGATCTGATAAGGGCATTGCCTCAGCGGCTTCCCATCCGGCGGTTTCTTCCCCGGCAGCCTCTGCCTCAACAGCCTGATCCTCAGCAGCCTGCTACTCAGCGGACGGAAGCAGTTCTCCTGCAGCCTCCTCCGGATCTGAGGCAGGTATTTCTGTTATGTAGTCCTCCGCGGCAGCTTCCAAGGCGGCGGAATAAGCGGCCTCCTCTCCCGCAGCGGTCCCCGCAGGAAGGTTCTCCTGCCTGCCGGCCTCCGGGTCTGTCCCGTCCGGTATTTCCGGTATTTCCTCCCCGTCCGCCTTCCTCCTGTGTCTTCCAAGAAGCTCGCGCAGGGGATATTGTGAAAAATCATTGCTGACGGCGGCCGGAGCGGGACTCTCCAGGAAAACGCTGTCGGAGCAGCGCGCGCGGCAGACTCTCCGTCCTGTGGCGAACAGACATACCAGGTTGGCTTCAAGGGGAACCCCGGCATAGGCTACATTTGTCTCATATTCGATCTTGATGTGGTTGATGTTCAGGAGGACAATATTTGTCTCCCTGCGGCCGCCGCTCCGGCTGCTTCTGGCATAGGCGAGAACACCGTCTTCGTCCGCAAGGCGGATCAGGGATCCCCTGCGCAGTGCCGGACTGTTTTTGCGGAAAGCGGCGAGAGCCTTGTGGACTCTGATCAGGCCCTGGTCCTCGCGGCCCCAGGGATAGGTCCTGCGGTTGTCAGGGTCGGTGAATCCTCCCATTCCCGCTTCGTCCCCGTAATAAATCGTAGGGGCTCCCGTCCAGGTCATCTGCAGCAGCACCGCCTGGCGCATGATCTCCATGCGCACGTCTTCCATAGCAGCTGCCGGGCCCAGATCCTCCAGCCTGCCGACCACACGGTTTGTGCGGGTCAGAAAGCGCGAGTGATCGTGGTTGGACAGCTCGTTCATGCTGACCTGAAGGGCCGCCGCCGGAAGGGCTTCCTGGCTGGCGCCGAGGGCAGTTCTCCAGAAAACCTCGGGGTCGCCGTAGCGCTCCTCATTGCGGGCATCGCTGTGTTTATCCATTCCGGTGAGGAAAAAAGTCACAGGTTCCATGAAGAACTCGTAGTTCATGATGGTATCCCACTCGTCTCCCTGCAGCCATTTCCAGGAATCCACATAGTTTTCCGCGATGATGACCGCTTCGGGGTTGGCCTCCTTGACAGCCTGGCGGAACCGTTTCCAGAAAACATGGTTGAAGGTCTGGGAATAGCTCAGATCCGACGCCACGTCCAGACGCCAGCCGTCAGCGCAGTAAGGCGGGGACACCCACTTGCGCGCGATCCCAAGGATATACTCACAGAGCTGCTCAGACTTCTCGTAGTCGAGTTTTGGAAGAGTGCCGAAATCCCACCAGGAATCGTAACTGTCGTTCGACGGCCAGTCATCGTACCTGAAGCGGAAATAATCCACATAGGGGGATTTTTTTGAAGCCATGGCCCCTTTTACACCGCCCGGCAGTTTTTCATAAATCTTTTCTGCGTCCATCCAGCGGTGGAAGGATCCGCAGTGGTTGAAGACCCCGTCCAGGATCACGCGGATTCCCCTTTTGTGGGCCTTCTTCACCAGTTTGGCGAACAGTTTGTCGCTGGCTTCGAGATTGGCGGGGTTGGTCACACGTTCCAGATAGCGCTCTGCCCGGGCATTTGAGAACCGGGACGGGCGCCCGAAGCTGCCGGAATATTTTTCCGGCTCCTCTGTTTCTTTTTTAATATCCCGCACGATCTTTCCGAAGTGCGGATCTATATGCTCGTAGTCCTGCGTGTCATATTTGTGGCTGGAGGGCGACAGAAAGATGGGGTTCAGGTAAATCGCCTCGACCCCCAGATCTTTCAGATAGTCCAGCTTGTCGATGACCCCCTTCAGATCGCCTCCGTAAAACTCGCAGTAGGCGATGGATGAGGGGATCTGGTTCCAGTTGTCCACTTTCACAACCGGACGCCCCATATAGACGTATTCCCCGTCGGCCACGTCGTTGGATTTGTCGCCGTTATAAAAGCGGTCCACAAAAATCTGGTACATCACGGCGCCGGCCGCCCATTTGGGCGGGTGAAATCCCGGTATCACGTGCCACCAGTCTCCCGGACGGATCGTGTTCCTGATCCCGCGGCGGGTGTAACGATATTTTTTCCCTCCCGCAATGATCAGAAAATAATAGCGGAGCGGACTCTCAGTGACTTCCAGCTTAACGTCGTAGTAATCAAAACATTCATCCGATTCCACCAGATGCATACGCAGATGGGATCCATACACGATTAGAAAACAGACCTGCGCGTCGTTTTTTCCGGTCCTGAGGCGGATTGTCACATTCTGGTTCAGATCCGGCTCGGGGGGCATGAGATAGTCCTCTGTCGTATCACTGAAAAATGCTCTTAAATCCGGCTCATCACCTGTTCTTAGATCACCCATGATATCATTACTGCTCCTGGTTTAAAAATACGGATCCGGTAAAAATCTCAGACTGAGGCGGGTCCGGGAGCGATCGGAGACGGCTCTCCCCTGTGGAAAAGAGCATCGAATTCCTGCCCGGTGATCTTTTCCTTCTCCATCAGCAGGTCTGTACAGCTGTACAGAACGTCTGTGTTGTCGGAAATGATCTTTTTGGCCTTCGCGTAGCAGTCCTCGATAATGGAACGGACCTCTTTGTCAATTTCGCCTGCCACATATTCACTGTTCCGTTTTTCGTGTCCGATATCATAGCCCAGGAAGACGTCCTCGCCTCCCTGCTCGTAGTTGATCGTGCCGATCCTGGATGACATTCCATAGCGTGTGACCATCTGCCTGGCGATATTGGTCGCCTGCTTGATGTCCTGGGACGCGCCGGTCGTAATATCGTCCAGAACCAGTTCCTCCGCGATCCGCCCGCCCAGGCTGACCATGATCTCCTGGAGCATGCGCCCTCTGGTGTAGTACATCTGATCCCGGTCGGGAAGGGGCATGGTGTAGCCGCCGGCCCCGTTGCCGGTGGGAATCACGGAAATCGTATAGACATCCCCGACGTCGGGCAGCTCATGGAACAGAATGGCATGTCCGGTCTCGTGGAAGGCTGTGATTCTTTTTTCCTTTTCGGAAATGACATGGCTCTTTTTCTCCGTGCCGATTCCGATCTTGATAAAGGCGTTTTTGATGTCCGCCTGGGTGATATAGGGCTTGTCGGCCCTGGCCGCGGCAATCGCAGCCTCATTGAGCAGGTTCTCCAGGTCAGCCCCCGAGAAGCCGGCTGTCGTGCGGGCGATCTCTTCCAGGTCCACGTCGTCTCCCAGAGGCTTGTTGGCGGCATGTACCTTCAGGATCTCCTCGCGGCCCTTGACGTCAGGCCTGCCCACGGAGACTTTCCGGTCAAAGCGGCCGGGACGAAGGATGGCGGGATCCAGAACGTCCACGCGGTTGGTCGCTGCCATGACGATGATGCCCTCGTTGACGCCGAATCCGTCCATCTCGACAAGGAGCTGGTTCAGGGTCTGCTCGCGCTCGTCGTGAGAACCGCCCAGGCCGGTGCCCCTGCGCCTTGCAACGGCGTCGATCTCATCGATAAAGACGATGCAGGGTGAATTTTTCTTCGCGTCCTCGAACATATCGCGGACACGGGAGGCGCCGACACCGACGAACATTTCGACGAAATCGGAACCGGAAATGCTGAAAAACGGCACCTTGGCCTCACCGGCCACTGCCCTTGCCAGAAGGGTCTTACCTGTGCCGGGCGCTCCCTCCAGAAGGACACCCTTGGGGATGCGGGCGCCGACTTTGGTATATTTGGCAGGGTTCCGCAGAAAGTCGATGATCTCCTCCAGGTCGGTCTTCTCCTCATCCAGTCCTGCCACCTGCTTGAAGGTCACATTCTCTCCGGTGGAAAGCCTGGCTTTGCTCTTTCCGAAGTTCATCATCTTGGCGTTGCCGCCGCCCATGCTCTGTCCCGTCATCATGTAGAAGAAGAAAAAACAGATTCCCATGACGAGCAGCATGGGAAGAATGACGGTCATAAACGTGCCTTCGGAAGGAACGTCACGAACGACCGTGACAACATTGCTCTTCCGCGACATCTCTTCAAGATCGGAGATCACGGTTGCGTACAGGATCTCCTTGTCACCGTCACTGAGGGTGATCGCGGCGTAGCCGGTGTCGTTGTCCCGGTTGGGCGTGACCTCCACTCTCGTAACCTTGTTCTCCTTCAGATCCTGAGCAAATTTTTCCATGGTATAGACATCGTCACCCGAGGAAAAAGAATTTCTCAGCAAGGGAGAGAAGAACATAAATATCAATATTGCCATGACAACCAGCCCAAGGTAACTGCCGGTGCCTCTCGTCGGTCTGTTTTCCAATTTCGTCTCCTAAATTCTCTATTTTCCGTTTTTTATTATAAAGTCTGTTCCGCAGCCCGGGTTATGCCGCTGTGGATTCCGCGGCGG
>JAUNEM010000081.1:4862-11217 GCA_030525515.1 Eubacteriales bacterium
GTCATTCCTGGGAATCGGTCTCGGTCACCACTCCGATAAAGGGAAGATTGCGGTATCTCTGGTCATAGTCCATGCCCCAGCCGATGACAAATTTGTCTTCCACTTCGAAGCCCTTGTAGTCGACCTGGAGATGGATCCCGGGGTCGCGGCGGGAAGGCTTGTCCAGCAGGGTGCAGGTGCGGACCGAGGCAGCCCCGCGTGTGCGGAAGAGCTCATAGAGGAAGCTCAGCGTCCTGCCCGAATCGATGATGTCCTCGATAATGATGACGTCCTTGCCGGTGAGCGGATCCTGAAGGTCCTTGATAATGCGCACGATTCCGCTGGAAGTCGTGCCGCTTCCATAACTCGAGACCGACATAAAGTCGAATGTGACCGGAAGCTCGATGCGCTTGGCCAGCTCACACATGAAAAAGACCGCTCCTCTGAGAACACATACCAGGTGAAGGTCCTTTCCCTTGTAATCCTCCGTGATCTGTCTGCCCAGCTCACGTATTCTGGCGTCTATTGCTTCCTCACTGATCATTTCTTCAATTCTGGCTGCCATTTCTGCCCCCCTTGTTTTAATGCCGCTTTTCCGCTTTGCGGTCCAGCGGAGTTTTATCATTGATTTTTCACTGAATCTGCCGGGTCATTGCGGGTCTTTTTGATCCCGCCAGGAGATCTCCAGGACTGTCGCAGTCTCCGGAGTGACCCTGTATCGGTCTCCCATTCGAAGTCCCGGAATCCAGAGCGCCTCGCTCCCGCAAAAAGGAAGAAGGAGCTCCGCGCGGACCTGCGACGGGATCTTCCCGTCGAGCATGATTCTGGCAAGCTTTTTGCTGATCAGACCGCCCTTACGGCCCTCTGCCAAAAGCGTCATTCTGTCCCCTGCCCGCCTTTTACGGAAAACAGGAAACATTCCTATTTTAGCATAATCGAACCATTTCGTATACTCATTTTGCGGAATTGCGGAGAGGTCCCCGTCAAAGCTGAAGACCCTGCACTCGTACTCTTCCTCCGAAAGGGGCAGGGCCGCTCCGCGGCTGCGAAGCTCTTGCGCCAGCAGGGCTCCTGATGATGAGCCGTCCGCCCGCACCGGCTTTCCGCTCTCAGGGGATTCACCTTTTTTTTCAGAAGACAGGGCAGTCTTTTTGTAAAAATACAGTATACCTCCCGCGCGGAGCATGGTGACCCTTCCGGGCAGTGACAAACTGCCGTCCCTCTCTCCGTCACAGAGTTCCCTCATGGCATCCACATGGACCGAGGACAGGTCCTTTCTTCTCCCCGCACAGGCCGCCAGGCAACGGTAGAGAATCCTTCCCTGAATGAGGGGATCTTCCTTTCTGAGCGCATCCAGACTGAGTGTAATTCTCCGGTATGCACCTTCGTCGGAAGGATTCAGACAGCCGCCGGGCACGCCATTCCCGCCCTCGTCTGTTGTCTGCAGATTGCCGCCCGGCTGGTCTTCGTACGGAATATGCTGATTGCCGCCGGGCAGGTTCCCGTCCGAAAGGATGGCGGCACTGCTCGCCCCGGTCTTCTCTGAAAAACCCGTAATACAGCGCTGCGCCGCCTTTTCGGTCTCCGCCTCCAGAAACCGCTCCGTCTCAGCGCAGGCGCCCGCGAAGCGGGCGAGATTTTCCGCCGAGGCAGGATTGACGCTTTCCTTCAGCCGGGGCAGGATCTCCCTGCGCAGGAAGTTACGCGTGTAAGAGGTGTCTTCGTTGGTCTCGTCCTCCCTCCAGGTCATACCCTGCGAGGTCAGGAAGGCCTCGATGTCTGCCCGGGTCTCCCGGAGAAGAGGCCGGACGATGTGACCGCTCACCGGAAGCATCCCCCGCGCCCCCCGCAGATCTGTTCCCCGGCAAAGATGAAAGAGCACTGTCTCCGCCTGGTCTTCCCTGTGGTGGGCGACCGCGATGCGGCAGGTTCTTCCCGTCTCCGCCTCCAGGCATGCGCGGGTCTCTTCAAAGGCGGCATACCGCAGCCTGCGTCCGGCCTCCTCCACGCCGGTGCCCCATCGGGCCGCCATGCCGGCGGCGTCAGCCATGACACACCGGCAGGGCACGTTTTCCCTTCCGCACAGTTCCTGCACAAACTCCAGGTCCTCCCGGGCCGACTCCCGCAGGCCGTGGTGGACATGCACTACCTGAAGGAGAAACCCCATCTCCCCGGACATGCGGACCAGCACCCGGAAAAGGCAGAGGGAATCCGCTCCTCCCGAGACGCCGGCGACAACCGCCTCCCCCGGTCTGATCATTCCCTGTCCGATCATATACTTTTTAACACGCTGATAGAGGCTTTCCATAACAATCTGCTTTCTTTTATTACACGGGCCGTGTCATATTAATAAATCCGCGCCACACATTTTCTGTATGGCGCGGATCACAATAGCTATAATCTCTGCTCTCTCTTTATCATTTTTGCGCGTGTATCCCGCGACTGAAGTCACGGGTCTTGCGCGATGAAGAATAAAATCTGGCGTGAACCGGCACCGCGTTGAGCGTCTACTTGTTTTCTTCTTTGAAAACCGTCTCACCCTCGTAGATGAGTCCCAGTTTTTCTCTGGCGACCTCTTCTATGTAGGCATCCGTCCTGGTATAGCGCCGGTACTCATCAATATCATCCGCCCGCTCATCCTCCATTCTGATCTCCTCGCGAAGTGTCTCCAGTCTCTTTTTATTTTCAACAAGACGTCTGCCGAGCGAAACGGCGTTCACTCCCACCACAACCAGAATGATAATGACTACCAGAGAAGCCAGGATCATACTCAGCCCGTTCTGTTCCCGCCACTGGGTCAGAATCCCCTGGTCGGAAGACGGTTTTCCGACGCGTTTTCCGCCGGTCTTCCCGGCGGACCCGGCTCTCGTGGTTCCTGTGCGGCGTCCGGACGCAGCCGATGTCCGCACGCCTCTTCCGCGCTTTGCCCGGCTGCCCGGCGCCGCGGATCTGTTCACTTTATTTTTACCGCCTGCGGCAGGTCTGCCGGATGCTTTCATCTGCGTTGTCCTCTGTAAATCAAAATGTGTGTACCGGTCCGGCACCGGACAGAATAATGTCCGGCCCGGGTTATAGCGGGTGTCCGCCTCTGTGTGCTCAGCTCAGCAGAACCCGTTCTCAATTAACAAAATGCGTTCTCAGCTCAGCAGAACCTGAACAGATCCTGCACTTCTTCCTTACGGACATTTTCGCGGACGGCGAGGACCTCTGCTTTTGTTTCCCGGTCTCCGAAGGAGATCCCGATGATATCCCCGGGTTTCACCTCCGCGCTGGCTCTCGCGACTTTTCCGTTCAATGTCACCCTTCCGTTGTCACAGGCTTCATTCGCAACTGTTCTGCGCTTGATCAGCCTTGTCACTTTCAGGTATTTATCCAGCCGCATAACCGTTTCCTTTCCATCTAACTTACAGTCCGTCTCACAGACATCCCGGGGATGTCCGGTGACATCGAAAAACATCCGATAACAACTGATTACATCTGATAAAGCCCGCAGCCTTGCGGCCGCGGGCAGTATTTATCTCAGTGCCGATGTTCAAAATACAAACAATCCCTGTCCTGAAACAGATCAGTCGTTCACCGCATCCTTGAAGGCTTTGCCGGCTTTAAATCTGGGAGATTTGGAAGCAGCAATCTGAATGGACTCGCCTGTCTGGGGATTTCTGCCCTCTCTGGCCGCACGCTCGCCTACGTCAAAAGTACCGAATCCTACAAGCTGGATCTTCTCGCCCTCTTTCAGAGCTTCGATCACGGTCTCAATAAAAGCCTTGTAAGCCTTCTCGGTATCCTTCATCGTACTGAGTCCGGATTTCTCATGCATTTTCTCAACAAACTGTGTCTTATTCATATCCTCTCCTTAAATCATCACCTGTTCCAAGGTGCTCAACACTGTAACCGCCATACATGCAGATTCCCGCATCCAGGCGGCAATTGGTGGGTCTGTTAGCGCCCTGCCGCTTCGGACAGAAGCGTCTGCCGTCAAAACATGCTGTAAAATCAGGTCCCGAAAGAAGCCTGTCCGCGAATGATTCGTCAGAGATGACTGTGTTCCGTCCGGCTTTGGGTCGGGAAAAATACAGATGGTAACTTTTATTGTACTTGTTAAATGTATTCTTTGTCAACATTCAGATGTTGCCGGAGCACCGGCAGGCGCACCGCCTGCGGCTATCACCTGAGCCTGTCTCCGTTAAGGGCCGCGGCCTTACAGTTGTGCCGTCAGTCGTCTCCCGCCTGAACCGGCGGCAGATATTTTTTGAGCAGATAGTCCCTGTCATTGTGAGAGGGCACATCAACGACGTCCTGAAACATCTTCCGAAGCAGGCCTCCGATCTCTTTTCCCTTTGGGACTCCCGCCGCGATCAGGTCGTTTCCGGTGACCGCCAGGTCCTTGAGAGAAATGCAGTCCCCCCGCTCGAGGATCCGGCCGTAAACAGTCCGAATCTTCTCCAGATAATCCATTTTCTCCTGCCGGCGGTAGAGGCTCTGGGCGAGAGCGTCCGCCTCCTTGACCTCCAGCCAGAGGGGGAAGAGATCCTCGCCGATCTCGATCACCGCCTTGCGGATGCCCGGTTCGGTCAGCCGGACACATCTGTCGTGTTCGCGGGTGAGCTTTACAACGCTTTTGCGCGTATCATTGTCGTATTTGAGCCTGCGGAGAATGTTGTCCGCCATATCCGCGCTGACTGCGGGATGTCCGTAAAAATGGTCGATTCCCTTCTCGTCCGTGGTCCGGCAGGCAGGTTTCCCGAAATCATGCATCAGCATGGTGAGTCTGAGGACCTTGTCAGGGCGGACATTCATCATGGAACGGATCGTGTGCTCGCCGACATTGTAGCGGTGGTGGGGATTGTTCTGGGGAGTCTCCATACACCGGTCAAATTCCGGGAGGATCACTGCGGTGATCCCGCACTCCCGTGCCATCCGCAGCTTTTCCGGGTGGGGGGACAGGATGGTCTTCTCCAGCTCCGCCGCGATCCGCTCGGCGCTGATCCTGCTGAGTGTGGGGGCGAGTTCTTTCATGGCCCGCACCGTCTCCGGATCCACATCGTAGTCCAGCTGGGCGGCAAAGCGGACCGCCCGCATGATCCTGAGGGCGTCCTCCCCGAACCTCTTTGCCGGGTCGCCTACTGCCCGGATCACGCCTTTTTCCAGATCGGAAAGGCCTCCGAAAAAATCTTTCAGGCCGGCGCTCTCGCTGTAGGCCATGGCATTGATCGTGAAGTCACGGCGCTTGAGGTCTTCCTCCAGGCTGGCGGTGAAAGTGACATCGGAGGGGTGTCTTCCGTCGAGATACTCGCCGTCGATCCTGTATGTGGTGACCTCATAGGCTTCCCCGTGCCTGAGGATCGTCACGGTCCCGTGCTTGAGACCCGTGTCGATCGTTCTGCGGAACAGGGCTTTGACCTCCTCCGGCCTGGCGGAGGTCGTGATATCCCAGTCATTGGGGTTCCTCCCGAGCAGGCTGTCCCTCACGCAGCCGCCGACCACAAAGGCTTCGTACCCGCCGGTCTCCAGCACGCGCAGGATTTCCGCCGCCCCCGAAGGAATCTGTATTGTCTTTTTATTGTCCAATCTTCTTCATCCCCCGGTCTGCAGGATTGCCGCCGCTTCGGACTGTCATTTTCCGCGCTGCGGGAATGCCGGCTGTCCGCGGTCATATTCCCTGCGATGCAGGGCTTCCGCCGCTTCGGACTGTCATTTTCCACTCTGCGGGACTTGGTTCGCTGCCGGCGGTCTCCCGATCAATAGGATCTGCCCCAGTAAACCATCTTTTTGGCAGGCTTTCCGCAGCAGACGCAGGTGTCCGCGATCTGTTCCTGCTCAAAAGGCATGCAGCGGCTGGTCACGCCGAATTTTTCCTTGATCTCCTCTTCGCAGGCGAGCTCGCCGCACCACATAGCTTTGACGAAGCCGCTCTTCTCGGCGAAGGTCTTCTCAAACTCCTCGCGGGTTGCGGCTGTATAGGTGTGTTCCTCCAGATGCTTTTTCGCGCGGTCGTACATATCCTGCTGGATCTGAGGAAGCAGCTCGCCGATCCTGGCTTCGAGATTCTCCAGGGCGCACTCTTCTTTCGCGCCGTTGTCCCTGCGGGCAATGATGCACTTGCCGTTCTGGATATCGCGGGGACCGATCTCCACGCGGATCGGAATACCGCGCATCTCCTGGTCCGCGAACTTGAAGCCGGGGCTCTTGTCGCTGTCGTCTACCTTGACGCGGAAATTGCTGAGGACCGACTTCAGCTCGTAAGCCTTGTCAAGGACACCGGCCTTGCGCTGCTGAATGGGGACGATCATGACCTGGACGGGCGCGATGCGGGGAGGCAGTACCAGACCGGAATTGTCGCCGTGCACCATGATCAGGGCGCCGATGATACGGGTGG
>JAUNEM010000082.1 GCA_030525515.1 Eubacteriales bacterium
TGCCGCAAGGCAGGCAGTAGGAAGCACGCGACTTAAGTCGTGTGAGGCTTCACCATACAGAAAGGAGCGCGTAAAGCCCTGCAGGAAATGCCCGTCTGACAGATGTACGGCGCTCTGGGACGGAAAGCGAAAATGTCTGAGCAGAAGAGTCAGGGGAGAGCTGTCAGCTGACTTGGAAAAGGAGATGGAAACGATGAGTCAATATCTGGTGAAGACGAAAAAACGTCCCTCGCAGGATGCCTGGCTGACGGAAGCCTGGGCAGATCCGTCGGCGGAGAAAATCGGGATGTATCTGACCCACTGCGGCGTTGTGAGGGGCTCCGCGAAGGCCCTAGTGCGCTATGGGGAGGCCGGCACGAAGCCCGTTGCCGGTATGTATTTTTCCTATGATGAAGAAAAAGTGGAGAGGGTGATCGAGGAGACCCTGGCACTTCCGGGGATTTACTATCTGCGTGTATGGCTCAACAGCGGCGTACTTGTGCTGGGAGACCCTATCATGCAGGTGATGGTCGGAGGAGACATCCGGCCGCATGTGATCGAGGGCCTTCAGTTCCTTGTGGGAAAGATTAAAATTGAATGCGTCGTCGAGGAAGAGACCTATAAAGAATAGTCAGGCCATGAGAGTGTGTTTTTGAAAGGCTGTCGTGGAAGGCCGTCTTGAAAAGCGGACGTGAAAGGCTGACGTGAAAGCCGGCTATGAAAGTCCGTTATGAGATCCTTTCGGAAAAAGAGATGAAAGTGATGAAAGCAGACCGGAAAGAGGCCGCAAATGCCCGGCCTGCCCGGGCATTTGCGGCCTCTTTTCAAGTGACGGATTCAAATGAATTGCCTTTTTTGTTCTCGTTTCTCTTTTTTTTCTTTTTATCATTTAGAGGAGGGAGAAATGCTCTGGCGGAACTCGTAGATTGCCCGGATGGCATCTTCATACCGCTCCTCGGGTACGCCGATCAGGAGGTTCAGCTTTCCTGCGCCCTGGTTGATTGTGCTGATCTCGATGCCCTCTTCCGTGAGCTTTTCGAGGACGCGCACATTGGCGTCGCTGGCCTCTGTCGCCTTTTCCCCTGTTACGGCGATCAGGGAAAGATTGCCGCGCAGTCCGATAAAATCGGGATGAAGAGTATTGCGGATCTCGGCAATAAGCTCCTCTTTGCAGCTTTCGAGCAGGTCGCTCCGGATGACGAGAGTGATGGAATCGATTCCTGTCAGGCAGTATTCAAAGGGGAGACTGCGCTCTTTCAAAATGTCCAGCATGAGGGCACTGAATCCCGATCCGTCGCTGACCATGACCTTTTCGATCTGGACAAGGGACATTCCCTTCCGGCCGGAGACGCCGGTCACGGGATTCTTCGTGACGCCGGAGGGCAGGTGGCGCATGATCATGGTTCCCGGGTTTTCCGGAATATTGGTATTGCGGATATTGATGGGAATCTCCAGCTCGGAGGCCGACAGAACGGCGTCTGAGTGAAGCACGGAGGCACCCATGTAGGAAAGGGTGCGAAGCTCCCTGTAGCTCATGTAGGAGACAGTCTCCGGGTTTTCGACTATTGCCGGATTTGCGGCGTACAGGCCCGAAACGTCTGTCCAGTTTTCGTAGAGATCGGCGTTGACGGCGCAGGCGGCCAGGCTTCCCGTGATGTCCGATCCGCCTCTCTCGAAAGTGCGGATCCGCCCGTTCATATCTGCTCCGTAAAAGCCTGCGATCACCGCACGGCTCAGGGGCAGAAGGGAAGCGCGCATTGTCCGTCTGGTCATGGCGTCGTTGAGCTGGCCGTCTTCGTCAAAGCAGACACACCAGGCCGGATCCACAAAGGTAAAGCCGAGATATTGGGCCATGATTTTGGCAGTCAGATATTCGCCCCGGCTGGCGGTATAATCCCTTTCCGGATTTGTCAGGAGAGACTCTTCCAGGGTCCTGATCTCCTCATTCAGAGGGAAGACCATCTGCAGGCCGTCGACGATTTCCCGATACCTCATCCTGATCTGGTCCAGCTCCTGCGCGAAAGACTCTCCCGCCGTTGCCTTTTCATAGCAGGCCAGCAGCAGGTCTGTCACTTTGATATCTTCGGGAAACCGTTTTCCCGGTGCTGAGACCACAATGAATCTCCTCTCCGGATTGCTGCGGATGATGGTGCTGATTTTGCGGAGCTGGGCAGCATCCGCGACAGATGTGCCCCCGAATTTTGCGACGACGATGCGTTCACTCATGACTATATCCCTTTCTTGGCCCGGAACAGAAAATGTACCCTGTAAACCAGTCAATTATAACATGATGCCGGCATAAATTCTTTAAAAAACAGCGGGCAAGCGGCCGCAAAGACGGATATGCTTGCGGGCACTCGCCCATGGAGCTGAAATATAAAAAAACAGCTGACGCAGAAAAGCCGTCCGATTCGATGGCGGAAAAGGTGCTTGCTGTGTTTGCAAAAAAGGAGGCTTGTCAGTTGGGTGAATATCCTTTTTTTCCTGTCTTTATAGATTTGTCCCAAAAGAAGCTGATCGTGTTCGGGGCGGGTAAAATCGCCCGCCGCAGGATCGCAGTGCTGAGTCAGTTTACACCGCAGCTGACGGTGATCGCGCCGGACTGCCTGGCGGAAGTAGGGGAACTTGCTGCCTGTGGGAAAATCATCTTCCTGAAGAAGGCATATGAGGAGGGGGACCTGGAGGGGGCGGACATCGTTTTCGCCGCCACCAATGATCACGATGTGAATAACCGGATTTACGACGACTGTAAAAAGCGCGGGATCACTGTCAATGTCAGCACGGACAGGAGCAAGAGTGATTTTTACTTTCCGGGGATCGCCCGAAAGGGGGATATCGTTGTCGGCGTGACGGCCAGCGGCAAAGACCACGCGGGAGCCAGAAGGGTCTCTGAAAAGATGCGGGAAATGCTGGATCATATGGAAAATGTCTGGCACCGGACACCGGCGCCGCGGCATTGTGAAAAAGACAATAAAAAGGACGAAAACAGGATTGTGGCTGTTCATTGACCGGGGATACACATGTTAGAATAAGTAGAATGTGGAAGACATATTTTGCTGAGGGGGATGGAGGGATATCGCCATGACTTACTTACAAATGTACAACAGCCATTTCACCGCTATACAGAATCTTGAGTTCTGCCTTCGCATTGTCATTGCTTTCTTCGTGGGCGGGATTATCGGAATGGAGCGGAGCCAGCGTTTCAAGGAGGCGGGAATCCGGACACATATTCTGGTGTGCTGTACGACGGCTTTGATCATGTTGATTTCCAAGTATGGTTTCGCGGACCTCACAATGGGCGGAGCCGGTGACATTATCGGCGTCAAGGGAGCGGACTCCGCCAGAGTCGCGGCTCAGGCCGTCAGCGGCATAAGCTTTTTGTGCGCAGGTGTTATTTTCAAGGTTGGAGGCAACATCAAGGGTCTGACTACTGCCGCGGGAATCTGGATGACTGCCGGCATCGGACTTGCGATCGGTGCCGGGATGTATATTCCTGTTCTCTGCACCGTTTTACTCTTCTGGATTATGCAGCATCTGATGTACCGGTTTCTGCTGGGTTCCGATGTCCATGGAGGCAATCATCTCTTGTTTGTGGTCAAAAGTAACTGCGGATTTGATGAGATCCTGCACAATCAGCTCAAGAAGTGGCAGGCCCAGGTGACCCAGAGCAGGGTTACGGTCAAAATGGACGGTACCACTGAGTATGATCTGATTATCAGGAGAGTTGTAGATCTGGAATACAGCATGATCAGAGAATTTGTCTTACAGCAGGGAGACCTTGTGCTCTCTGTTTCTGCAAGCTCTCTGTATATGGAAAACCCCTGATCCGCTCCTTTCCGCTGCGGGGGTTATTTCTTCATCGCGGGATTGTCCCCATGATGAAGCAGGTTTTCCTTTTGTGCGCGCAGCCTGCGACTGTTATCTCAAGTCACGGATATTGCGAAAGGAAGAATAAATAATGATCCCCTGTCTCTGCCGGATGACAGCCCGGCGGAGGCAGGGGATTTTTATCTTATGACACGGCCTGTGTAATCGTGAAATGAATTTTTCCGCCTTACTGCGGTCACGGGCCGGTCGGGGGCAGAGGGCGGCAGAGCCGCCTCCACCCTGTTATAGGATGATCATGTGGGGATACTTCGATTTTCCCGATTATATGGGGACACTCCTGGTTTCCCGATCATGTGGGGACACTCCCGGTCTCCTGATTATGCGTGTGTCATTCCCATCTTTGTGTTCATGATCAGCATCTGAAGCCGGTTCTCGATGTTGGCCGTGCTGACGTCAGGATCATAGTCAAGGGGCAGAATGTTGGCGTCCGGGTACAGTTCCTTGAGCTTTTTGGAGATGCCCCTGCCGACCACGTGGTTGGGCAGGCAGCCGAAGGGCTGCAGGATGATGAAGTTGCGGCAGCCCTCCTTGGCGTGATGGAGGATCTCCGCGGGGATCAGGACGCCTTCGCCGGCATCAAAAGTGTGATGGATGATGGAATCCGAATCCTTAACGATGTCCTGCATGCGGGGAGCCGGTTTGTAGAGGGGATTCCGTTTGGCGATCGAGTCGACAAAATCCTGGGCGACGTTGAAGGAGTTGTCCTGGATATTGAGGAC
Organism: Eubacteriales bacterium; assembly: GCA_030525515.1. GTDB lineage: Bacteria > Bacillota > Clostridia > Lachnospirales > Lachnospiraceae > CAG-791. The sequence goes on from JAUNEM010000082.1 coordinate 4,587, forward strand.
CATTTTGTCTTTCAAGCTCTTCCTGATGTGGAATTCTTTCACCTGGGCGTTCTGGTAGAAATAGGTCTTCCTGATGACGTCCGCCATACGGGCTTCAATTACCTCAAAGCCGTTGTTCTCGAGATATTTTTCGATATCGTGGTTGGCGCCGGGATGGAAGTTGAGCAGGTACTCGCCTACGATCAGGACCCGCGGCCTCTTTTCCGAGAAGTCGCACTTGATCTGGTTCATGGTGTCGATTGCCTTCTTAAATCCCTTGCGTGCGCCCTGGATGCCGTCTTTTTTCAGTCCGTTTACGACATAGGAGAGAGCCTTGTCGAAGGCGGCGTCGGCGCTTCCCTTTTTGATCTCGTAGGGGCGGGTCTTGCGCAGGATCTCCTCCAGCGCGTCGATCATGGGCAGGGAGGAGGACAGCCTGATCGCGGAGAGCAGGCTCATCTTGAAGCCGGGGTGAAGATTGTGGACATCCACGTCGTCGTTGGTCAGGATGGGGACATTGGGGAAGCCCGCGTCGTCCAGGGCCTTCCTGAGCAGGGCGCTGTAGTGGGTCAGCCTGCAGTCGCCGATATACTTGCCCATGGCCACGGCGATCTGGTCGATTTGGTACTTGCCTGATTTCAGTGCACTGATGATCTCTCCCACCACGATCTGGGCGGGGAAACAGATGTCGTTGTGGACATATTTTTTGCCGTCGCTGATGGCCTCATCGCGGCCCACGGGGAGCGCGACAGCCTTGACGTGCTGCCCGGACAGGGCGGCCGACATGACTTCGCAGAAGGCGTGGGAGGTGTTGGGGACAAGCACGACCTTTTCCTGAGCGTCCTGTTTCGTGAACTTGACGGGGTAGGGATCGCTGAGGGGCTTCACCGTCCTGGCAATATTCCTGGTCCTGCGCATCTCGATCGTCTCGATGAAGGATCTCACCCTGATGCGCAGGGGACCCTGGATGTCGCTCTCGTCCAGCTTGAGCACAAGGGGAGCCTTGCCGGAGATCTCATCCATCAGGCGGATGATCTCGTCGGAGAGATAGGCGTCGTGCCCGCAGCCGAAACTCACGACCTGGACGTATTCGAGGTGGTCGTTTTCCGCCGCCAGCACGGCGGAGCCCAGCATCCTGGCGTGGAAATTGTTGACAATGTCGAGACGGCTGTTGGTCAGGTCGACGTCATTGACGCCAGGGACCGCGTCGCAGGTGATGACCGGGATTCCCCTGGAGGTAAACATTCCGGGCAGTTCGTGGTTGACCAGTCCGTCGATCTGATAGGGACGGGAGGCCAGAACGACCGCGTAGGTGCCCTTCTCCGTGACCTGATCCAGGACATCTTTTCCGGCTTTCTGCATTTGGGCACGGAAATCGTCCATGGCGGCCAGGCCCTGGCTGATGGCTTTGAGAGCCACGCTCTTATTGATCCCGAAGGTATCCTGGATGAAAAGGGGGAGCTGATACTCCATGTCTTTCTGGCTGTGCCAGTGGAACAGGGGGCAGTCAAAGGGAATTCCCCATTTCTCCTCAGGATTGTCCGAGTTGCGGACGACGAGCGGATAGCCCTTTACGATCGCGCACATGGACTCGCTGGTCTCATGCCGGTTTTCGGAATGCACCGTGGTGATCGTGGGCATGAAGATTCTGTCCACCTTCATATCCCGCAGGGACCGCAGGTGTCCGTGCACCAGCTTGGCGGGGAAGCAGACCGTGTCGGAAGTCACTGCGTGCAGTCCGGATTCATAGATCTTTCGGGTGCTCATGGGAGACATTTTGACCTTGAAGCCCAGGCTCTTCCAGAAAGTGGTCCAGAAGGGCATGTACTCCCAGTTGGAGAGCACGCGGGGAAGTCCGATGGTGATATTTTTTTCGGGCGCGTCCCTGTCGACGACGGTATAAGGATATTCTTTAAAAAGAAGCTTTGTCCGCAGGTCAAAGAGGTTGGGCACGGCGGCCTTTTCTTTCTGAATCTTTCTGATCTCGGCCTGTACTTCGCTGTCCTTGGGATTTCCCAGAACCTCACCCCTTTCGCAGCGGTTGTTGGTGATCCAGGAATTGCCGTTGGAAAACCTGACGACGGTGCGCTTGCAGTGATTATTGCAGAAGGGGCAGGGGATGTTGGCTTCCTGCGTATAGCTGAAATTCTCCAGTTCATCGAGACTCAGGAAGGTCTTTTTGTAAGTGCCTTCCGCCATGGCCCGCTCTGCCTCTTCCTTGGTCAGGAGGGCTGCGCCTATGGCGCCCATGAGGCCGGGATAGGGGGCACGGGTGACCGTCCTGCCAATATACTGTTCCATGGCCCTGAGCACGGCGTCGTTCTGGAAGGTGCCGCCCTGGACGACAATGTTTTTGCCCAGGGACTGGATATTGGAAATTCTGATAACTTTTGTAAAAACGTTTTCGATGATGGAGCGGCACAGGCCGGCCATGATGTCGCCGGGAACCTTGCCGTTTCTCTGCTCCGTGATGATGGAGCTGTTCATGAAGACCGTGCACCGGCTCCCCAGAGCCGCGGGATTCTTGGAAGAGAAAGCGGTCTCCGCGATCTTTTTGACGGGGATGTGCAGTGTCTTGGCGAAGTTTTCCAGGAAGGAGCCGCAGCCCGAGGAGCAGGCTTCGTTGACGACAATATTAGTGGCGATCCCGTTGCTGATCCAGATGGCTTTCATGTCCTGTCCGCCGATATCCAGGATAAAGGAGACATCCTTGACATATTTTTCCGCCGCCCAGGCGTGGGCCAGTGTTTCGACCATGTGGGATTCGGTGTTCATGGCTTTATTGACCAGGAGCTCGCCGTAGCCGGTGCTTCCGGCGGCGATGATCTCGATCTCGGCGCCTGCCTCCCGGGCCCTCTGCCTCATGGCCAGCAGTGCCTGCTGCAGGACGATCAGAGGGTCTCCTTCGTTGGGACCGTAGAATTGCTCGAGAAGGTTTTCCTGCTCGTCCATCAGCACGAATTTGGTCGTCGTGCTGCCGCAGTCGATTCCCAGATAGGCCCTGATCTTATCTCCCTCTTTGTAGCTGACGGGAGTGATCTGCGAAAGCCGGTGCTCCTCCTTAAAAGTCTCATACTCTTCGCGGCTGTCAAAAAAAGGACGGGTCAGGCGGTCGCTTCCCCTGTGGCTGGTGCGGTCTTCTTTGACGGAACTGAGCTGATCCGCCAGCATTGCCGCGTATGTGTGCCCGCGCTGGTCCGCAAACAGGCTGTCCAGGGACAGGGCGGCGCCGTAGGCAATCATGATCTCGGGGTGCTCGGGCACGATGATCTGGTCGGGGCCCAGGCCCAGGCGCTCACAGAACACGCGGATCAGGACGGGGTTAAAGGTCAGGGGACCGCCCTCAAAAGCGACAGGAGGCACAATATCAAGTCCCTGCGCCAGGCCGCCTATGCTCTGCTTGGCTATGGCGTGAAAGGAAGAGAGGGCAAGGTCGCTCTTTGAAATTCCCTGGTTGAGCAGGGGCTGTATATCTGTCTTGGCATAGACGCCGCAGCGGCCGGAGATGTCATAGACGGTCGTTCCCTTTTCGGCCAGGGAATTGAACTCCTCGATGGGCGTCTTCAGGATGGCGGCCACTTCGTCGATAAAAGCGCCTGTACCGCCGGCACAGCTTCCGTTCATGCGCATGTCGTCGACGACGGACTCTCCTGTTTCCTTATCGGTATGGAAAAACAGCATTTTGGCGTCCTGTCCGCCGAGCTCGATGGCGGTGCCGATCTTTCCGTACTGTCTCTTCAGGGCGATGGAATTGCCGACCACCTCCTGGACGAAGGGGACACTGACCGCGTCGGCGATCGGCTTGGCTCCGGAGCCGGTCAACGCGACCCGGATTTTTTCATCCGGGAACTGTTCATCAAACTTCAGCAGGGCCGTGCGCACACTGCGGAGCTGCTCCGCGTGATGTCTCTGATAATCGGAGTAGAGAACCTCCCCGGTTTCCGGATTGATCACGGCAATTTTGGTTGTGGTGGAGCCCACATCAATACCGACGTGGAAGATTCCGCCGGATGTAGTTTTGGATGTCATTTTTTCTTTCATAAAAATATCCTAACAGGTATCCTGATTTGCTTGACCCGCCTGCGGGTCTTCTGTTTTGCTGCAGGGTATCCGGATGGGTATCCGGGATGAGAATCCGGAATGAGTTAGAATGACCCATCCATGTAGGCCCTTCCCCAGTCATAAATTTCATTGATAATGGGGGCCAGGGTCTTTCCGCGCTCTGTAAGAGAGTATTCCGTCCTGGGAGGGACCACGGGGTACACCTCCCGGTGCACAAGTCCGTCGGTCTCCAGCTCGCGCAGCTGACGGCTGAGCATCTTGGCAGTCGCCTGCGGCATCTGCTTCTGGATCTCATTGAAGCGCAGCAGCTCGTTGTTCAGGAGGTGATAGAGAATGACGGCTTTGTACTTCCCTCCGATCTGACTGATGGTCGCTTCTACAGGACAGTTGAATTTCTTTTCAAGGTCTTCGTTCATTTTGCATTTCCTATTGCGGCATGCGGGTTATGCCGGACCCTCCGGTGTCGGGGGCACTATTTCCGGTTTTCCGCAGTCTTTCTGTGCTGTACGACTTCTACGGTTTCAAAAAGATAGTAAGTGCAATAAAAACACTAAATTTCAAAAGGGGGTATTCTTTCTGATGCCAATAGTCTTTTTATCATACGTACTTGATAAAAGCAAGTGTTTAAGCGCGGGAGGGTAAAAAGTGTATGAGCAAGGGAGGATAAAAAGTGTATGAGTACAGGAGGATAAAAAGTGGTCAGCCGGTGTCCGCCGCAAGGCGGAAAATACACTGCACGGGCTGTGTCATAAAAAATGCGTACCGTGCAGCAGGATTGAACCTGCCCGGTACGCATGCATCTTTCATCGACTTTTAATTTTCACCATAATCAGGCGCTGCTATTCGGACATGTAATCGTCTCAAACGCTCCTCCGACCGCTTTAATCGATCAGGCCGAAATGGAGCAGGGCCTTCTCAATACCGTCGTTATCCACGGAGTCTGTCACATAATCCGCGGCCGCTTTCACTTTGTCCGATGAATTGCCCATGGCTACACCGATTCCTGCATAGCGGAGCATCTCCATGTCGTTCTCTCCGTCTCCGAAAGCCATGGATTCGGACTGCTCCAGTCCGTGCTCTTTCAGAAACTGCTGCATGCCCACTGTCTTGCCGCCGTTTTTGGGGATAATATCTATACCTGTATCATGCCAGCTGGTGACAGCACATTCGTCAAGCAGGTTGTGAAGGATCTGCCTGTGGTGCTCCTCGACAAAAGCCAGAATCTGATAGATTTTTTCTCCCTTGTAATGACCGAGTTTGGGCACTAATCCCTTGGTCTGTTCCTGTGTCTTTATGACGGTATCATTTACATAGTTGATATATCTCTCGTTCTCGCCGATCATGACAAATGGAATGTGCCTGGCGGAGAATATACCGGCCAGTATTTCCATCTCGCCCTGGTCGATTGCAGTACCGGAGTAGACTCTTCGCTCACTGTCCAAAAGAAGCTGGCCGTTGAGCATAAGATAGCCGTCAAACGGAAGACTGCTCACGGGGAGTTTGTTGAACTCCTCCATATGGCGTCCTGTCGCAACGACCGTTAAGATACCGCGGGAGCGCAGCTTGTCGATGGCCCGCCTTGTGCTCTCCGGGACATCGTTGAGAGTGTGCGACAGGAGGGTCCCGTCGACATCGAAAAAAACAGCCTTGATCTCATTTTGCATAGTTGAGTCTCCATGAATCGGGATATTACAGAAAATGTTAACCGTGGATCTGAAGTGAATGAAGCTGTGCTTTGTTCAGTTCAGTGATAATTAGCTGCGCTGCGTCTTTCCGTAATGACTGATTCTCATAATCGTGTTGTATCATTTTATACCATATTCGTGCTTGCAACAAGACCTCACAGGCTGAAAAGTGGCCGTCCGAACCGTCCCCTGTCTCCCCCCTTCTTTGTTTTTTTCAGATGAGGTAAATGCTATAATAAATCAGTCTAAACGTGGGTCTGTGAATCAGGCTCATACCCATACTCATAATTACAAGCGGGTCTTGAATGACGGAAAGGCGGATCTAATGAAAGGGAAATTCGGATTGAAGAAGCTGGTCGTTATTGTTCTGGCAGCGGGGCTTATGATCAATGTCTGCGGATTTCGGAGCAATTCTCAGTCCGGGGTACCCGGAGGCAGCAGCGGTCTGCAGGATGAAGCAGGCGGTCAGCCGGGGAGGAAAGAAAGCGAGGAGCAAATGTCCGAGGGAATGAAATGGTGGCAGAAAACGAATGTCTGCGAGATTTATATCAGAAGCTTCAACGATTCTGATGGAGACGGCGTCGGAGATCTGAACGGAATCACCGAAAAGCTTGACTATTTGAAGGAGTTGGGGATCGGAGCCATCTGGCTTACTCCCTGTTATAAGTCCCCGCAGGCGGACAACGGCTATGATATAGCAGACTATTATGAGATCGATGAAACCTTCGGGACTATGGAGGACATGGATCATCTGATTGCCGAGGCCGGAAAAAGGGGCATCCGCATCGTCATGGATCTCGTCTTCAACCACACCTCCGACCAAAACAGCTGGTTTCTGGAAT
>JAUNEM010000274.1:0-1604 GCA_030525515.1 Eubacteriales bacterium
ATCAAAGCTGATGTTTGGGGACGAGTCTTCCGGCATGGTACGCGGCGCAGGCATGGCCATGGCTGGTCATGCGGCAGGAAAACTGGCCTATGGGGCAGGCAGATATGCTTACCGCAGGCTCAGAGAAGACACTCAGCAAGATACTGAGGCAATCGGCGACAGCACAGCCAATGATGCAATCCACCAGGCAGAAAGAGCTGGCAAAGGTGCAGTCCGGATGGCTTCTGCCAGAAGTCCGAATGGCAGTAAATCTGTCCGCAAAGGAATGAACGAGAAGCAAAGGCTCATAACAGCAGCTTCCAGGCGGAAGGATTTGGTATCAGATGATCCAGCCGATGTCGGAAAAAGAATCGCGAGAGAAAAGAAGAAATCCACGGCAGAAATCAACCGTTTCTGGCAGCGAAAAAGATATAAGGATGCCTATAAAAAGGCAAGGAGGGCCGGCGGCACCCTTACGGGTGTAGGTGGAAAGGCATATGAATCAGGCGGCTTTTTTTCCAGGGCGCTGCGCCGTATCCGCAGGATGGTTGGGGGCGGGGGAAACAGTCATTTCCTCATGACGATAGCTGTTATAGGCGTGATAACCCTGCTTATTGCGGCATCCATTTCATCCTGTGCATCCTTTATCCAGGGAATCGGGGCGACTTTTACAGGTTCGACCTATCCGAGTACGGATACGGACATATATCTGGCTGAGGCGGCATATTCTGCCCTTGAGGACGGGCTGAATACGGAGATCATGCGGATGGAACAGGACAACCCGGGTTACGACGAGTATCGATACCAGATCGATGAGATCTTCCACAATCCCTACCAGCTGATCTCCCTTCTGACTACCCTGTATGGGGAATTTACTTTCCCGCAGATCGAGCAGACAGGGATCCTGCAGCAGCTTTTTGAGGATCAATATGCAATCACCACCTCCGTCAGTACGGAGTCAGAAACAGTCGTTGTGGAGGAAATCGTTGATGCAGAGACCGGGACCATCACCCAGGTGGTGGAAGAACGGCAAAGGCAGATCCTGAATATTGTCCTGCGGAATAATGGATTTGATTCTGTTGCAAGACGGTATCTGACGGATACACAAACGCCTATGTACCTGCTCTATAACGCCACAAATGGGAACCGCGATTACCTGTTTGATGTGACTGCAACCGGCGGATACCAGGGAAGGGGCCAGGACTTCGGCTACACAGTCCCCACGGAGGCTCTGTCCGATGAGCGATTTGCCAGGATGCTGCGCGAGGCGGAGCGCTATCTTGGTTATCCCTATGTCTGGGGAGGATCATCGCCCTCCACCAGTTTTGACTGCTCAGGCTTTGTATGTTGGGTGATCAATCATTGCGGAAATGGCTGGAGCGTCCCGCGGACAACCGCGGACGGTTTGCGCAGCTACTGCTCCTATGTTTCACCAGAGGAAGCAAGGCCGGGAGACCTGGTATTTTTCCAGAATACCTATAACGCACCAGGCGCAACACATGTCGGGATTTATGTCGGAGAGGGAATGATGATCCATTGCGGAGAGCCAATCCAATATACATCGATTGAGTCTACATACTGGCGCGCCCATTTTCTTGCATTTGGAAGGATACATTAGAGATGCT
>JAUNEM010000274.1:1704-2847 GCA_030525515.1 Eubacteriales bacterium
AGATGCTTAAAATATGAACATATCCATATAAAAATATAAGCTGCATGCACGATTAAAGCCACGCGATGCTCTGCGCTTATGCGCTCTTGCATCGCTGCTTTAATCTTGTTTGCGAAACACATAAGAGGTGAGACTGTGGAAGATAATGAGATCAGAAGACCAGATTTGACTAAAACAGGACTATCTGAAGCGGAAGGGACTACAGACACCAGACCTGTCAGGAGGAAATCAGAGAAGCTCAGAAGGCTCCTTGAAAAAAGAAAACATGTACTCAGGAAGTACGAGAGTATTAGCGAGAGGCTGAAAACTATTGATGAGAGCATTCGTCAGGAAGAGGAACGAGAAATTCTTGAAACATTCCGAAACTATGGAATGGATGGCTCCAACCTTGCTGTCCTGTTGGATCAGGTCCAGGAGGGTTCAGATTTAGCGGAACGGCTGAATGCTGTTTTTCAGGAACTGAAAGTCCGTGCGGAAAAGGAAGACGCAGAAAGCCGGGACAATCAGCGGAAACCGATAATCGGAAACAACCTGCAGCATGTCGATCAGAATAATGGAAACTGACAGCTCTGTAAATTCAGATCATAGATTTCGATCGGACAGATTATTAGCTTCAGGTACCGCTCTGACGAGCGGCATATATATTTGGAAAGAGTGGAAAGGAATAATCATGGTAAATAAGAGGATAAGAATAAGTGCATTGAAGAAAGCAGTATTGAAAGCGTTTATTACAGCTGCTTTGCTGGGGGCAATGTCGCTCCCGGTATATGCATATATGGATGCGGGCAGCACGGCTCGGGTATATATGGAGGAGACAGGAGGAAATGATACTGTAGACAGCCCGGAAAGCTCAGTGACTGTATGGATCAAACCGGAGGAAGCGAGCACAGCCCAGGGCACACAGCCGGATGAAGGTACTTCCAATCGGGATCCTTCTGAACCGGAAAAGCCTTTTTCCGAACCGGGAAACGGTGAAGTGCTTGACGAGATCCGGTCTTCTTCTGACAAGGATTTTTACGCAATTCAGACGCAGAACCACAACACCTTTTACCTGGTCGTAGACCATGCGTCATCTTCTGATAACGTATATATGCTGTCCACGATCGATGAAAACGACCTGGAAGAATTTCTGAAGGAGAAAAA
>JAUNEM010000275.1 GCA_030525515.1 Eubacteriales bacterium
GGATACAGAACCCGCGCGGAACTCTCAATAGATTACAAAACGAACGATAGAGCAGTGAATCAATGGAAGAAAAAAATATTCTGGATCCTCTCTCCGCACAGGAGGAGGACACATCTTCCAAACTGAATAATGAAAAGAAGCCGGAGACCGGCCTGCCGGAAGAACGGGACAATAACAAGTCTGAGGACACATCTCCCGATAAAACCAGGTCTTCCCGGGCAGAGGCCCAAAGGCCGCTGGGATCGTCCGACGGAAAAACCAGGCCTTCCCGGGCAGAGGCTGACAACAGCTCCGTGACAGATTCTCCGACAGAGGATGCCCCCGCAGGCAGGGGTAATACCGGCGTGAACGGCACCAGTGCAGGTCCCGCTGGAACAAACGGCACGAGTGCAGGTCCCGATAAAACAAACGTCAAGAGTGAGTATTTCGCTAAAACAAACGGCACAAATGCAGGTTCCGCGAAAACAGCTGCCGCAGCAGGGACCATCGCAGCGGACGCTGCCGGAAAGCCTGTGACAGGAGACAAGCCTGAAACAACCGCAGCGGCAGGAACTGCCGGAAAGCCTTCGGCAGGAGACAAGCCCGTTACAACCGCAGCAGCGGGCACTGCCGGAAAGCCTGCGGCCGGGGACAAACCCGGTACAGGCCCACGGCCGGATCAGAAAGGACGGACCCGGCCCGGAGGCGACGGAAAACAGGACTCAGGAGAGATTGAGAACACACTTGTCCAGGTCCGCTCTGAAAAGGAAAAATCTTTCTCCAAAAAGACAGCCAAGGAGGCTCCCTCTTATGAGGAGAAACTGATCCGTCATAAAGCCAGGCTCTACCGCCGCACTTTGATCACCGTTTCGCTGATCACTGCTCTTTTGATGGCAGTCATTATTTTGTGGATGCATCGGGGATACAAAAAAGCCGAATTAGTCCGCGTCTCTTCATTTACTGTGGAGGACGGGGCGGAATTTGTCGGCCTGGGAAAGAGTATCATCCGTTACAGCGGAAACGGAGCAGTCTGCATGGACCGGCGGGGAAATACCCGCTGGCATGTTTCCTATAAGATGCAGCAGCCGATCATCAGCATTTCCGGTGATGTGATCGCGATTGCCAACCGAAGCGGCTACAATGTCTATGTCATGAATACAAAGGGACTGCTCGGCACGATCGAGACCATGTTCCCGATCCACAGCATTACCGCGTCTGAGAGCGGCGAGGTGGCTGTCGTCATGAATGACGCCAGGGCGACCTGGATCCGCCTGTATACTCCCGAGGGAAAGGAAATCGCCTATATCATCCAGACAATGCCCGAAAACGGATATCCCATTTCCGCGACGGTTTCTGCTGACGGTGAGACTCTGTGCCTGTCAAGCGTACAGCTTTCGAGTGCTGCTGTGAAATCCAACATTTCTTTTTACAATTTTGGAAAAGCGGGGCAGAAGAAAGCGGACCACCGGGTCGACCGCTATGATTTTATTGATGAAGTGGTTCCCTATGTCGGATATATGGACGACGAGACCTGCGCAGGCATTTCCGATAAAAGGCTGATCCTGTTCCAGAAAACCCTGCTGGGCAAATCGGGCAGTTCCAGTATCCTTTTTTCGGAGAACCTGCAGGGAGTCTTTTCGGGTGAAAACCTGATCGGGCTGTTGTTTAACAACACATCCGACGGGGAGCAGTACCGGCTTGACGTCTACAACAGGAGAGGGAGAAAGGCCGGAAGCGTCAAATTCACCATGCAGTACAAGGAAATCAAAATTTCCGGCGACAAAATATATATCAATAATGATCAGGAGTGCCAGATTTTTGATCTGAGCGGCAGATGCATCTTCAAAGGCGATCTGGGGCGTACGATCAGCGCCCTGATTCCAGGAACGAGGCTGAACGACCTCCTGGTCGTGACAGGCGGCGAGATCGACAGCGTGCGCCTGCACTGAACGCGCTGCGGGAACTTGCACGTATAATTTTGTATTCTTTTCCATATTCGACATTTTTTTACAGATTGTTTTGTGAAAACGCGCACATGACGGCGGGGCAGGACTTGCTGACAAGTCTTGAACGCCGTCATTGCTGAATAATGAGGACGGACGTGCCGCGGCATTCCGAAAATGAAAGTGATAGATGGGAGAATAGCGTTGAATCTGTATTTCTGGCTTATTCTGTTTGCATACATACTCATTCTGGCCCGGGGAATGATCAGGGGGTTCGAGAGGGGCTTCGTAAAAGAAATCGAAGGCCTCGTCGCCGGAATCTGTTCACTGATCGTTCTGAGCCTGATCGGCGGCCTGGCGACCGGAAGCCTCGGCGGGGAAGTGAGCACGAAAGCAATGGCGATCGCCCTGCTGTTCGTGCTGGGCGTTCTGTATTTTCTGTGCAGGATTATATTTTCCTCGCTCAAACTATTTACCGGACTTCCCGTCATAAAGTTTGTCGATCGGTTCCTGGGGGTCGGGGCCGGAGGGCTTAAGGCCTTCATGTTACTATATGTAGTGGACTACATACTGAAAATATGGCTTAATTTGTAAGCGCAAAAAAACTTAAAAAAATTAAAATTTTTGCTTGCATTTGGGGATACACCGTGCTATCATAATATTCGCCGTTGAAAAAGACGGCACACAACAACGGAAAATAACAGGAAAACAGCTGGAAAGCTTAAAAAAGTTGTTGACAGCCGAACAAGAACGTGCTATGATATCAAAGTTGCCGCACAAAAAAACCGAGAGGCGCGGCGATGAGAAATCAGTCGTTACCGGCTGAAAAAAGCGCACCTGCCCTGCAGGATCGGCGCTTCACATTTCCAATCTTATATGAGAACCAGACAGAAATGCAACCCTGAATATATTCCT
>JAUNEM010000083.1 GCA_030525515.1 Eubacteriales bacterium
CAGGCGGGTAAACCGTCACGCGAACCTTCTGTCCGGCATCTCCGGAGCCTTTTTTTACTGAGCCGGCATCTCCCGCTCCGGCATCTCCGGAGCCTTTTTTTCCTGAACCGGTGTTTCCTGAGCCGGAAAACCGCAGTCTGAATTCTACCTCTTCCTTCTCCACAGACGGAGTGATCTTCAGATTCACAAGATGGTCCTCAGGCACTGTCTCCAGCCAGACCGTCTGCCAGATTCCGCTCTGGGCGCGGTAATACATTCCGCCGGGCTGCAGGGTCTGCTTTCCGCGACAGGCCGTCCCCTTGTCGGTGTCATCCCGGACACACACCTCCAGCACATTGCTTCCGGGCCTGACAGCTTCTGTCACATCAAAGGAAAAGGCCAGATAGCCATTGCGATGAGTGCCGACTCTGGTTCCATTCCACCAGACAATGCAGCGCTCATCCACCGCGCCGAAATGAAGAATGAGTCTCTTCCCCCGGGGGACTTTCAGATTCCCGATCTCTTTCCTGTACCGGAGTTCCTCCCCGAGCTGGAGGGTTCGCTCCACACCTGAGCGGGCAGTCTCTGGAGAAAAAGGAACCAGAATTTTTCCGTCTGCTTCCCGGCTCAGTCCTTCCGCAGCTTTTCCTGGCGGGAGGATTCTATATTCCCACCAGCCGTTCAGGCACTGCCAGTCCCGGCGCCTGAACTGAGGCCGCGGATATTCCGCAAGCGGCACCGCGCCCGGTCCGTCATCCGCCGACTCGCTCCACTCTGTACACAGCCGGTTCACCACAGATTCTTTTTTCCTTCCCAGCTGAAGCGAACCGATCGCGTCTTTCAGTCTCATTCCTCTTCTCCTTAAATACTGAATTATTGAATATGCCCGGAGAGCGCAGCTGCTCACACTGCCTGTCCGGGGCTCATATTATTTTAAACCGAATAAAACGAATAAAACGAAATTTCACAACCTTTTCTATTCTACCACAAACATTAAAAAAACGAACTTGCGAAAAAACAACTGTCACGGGCAAACTGTCAGACTGCTGTCAAGCTGCCGGGACTGTCTTGTTTTCCCGGATTGCCGGCCTTCCCGCCCCTTTTTTTGCCCCCGCTTAAACAAGTGGGGGTCATCCCAAATCTGATCTATGTGCTATAATCTGTATATGTCTTTTTGAGGCAAAGACAATGCGACAGGGACAGCTTCTAATTCAAGACTCGCGAGCGAGTCTTGAAAAAATGAGAGGATAAAAAACTGACATGGCAGGAAAAAATATGAGCAGTCAAAGATCGGTCTGGTGGATCCTTCCGGCGGGGCTTGCCGCCGTAGTCCTTCTGGCAGCCGCCGCCTATGCGGCTTATGTTTTTTTGTCGTACAGCCGAATCGAGGACAATGTAGAACTGGAAGTCACGGGAGACGCCCGGTCCCCCGTACAGACAGGCCGGGAATACACAGCGGTCTCTTACAATATTGGATTCGGCGCCTACACGGCGGATTTCACTTTTTTCATGGACGGCGGAAAAGAGAGCCGGGCGCGCTCGAAGGAAAGTGTGCTGGATTGCGTGAACGGCACCTCCGGAACAGCGCTCTCGTTTGGTCCTGACATCGCCCTCTTCCAGGAAGTGGACACAGACTCCACAAGGAGTCATCATGTAAATGAATGCCAACTCATTGTCGACAATTTTTCCGAAGAAGGAGCCTGGGACAGCGTTTTCGCGCAGAATTATCACTCGGCTTATCTGATGTATCCTCTCAGCCAGCCACACGGAAAATCCAATTCGGGCATCCTCACCCTGAGCCGGATGGATATCACATCCTCCCTGCGCCGCAGTCTTCCGATTGCGTCCGGCTTTAAAAAAATCATCGATCTGGACCGATGCTACAGCATTTGCCGGCTCCCTGTGGAAAACGGAAAGGAACTGGTCGTGTTCAACGCCCATCTCTCCGCCTACGGCACAGATGCCTCTCAGGGGAGCGCCCAGCTGCAGATGCTTTTTGGGGACATGAAGAAGGAATATGACAAGGGGAACTACGTCCTCTGTGGCGGAGACTTCAACCATGACTTTACCGGAACTTCCGGGGAGTATTTCAATCCCCAAAGCACCGAATCCTTCTCCTGGTGCTCCCCCTTCCCGGATGACATGATCCCGGACGGCTTCACAAAATGCACCGGATATGCGGAAGAATTCATGCATACATCGCGATACACCGACAGACCCTACTCCGGGGACAGCCTGGTCTTTATCCTGGACGGCTTCATTCTTTCAGACAATATTGACTGCACCTATGTTCAGAATATCGACACCGGCTATCAGTACACGGACCACAATCCGGTTGTCCTGAAATTTATCCTGAAGGATCATTGAATGCCCCCGGGGCAGATGCGGAATATACTCCTATACTCCAGCCACAGGCGGCAAAGAAAAGACTGCCGCGCGATCATATACTCCAGCCGCAGGCGGCAAAGAAAAGACTGCCGGGCGATCACCACAGGCGCAGGATATATCCGCCCAGAATGTCAATGATAAACAGGGCTCCCGGAACAAATCCGATCAGATAAAAAAGAGTTTTCGGGATTTTGCACGAAATCCTGCGGATCATGGGAACACAGATATAGGTCAGAAAGACCCCCGCGAACGCGAACAGCAGAACCGAGCGCAGGCATACATACCCGCCTATATTGCCCCAGTTCCAGATTTCCGTGTTGTAGTCCCAGAGACGCAGTCCGTCAAAGAAATGAAACAGGACCCAGCCGGTCAGAAATTCCAGAATTCCGCTCACTGCGGCACTCACCAGAAAGACCGCGGTCTTTGATTTTTCAAAGCGCGAGGCCAGAAGGCAGATCAGGACGGAGCCGAAGCCATAAATCGGAAGCCACGGTCCCAGTCCCTGTCCCCGCTCAACGAACATTCCATCATTGATTCGGTAAAACAGCATCTCATAGATCCATCCCGCAATGCCCCCGCCCGCAAACAGCAGGCTCAGGCAGCAGAGGCTGTCCGGATCCCGAAGATTCCTCAAGTACATGTGATGATCCATATCAGTCCTCCTTCTCCGTTTCTCCTTGTGATGTTGTCGCGTCCGGGACGCTATCAGCCAGCTCCGGACATTCGAAAATCCCGCTCTGCGGCGGGCACTCCATTATGAAAACTCCGCTTCCGGGCATCCGGAGCCTCCCTCTGCGGCAGACACTCCGATTATTATATCAGAGATTGCTGATTCTTTAAACGAATCACAAAATGCCCGGAGAGAACCGGAAATACACAGAAGCCCGGGCACAGAGAAGGCATTCAAACTTCTGCGTACAGCGAAAAAAGGAATTAATACACAGCAAGAAAAAACGCACACAGGAAAAAAAACGCACAGAAAGGCAAACCAACCCGCGCACAGAGCAAAAACAATATAACACACAGAAAAAAGCACTTACACAGAAAGGAAAAAAGATGAATAAGAAAAAGAAAACGTTTCTGGAGGAACTGCAGGATGCGAAGGCCGGCCGATATGCGGTGGGCGCCTTCAATATTTTCAACTATCTGTCCGCCGATGCTGTCGTAAAGGCGGCAGCGGAGTTGGATGTCCCTGTCATCCTACAGACATCTGTTGTGACAGTAAAGGAATTCGGGCCGGAAAAACTCGGTTCCATGCTTCGTCTGATCGCGGACCAGGCGCCCGTGAACGTGCTCATCCACCTGGACCACTGCCAGGACATTGAACTGGCAAAAGCATGCGTCGACGCCGGCTGGGATTCGGTTATGTATGACGGCTCCAGACTCTCCCTGGAAGACAATATCGCCGGCTGCCGGGAGGTCGTGAAATATGCCCACAGCAAAGGTGTGGATGTCGAGGGCGAATTCGGCAGAATTGTCGGCGTCGAAGACGCTGTGAAGGTCTCTGCGGAGGACGCCTCCCTCGCGGGACTTGAAGATTCCATCCGCTTTGTCCGGGAGTCCGGGATCGATGCCTACGCCCCCGCGATCGGCACTGCCCACGGAGTATATATCGGCACACCGACGATCAATTTCAATCTCGTCGCGGAGCTGAAAACAGCGGTCGATGCGCCCGTCGTGATCCATGGAGGTACGGGTCTGTCCGAGGATACTTTCCGCAGGCTGATCCGAAACGGCGGTGCCAAGGTCAACGTCTCGACTGCGATCAAGCACGCCTATCTCGACACCTGCAAGGCATATTTTACCGAATATCCGGACAAACTCGATCCCGTCGGCTTCGACCGCTTTCTCGGCAGGGCAATCATGGACACTGCCCGCGCCCACATGGAAATCTTCACAAACACCTCTGACCGATGATAAAGCAGCGAGGAAAGCGGACGCTAATACCAGGCCCGCCCGGGCATTCACCCGCAGCCATGCGGTGCAGCGGCTCCTGTGGCTGTAGTTCTCTGCTGCGCCGCTTTTTAGTTTTTAAGATATTTCATAGATTAATAAAGAAGGAAAATAAGAGAGAAAAAAAAGAAGGAAAAACATGAAAAAAGAAAAAACCACCACGTCTCCCGCCGATGATTTTCCCGGGTACCGTCCCAATTATCCCGTGGATCTTCACAGCCATTCCACCCGGTCCGACGGCGCTGATACTCCTCAGGAACTCATCGATCACGCTGCAGCCCTGGGTATGAAAGTCCTGGCGATTACTGACCACGACATCCGCCCTCCCATGGAAATTCCGGTCAAAAAAGCCGGAGAAACCAGTGTCTCCTATGAAGACGCCGTGAATTATGCCTGGTCAAAAGGCCTGCGCCTTCTGAGAGGAATCGAAGTCTCCTGTGAGACGACCGCCGAGGACTGCCATATTGTGTGCCTGGGCTGCGACTGGACAGACCCCTGGTTTGACGCCCTTGAGAAGTCGGTAGTTGAATCCAAAATCGGCAGCTACCGGGAGCTTGTCCGCCGCCTGTCCGCGGACGGTATGGAGATGACCTGGGAAGAGGTTCTGGACAACGGCGGCAATCCCGTCCGCGAAGACCAGGTGCAGAAAAAAATGATCTTTGAGCTGATCGCGCGCAAGGGATATCAAAAGGACTGGAGCGCCGCCAAACTCATGGTCAAAAACACGCCCTCCTACCAGATCCTGCGGGAAAAGCCGGATCCCCTTGAAGTGATCCGTCAGGTACACCGCTGCGGCGGGATTGCGGTCATGGCGCATCCCTATCTGGTCAATGAACCTGTCAGCCTCCCGGACGTCACTATGAGCCGCTTCTCCTACATCGACCGTCTGATCGGGGAGGGCCTCGACGGCATCGAAGCCTGTTATCCCTATTCCAAAACCAGCTACGGCGGTTCCCTGACCCCGGATCAGATCGAGCGCGAAGTACGCGCCCGCTACACGGACCGCGTCGCGGTCATTTCAGGAGGAACCGATTACCACGCCGACTTCAAAAAGGGAGTCCCGCCGCAAAAGTCCAGGAACATCGGGGAATGCGGGATCACCCTGGAGTATTTCGAACAGAACGAACTGCTTCAGGCTGTCCTTGAGAAAAACAGGCCTTCCCTCTGATCAGATATCTGTTGTAAATCTCCCTCTTTTTTCAAGAGAACAGAGCAGATTTCCCGGGGGGTTTTGTATAAGAGCATGGCGGATCTCCCGCTTTTTGCATAAAAAATCGGCAAATCCCCCGGGGTTACAATGGGACAAAAAAAGTCCCCCGGGGTTACAATGGGACAAAAAAGATCTTCCGGGGTTACAATAGAGACAGCAGGGGGCGGCACACAGCCGCCCCCTCTTGCTTATATATCAGATACCAGATTTTTTTTACATTTCTCAGATATAAAAATCATTCACCAGCTCTAAGAGATCGGCAATCTTTTTCATGAGATACTGTATATCTTCCTGCTCTCTTTCTGACAGCTTTCTTCTTTTCCTGATCTGTCCGATCTGGCGCAGATAAGCAAAAAGCGCCGCCTTGTCAGTGATGGTTTTGACCCTGTTCTCTTCGTCTGTCTGAAGATAGTATCTGATAAAGGCCTGGAAAAAGGCCTTCGCCGTCTCATAGCTGAATCCCATATAGTCCTCTATTGTCTTAGGATTCAGTTCACCATATCCCACGTAGAACAAAAAGCAATTGCTCAGATCTACGATCGAAGGCCCGGTCGCTACGCGGTCCATGTCTATAATCAGCGGTTCGCCGTTCTGGATAAACACATTTCCCGTGTGGAAATCCCCGTGAACCATATGAAAATCGTCCTCCATGGACTCAATCATTTCTTTCAGTTTTTCCGCAGCCTTCTCGTCAATGTCCGCAAGGCCTCTTTCAACCCATTCCAGCATACTGTCTTTGGCGGCAGGAAAACCGTCTTCTTTTTTCGCTATTGTCGCGTGGATCTCGCGCGCCACGTACGCCATGATGCGGCCATAGTCATCCACCCGACCCGGGTCTCTGGCAATCAGCTCCGATACTGTGCTCGCATCCACCAGTTCAAACATAGTGCCATATCGTCTGCCCACAGCAACGATTCCGAAAGAGATTGCCGTCGGAATTCCCATAACAAATGTCTTTCTGGCAATAGCTGTCTCCCGCTCCACATCCTTATACGTATTATTCTCATTGTATACTTTGACGATCAGCTCGTCGTTATAACGATAGACGTCCGCTTTGGCGCCCCTCCCGATCCGCTTACAGCCATCCAGCGATACTTCCCTGTATTTCTGATAACGGGTTTTCTTCGAATCAAAGGATCCCGGCCAGATATAATTGATATGTTTGATCAGTTCCTTGTAGGCTCCGGTCCTGTTCAGATCCATCTCGACATATTCCGCGACGGACCTGAAATACCAGAGCTGCTCATCGGGGTCTGTCTGGTCAAGGAAGGACCAGATTTTCTCCCCCTGTTCACTGTAAATACCGGCCAGAGACCTCATATTGGAGAGCTGGTCCGCAAGCCAGATCATCCTGGTCCCGATATCCTGACTGGTCTGCAGCGCATAAAGGCTTTCCTCCTTGCGCCTCTTCCAGGAAGCTGCCAGATCCTCATCGGGGCTGAAAGACTCGGAAGCCGAATTAACCAGGCGGGCAACTCTTGTCCCGAACCGCTCCCCGATCTCCTTCAGGGTCCCGTCTGTATTCTCCACAACATCATGCAGGACTCCTGCCGCGATCACCTCCTGGTCGTCGGTCATGGTTGAAAGAATCTGCGCCACCTCCAATGGATGCAGGATATAAGGAATCTTCTTGAATTTCCGTACCTTTCCCTGATGCATCAGCGTTGAAAAGATAATAGCCTCTTCCAGTAAATTCATCTCTTTTTTCCCTGTCTGTTTACTTATATACTTCAGTGCCATGACCTGCGTTCACAAACATATATGATGAAAACTACGCAGTGCCAGAACCTGCTGTTCACAAACATATATAATTTTGCGGCACAAATGTGTATGAATAAAGCTGCGCAATGCTTCGTGCTGCGCACTCTCGCAATGCTCCCACACATTCACACTCCGCCCCGCAGCGGCCGCTATGGCGGCCTTCCCATAAATAGTACCACATCATATCGTTAAAATGTATATTTGTGAACATCGGATGAGCCAGTCGATGAGCCAGTCAAGCATCAACAGAGCCAGATAAAAGCTATGCAAAGCAAGTTTACATAAAATTAACATTCAGCCGACATTGATTTTACATACATAAAGATTCTTTTGGGTTATCATTATAGATGTGTACTAAAATAGCGAGGATTTGCGGACACTCATCATGTGCGTCCCGACAGCGAACAGCTGTTGTGTCACGGACACATTCTACCGTATGCGTCACGGCAGCGAACAGCTGTTGTGTCACGGACACATTCCATCCTGTACGCAGAGCAAGCCGTTTTTTACACACCTGTCATCGTCACAAAAAACATCTCTATCAATTAAAAGGAAAAATCACTATGGGAATCGGAAGTATTATCTCGCTGTTTGGCGGTCTGGGCGCATTCCTTTTCGGTATGCATTACATGGGCGAAGGTCTGAACCTGGCGGCAGGCTCCAAGATGAAGGATCTGCTGGAAAAACTGACCCGTAAACCGATTATGGGATTCCTAATTGGTACGATCGTCACCGTCGTCATCCAGTCTTCATCCGCCACTACTGTCATGGTCATGGGTTTCATCAATGCGGGAATCATGGATCTGGCCCAGGCGACAGGGGTTATCATGGGTGCCAACATCGGTACCACCATCACATCTGTCCTGATCGCCTTGGACGTCTCCGCCCTGGCTCCGCTCTGTATCGCCATCGGCGCGTTGATGCTGCTCTATGCCAAGCGCAAAAGGACCAAGTACATCGGCCAGGTCATTCTTGGATTCGGACTGCTGTTCCAGGGTCTGAAAACCATGTCCTCCGCCATGTCCCCGCTCAAGGATTCTCCCGTTTTCCAGAAGTTCATCATGAACGCCACCAACCCTATTCTGGGCTTTGTGGTCGGTGTCCTGCTCTGCGCCATCCTCCAGTCGTCCTCCGCTTCCGTCGGTATTCTGCAGGCTCTGGCCATGCAGGGACTGATGCCTCTGCGTTTCGCGGCATTCCTGGTCTGCGGCATCAACGTCGGCTCCTCGACCCCTCCCCTGCTGTCAGCCCTGAACGCAAAGAATAACGCAAAGCGCGCGGCCTTCATCTATCTGATCTTCAACCTGGTCGGCGCAGTCATATTCATGCCCGTTGTCATGCTCACACCGCTGACCGATCTGCTTGAAAACGCGATTGCCGCTCCCGCTTTTCAGGTATCGGCTTTCCATATCCTTTTCAAGGTCGTAACAGCTCTGGTACTACTGCCCCTGACAAATCAGGTGGTTAAACTGACCTATTCCTTCATTCCCAAACAGGCTCACGAGTCCGCTTTCCGCCTGGAATATATCGACAAGAACCTGGTCGGTAACCCCAACGTCACCATTCTCCAGGTCAGCAAAGAGATCGGGCGCATGGTCGACCTGATCCGCGACAGCTTCAAGACCGCCGTCGACGGACTTGCCACAGGCGATCTGAGTGCCGACACAAAGATCCGCGACAACGAAGAAGTCCTCGATTTCCTGACCGGGGAGATTTCCAACTATCTGATGCAGGCTAACAACCGCCGCCTTCCTTACAATGTTGCCCACTTCATGGGTTCCTGTTTCCAGGCCATCAACGACCTGGAGCAGATCGGAGATCACTGTGTAAAAATCTGGGTGCAGAACGAAAAAAATGTCGACGCAAAAATCAGCTATTCTGATCAGGCTCTTCAGGAACTCAACAAAATTGCAGGAGAATGCAGCCAGCTGTTGGAACAGGTCATGCCTCATTTCCTGAACCGCACTATGACAGAAGATTTATACAGAGATATCAGAAGTAAAGAGACCGACATTATCCGCGACGCGAATATCGCTGAGGCAGGCCATCTGAAACGTGTTCACGACGGTGAATGTACATTTGAGCAGGGCCTTACCTTCATCGAAGCCCTCAACTCCATCAACCGGATCGCAAACCACCTGTCCAGTATTGCCGGAGTCGGCCACGATGAGGACAGCAGACTGCTGGCAGAATCCACCATGTCCGGTTATCTGGTCTGACAGGCCTGTTCTGCAGGATTTGAGCTGCCGCTTTCATCACAAGCCTGTTCTGCCGGTTGCGAACTTCTGCTTTTTTCACAAGCCTGTTCTGCCGGTTACGAACTTCGTTTTCTGTCATAAGCCGAAAGCTTACATTAGCAGTCGGAGTTGAAAGCTGAAACATAAAAAGCCTCAGAAGATACTGATTGCGATCAGTCTGATTGATCAGTTCTTCTGAGGCTTTTCTTCGCTCTCCTGCCGTATATCTTTTCTATATTAAAATTGACATAAGTTTTGTTCATTGTTTAACAAGGTGAGACCGGTGACAGCATCGATGCTGCGCTGTCTGTACCGGGTTGGTGTTCGTGCACTGCCTGTCTCGGGTTGGTGTTCGTTGACAGAGAAAGGGCTGTGTTTTATAAATAAAAGAGTAAATGGCACTCCGGATGTTTGTGCCGCCGGACGGCCTGAAAGTCACGGGCGTTGCGCGATAAAAAATAAACCACATTTGAAACAGTAAACGGGGATATCAGCATGGTTACATGGAATGGCTGGAAAGTAATTCGACTGATTGGAAGGGGAGCTTCCGCCAGGGTTTATGAACTGGAAAAGGATGGCGGCTTCCGCTCTGCGCTGAAAGTGATCACTATTCCTCAGGATCAGTCAGAAGTCGAGGAATTGAGCAGCCAGGGGATGGATTCGAAGAGCATCAGCGAATACTATTCTGCTGAAATAGATTCTGTAGTTGAAGAGTTCAAGCTTATGTACGCTCTTCGGGGGCAGACCAACTTCGTTTCTTATGAAGATCATGAGATCAGGAGAAATGAGGACGGTGTCGGAGGGATCATCTATATCCGCATGGAACTCCTGCGCTCCCTTCAAGAAGTAATGAGTCAGAGAATTCTGACGGAAGAAGAGGTTATAAAAGTCGGCATTGATCTCTGCCGGGCTTTGGATGTATGTGAGAGGCGGCATATTCTGCACAGGGACATTAAGCCTCAGAACATTTTCGTCAATGAGAGCGGTGATTATAAACTGGGCGACTTCGGAATCGCCAGGACGCTGGAGAGGACGACTCTTAACATTTCGAGAAAAGGAACATATTCATATATGGCCCCGGAAATATACAAAGGGGAGCCGTATGGGCATCGGTCGGACATCTATTCGCTTGGTATCGTTTTGTACCAGCTGCTCAACAATAACAGACTGCCCTTCCTGCCCGAAGGCATGATTACGCCCAGTGACAGGGAGGCTGCGTTTGCGGACCGGATCTCGGGAGTGAATATGCCCGCACCCGCACACGGAAGCCCGAAGCTGGTTTCTGTGATCCTTAAGGCAGCTGCATATGCCCCGGAAGACCGGTATAGAAGCGCCGGAGAGATGCTGAATCAACTCCGGCAGTGTCTGCAGGCGTTGCTCTGGGAGGAAGAAGAAAAAACAGTCAGTATCCTGAATAAAACAGGTAAGACGACTCTTGCGGCAAACACGGAACCCGGTCTGCCAAGGTACGAAGGAAGAAGCAACGGGGAGAACCGGGAAAGTGAAATAAAAAGGGGAACTCCTTACCCGGAGAGATCCTCCTACACAGAGAGGC
>JAUNEM010000276.1 GCA_030525515.1 Eubacteriales bacterium
ACGGAATCCTTCACACAGAATTCCTCACACGGGTTCCGGGAAGCCCGGGTTGTCATTGTCCATCGTTCTTCTGACAGTGTAGGAAATATTGTTTTCCTCCAGCTCCCGAAGAAATGCCCTCACAATAAGATCCTCTTCATAAGACTGACTCAGACTCATGAATATTTTACCATTCACCGCAGTGATCTGTACAATAATTCCCTTAGGAAAGGATACATGCGTCCAGAATTCGCGCATATAACTTCCGATAGCGGGGAAGCGCCATTTTCCCACATAACTGACCACAAAGGTCGCCGCTTTTCCTCGGCTGCTCAGCATTTCGCTAAAAACCCGTTTTTTATCCTCCAGCAGAGGCGCCCCGGCGGCATCTTTACGGGCACGTGCTGCTCCGTTCGTCAATGCGCGGACTACATGCTCTTCGTCACTCTGGATAAACGTCATCCCCCTGTAAGCAGTGCACTGATGATCGAAAGGCATCGCTTTGACACGATCACTGTATCTCAAATAAGCCGAACAAAAGCAATTATGACTGGTCCGCTGTACTCCAAGCATTGGCCGGGCATTGACCAGATAGGAATTGGTGATATCCTCCTTCCTGTCCGGGAAAACACTGTCGATCGCCCGGGCCAGAAGCAGGGAGATCATGGTTCCCGGACTTGCGTCATTGGCAGAGGTAAAACGCATAAAGGTCTCCTCAGGAATTTCTATATCCCATACTCTCTGCCCCGAC
This sequence comes from Eubacteriales bacterium, assembly GCA_030525515.1. Lineage (GTDB taxonomy): Bacteria > Bacillota > Clostridia > Lachnospirales > Lachnospiraceae > CAG-791. The sequence goes on from JAUNEM010000276.1 coordinate 731, forward strand.
GACGTCAGACTGCCATATCCGCCCGCCTGAAAAAATCCTTCTGCCTGTGTTGCCTTTGCTGCCTGTGCCGCCTGTACTGCCTTTTCCGCAGGAGGATCGATGACAGGCAGAACCTCCTGCGGATCCATGTTCTCTTCCGGCCCGACCGGATCCTCCAGCGTAAGAATCCCGGCGTGATCACTGATCCCGTAGCGCTCCCGGCAATAGTAGTAAAGAAGTGTCGCCAGAACCATATACATGCCGGTTCCGTCTGTAATACCATGATAAAAATCCAGATGGATCCTGTCTCCGCAAAAACACACCGCCCAGACATGATAGTTGGTCTGCTCCGTGTTCAGACGGACCTTTTCATTTGTACACAGGAGGACTACCGGAAGCGGATTCTCCTCGTAGTAAAATTCGTACTCGTTCCTTCTCATCCTGACCTGATAATAAGGATACCGCTTCTGCGTCCTTTCAAGCGCATGGGACAAGGCCTCCCCGTCCACCTCTTCCGTCATCCGCACACTCAGCCTGACCGCAAAGTCTGCTTTCTGACCAAATTTCCCATATAAATGCAGCATATTTCCAATCGTAACTCTATACATAGCAACACCCGGATGATGCAATCTTCCTTTCTTCAGGAGTTCGGAGACACGCCCCCTCCGAACCGCCCCTCCTAACCGTCTACTCTCCCTTCGTAAGTTCTGATACTGTTGTGTTATGAATAAACTATTTGGTATAATAAGTCTGTTGACACAATCGACAATATTGATTTTTCAGTCTCAATGGAATACCTATTTATTGTAATTGAAATCAAGCCGGAAAAACAGACTCACATTCGGAATCTGTGTCAGCCTCATCAATAAGAGGGAATTATAATGCCCCTGACTGGTGTCTGCACACAAAATCGTAAGAGGAGAAAAAAATGAAAGGTTGTGCGAAATTTCTCAATTTTATTGCATTTCTTGTATTTCTGTTCGTTTTAATCGCTTTCGTGGGCGTCTGCGCGGCAGTCGGGGTCATCGGCCTTAAGCCGGACCTCATTCCTCAGGATCTGAATGAGGCGCTGACAGCAATTACGATCAATGGAGAGCCTGTCACGATGGAGATTCTGACAGGGTTCAGGATTCCGATTCTCATCATGCTCGGTGCATTCGTTCTGATTCTGCTTCTCGCACTGTTAATCATCGCGAATATCCGCACTGCCTTATCAGAGGTCGGCCTGGGAGATCCCTTCTCCTTCCGCTGCAGCAAGGCGCTTCATACGGCTGCGACTCTGGAAGTGGTCAACGGACTTGTCGGTATCGGCTTAAGCCTCTACGCTGCCGTTATCTTCGGCGGATTGTCTATAAACGGAGGAACGGCAATTAGTTTTACAACCAACCTTTCCTTTATTCTGGTCGCCATTTTCCTGAAAATGCTAGCCGGAGTCTCCGAATTCGGCCGCAGGTAAATATCAAACCTTTTCACCAGAAAACAGAGCTTCTCAAAAAAGACCGCTGACAGGATTATTCATTTCCGTCAGCGGTCTCTATCATTTTAAAATGCTTACCCGTATAACTGTCCCGGTTCCTTCAGCTTCTCTTTCGGCGGAGCCCTTCCTCAAGCCCGTCCGCCTCTTCATCTTTCACATTCTTATTGCCTGATCAGTCATTTTCCAGCAAACATCTTCTACTGTCTCTTATATCCTGTCATCATGGTCAGGCAAAAGCAGATCACAGTCATCCATGCAAAAAAGCGATGTTTCTCCATTACGTTAATCCTCCTTGTATTTCCAGAAAAGTATTTTTGTCTCCCGACATGCAGTTAAGTGGACTTAATCCTATAAGTGTAAAATGTTTAACTCTATGTGTCAAGAAGGGGACAGGTACTGACAAACAGTGCCGCCTTGGGCCGGACAGATCTGGTTAAGCGCTCCCCTGTAAAACATAACCTGTAAAAACAAAACCGGCTCCCTGCCTACAGCCTTCAGGCTTGTAAGGCAGGGAGCCTCATCACTAATATTACTTTCGTCACGGATGATCACTCCGGTATTGAACGGGTTCCCGGAAACGTGCCTGTACGCGTATCGAATCCCCACTTTGTTGTTCTTTTCAGGGGTGCCATACATCTGTCAACC
>JAUNEM010000277.1 GCA_030525515.1 Eubacteriales bacterium
CGTCCTGAGAATCCTCCTGAATGACGTCCTGAGAATCCTCCTGAGAGATTTCTGACAGGTTTTCATTCGGCTGCTCCGCAGTTTCTTCAGCCGCCTCAGGCAGGCTGTCCAAGGCTTCTCCGGCATTCTCCAGAACAGACTCGTCCGCCTGCCCTGCCGCCTCCGCCTCTGCAGTTTCATCGCTGCCGCCCTCTTCTACAGTTTCCAGGACAGCAAATTCCGTAGTTGCGTCGTTTTCCGCGGCGTAGACACCGAATCCCGTAGCCGGGATACATGCAGAAAAAGACAGGATCGCCGACAGCGCAATGGCTGCCAATTGTCTTCGTTTCATTTCGTTCCTCCTGATGACTGATTTTTCCGCTTTTCTCTTATTGTCTTATTTTCTTATTCTCTTAGTCCATCTGTGCCAGGATTTCATCCTCTCAGTCCTGCATTCCTGATCTTTTCGCTTTTCTCTTATTTCTCTTACTCCACCTGTGCAAGGATTTCATCCTCGCAGTCCTGCATTGCGGTCAGAGTCTTCTGCAGCAGCTCGTTCAGGTCCCAGCCCAGCATCTCCGCTCCCCTGGCAATGACCTCGCGCGAGCAGCCCGCCGCGAAGGCCTTGCTCTTATATTTCTTCTTGAGAGATTTCAGCTCCATGTCCTTTGTGCTCTTTGAGGGGCGCATGAGGGCTGCCGCCCAGATCAGGCCTGTCAGTTCATCGCTGGCAAAGAGGATTTTTTCCATCTGGTGCTCGGGCTTCACGTCCACTGTGATCCCGTAGCCGTGGCTCACCACTCCGTGAATGATGTCCTCCGGCACGCCGCCTGCCCGCAGAAGCTCCGGCGCTTTGATGCAGTGCTGATCCGGATACAGTTCAAAATCGATGTCGTGCAGAAGGCCGACCAGCCCCCAATGGTCTGCCTCGTCCCCGTATCCCTGATCCTTTGCGAACCACTTCATCACTGCCTCCACTGTGATAGCGTGACGGATGTGAAACGGATCGCTGTTGTATTTTTTCAATAGTTCAAATGCTTCCCCTCTGGTCATGGCCAAAAAACTCCTCCAATCTCTTAAAATATCTGCAATATCAACCGCAAAACGGTTGTAACATTGACATCAGTAATGATTGTGCCGCCGCCGGATTAACCGCAATTTTGTTTCCCTGCGGATTTTTAAAATGCAATCCGGGTTTCCGGTAGAACTTTAACTGCAATACCGGTTTCTTGAGAACCTTAAACTGCGATCCTGGTTTTCTGCGAGTCTCAAATTATTATACAATAATCGCAGCCGCCTCCTCTCTATTTATGACAAAGCACTTCGGAGCAGGCCCTGTGAACCTTTCTCCAAAACACTCTGGGATACAATTATTTTAACAGCACAAGGCAATAATCTCAATATGTCACGATTGGAAAATTTGCAGATCCATTATTAAACCACATAAATGAATACCAAGGCGAATCATGATATTTTTACAAGCGCTGTTTGTCCATCCTGCTGTGGCTGTAATGGATGTTGTACATTCCTGTTCCGGCTGCTGTCTCTGCAATCAGTCGGTCCTCCAATCAGGTCAGTATATTCACCACCTCTGACAAGCTTTGAAAGGCTGTTGCACAAAAGGACGCACAAGAAACCGGCACAAAAGTCCGGCACAAAAGTCCGGGTGGGGGATTACAGAAACGATACCGATTTTCATGATATATTTTTTGATATATAAGGGAGTGTCCCGGTTTTCTTGTCTCATAGGGGGTATCCCGGTTTTCTTGTCACACTGGACAATCCGCGCCATAAGTTATACACTCAGTTTTACTATTAACATTATTTCAGGAGGATACTAATGAAAAAACATCTATCTGTCTTTATGACAGCCGCTGTGATTACAATGCTTTTCACAGGCTGCGGCGGCTCCTCAACGGCTGCATCCGGCGGAGCGGCCCCTGAGGCCGGAAACGCAGAGACTACAGAAGCTTCCGTCCAGGAAGATGAGAGTACGGAAAAGACTTCACCACAGGAAGATGTGAGTACAGAGGCTGTTTCCGCACAGGCTGCGGAAGAACCCGCTGCCCCGACAGGCTTTCAGCAGCTCAGCCAGACAGTCTACAATACAAAAGGACTTATCCTTAACAAGTACACCTATTATGAGGATAAGAGTATTGCCTGCGTGATCATAAATACAGACAGATCGGTTCAGAATCTGGAGGATGTCAGTTCACAATATACCATTCAGATCTACGACAGAGAATATGACGGGGAAGGCAAATGGATCAGTTCTACAAACTACAGGGTCGAAGACGTCACAGACCTTGAAGGGCTCAATCTGGATGACTATAAGACAGAAGAGAACATCCTTTCCACTGATGTCTGCAAATATAATGATAATGGCTTTATTGTCGAAAGCAGCAATCCCGACGGAAATCTGATCAGGAAGAGCACCCACAACAGCCAGGGACAGGAAATACTCGCAGAAGATTATATGGACGGCAAACTGACCGGCACTACTGAATCCACATATAACGAACAAGGCGTCCTGGTCAAGACTGTGTACAAAAGCGACTCATTTGAATATCTGGAGGAATACACTGCTTTCGGTGTAACATCGATAGAGACATTATATCAGTCAAAATCGGGTGACAACGAAAATAACGCTAAGATGGAACTGCACTACGATGACAACGGTATTCTTACCAGTGGAGATTATTTTGATAACGGAAATTTACTCTTTACTGATTCATTTGAGCTGGATGAATACGGAAATATTCTCCGTATAGCCACTTTTAACGCAGACGGCAGCCCCCGGTCAACTGTTGAAAATGAAATCGTTCCTGTTAACGAATAAAAAA
>JAUNEM010000084.1 GCA_030525515.1 Eubacteriales bacterium
CCTGCCGCAAGGCAGGCAGTAGGAAGCACGCGACTTAAGTCGTGTGAGGCTTCACCAGACAAACCTCTCAGATTATTATTTTCTTCTTCCTGCATAAAACGAAGAATTGCAGGCCTTGTTCCTATATTATGATACCGCATCTGAAATTAGCGATAAAGCGAATGTTTTTAGAAGAGAATAAAGAAAGGGATACTGCCGTCTGAAAATGTATAACAATTGAACTCATCGGGGAAATCCAATAAAATAGTACATGGCTATTCAGCCGGAAGGAGAATTATTTATGCAGACATATACATTTAAAACGAATGATGACGGCCAGTCTGTTACGGTCATGTCCTATGAAGGAGATGATGCTCATGTCATCATCCCGGACCAGTATTGCGCAAAACCGGTCACGGTCCTTTATGACAGGCTGTTTGCCGGACACAGGGAAATTGTGGATATCCGGTTCCCTGATACGATCACGGATCTGGGTGAGTTTGTCTTCGACGGGTGTTCCTCGCTGAAGCACATTGAGCTGCCGCCTGCGCTGAAGTATCTCTGGGGACAGACCTTTGCAAGGTGCGAGGCGGAGGAGATTTTTCTTCCCGAAAACATAACAACAATACCTCCGTATGCCTTTAAGGACTGCAGGAACCTTCGAAAGGTGATCTGCGGATCCGGAACGAGAAAGATCTACAAAGGCGCATTCAGCGGCTGCTCCCGGCTGACGGAACTGATCTGCGGAAAAGATGTAGAGATCAGTGAAGAGTCAGGGGCCGCCCCGGGGATAATGAACAGAATACCGGAGAATCCATGAATGACGGATGCCTTGTGAAAGCGCAGGATCATGTAAAAGCGCAGATCTTGTGAAAGTGCAGCTCCTGTCAAAGAGAAGGCTGCGTTAAAAACGGGCAGTGAGGCGGTGATGATATGGCCAATGAGGGCGGCGAATGGATTATGAAAGGCCTGGACTGGGACAATCCCTACCGGATCCGTTCCTGGCGTGAGCTGATCAACTGGATTAATGAAGTCGGTTTTCTGCCGCTTTTTGCCAATGAAATACCGGGCTTTTCAGCGGAGGAACATGTTTCTCCGCTCTTTTGGTGGACCGGAGATCCGGAGCAGGATCCCTGGGAGTGGCGCGAGATTATACCTGCGACCGGGGAGGTGGCATACGGGAAGTTTTTCCATAACAAGACAGGATTCATTTCCCGGGAATGGTTCCCGTACTTTGCAAATGCCCGCCGTGACGGCTATGACTTCGATGCGGCCTGGGAGGACGGACTGATCCAGCGCCGTCAAAAGGCGATCATGGATATCTTTGACGACGGCGGTCTGCATCCCGGTTTTGAACTGAAACCGGCAGCGGGATTCGGCAAAGACGGCTATAAGAACTTTGATGGATGTATGACTCAGCTGCAGATGCAGACCTATCTGATCATCCGCAAGTTCGAGCGGCGGCGGAGCAAGCGGGGACAGAGCTACGGCATGGCAGTCTCCTACTACCAGAAACCGGAGGAACTCTGGGGCTACGACCACGTGACGAGTGCTTATAAGGAAGAACCGTCCGTTTCAGCCGGGCGCATTTTTACAAGGGCAAAAGAACTGTTTCCGGGCGGATTCGAAGCGGATCTGAGGAAAGTATTGCGATAGTGGGGAAACAAGGGGCGGTCTGTCCGACACAGGGACACCGGCAGAGCAGAAAGGAGCAGCCTGACTGAAACAACTGAAACGACTGAACCCGGGGCGCCGGCAGAATGGCGGAAAGACAGCAACAGCAGGTTGCTTGCTGAACATATTTCCTTAAAGCATAATAAAAGTATGATTAAAGCAGCGAGGAAAGCGGAGGCAAATGCCGAGCTCGCTCGAGCATTTGCGGACATTTTCCGAGCGCCCACACATGAGCATAGAGAGATTTTTTGCGCAGAATGCGCAAAAAAGATCGGGATGCGAATGTGTGGAGCATTGCGGGAGCGCCAGAGCGCGGAGCAATGCGTAGCTTTATTCATACGTGTTTGTGAACATCAGGTCATAGCCACAAGTTTAAAAATACGGGAGGTGGCTTTAATGGAGACAAAAGACGTACTGAAATCACTTCGTGAGAAACACAATCTGACACAGGACCAGATGGCAGAGCGCGCCATGGTCACAAGACAGGCTGTGAGCCGCTGGGAAAACGGAGAGACCCAGCCCAATACAGATACCCTTCTCATCCTGTCAAAGGAATTTAATGTTTCAATCAATACACTGCTCGGTTCACCGAGACAGCTGATCTGTCAGTGCTGCGGGATGCCCCTTGACGATTCCATCATCGGAAGGAATAAAGACGGCACGATGAATGAAGATTATTGCCAGTGGTGTTACGCGGACGGAACTTACACCTACAGCGATATGGACGATCTGATTCGTGTATGTGTCCCTCACATGGTGAAGGAAGGTTTTTCCGAAGAGCAGGCGCGCTCTTATATGAAGGAGAAACTGCCGACGCTGGATTACTGGAAGCGATACGAAGAACTCAGTGATGACGGTCAGTTTGATGATTTCAAGAAGAAACTGATCGAAGAAATCAATGACCTGAACATTGAAGGGATGCCCAGGGTAGACAGGCTGAATGCGCTGGTGGGAAGGTATGTGAATCTCGAATACCGGCTTCCCGGCGGCATGAAGGCCAGATTCCTTGATGACCGGACGACATATCTGGGAAACCAGCTGGAATCAGAAATCGTGGAAGGACTCTGCTTCGGTGTTCTGGCCAACATGGATTTTATCCTTATCTCCACTTATGAAAAAAACGGAGAGAATCCCGAATTAATTCTTTACAAAAAAAGATAAACCTGCAGGCATAGAGGCAAAACATACGGAGGGCTCCGCATTTTTTGAGGCATGTGTGCCATGTACGGGAGTGAAAACAGCTGCGGTCTGATCCGGAGGAGATCCGGAGGACACAGTTTTGTACAGCGGTTAAGGGGCTGTTGCATCCACTTATTTTTAAGCAGATGCGACGGCCCCCTTGTGTTGCAGCGATATTTCGATATCAAAAAGAGGCTGCCGAATTTTTCCTTTAATGCGGCGGCCCCTTACTACAATCCCTGACAAGAAATGCTTTACGGATGATTACAAGAAATGTTTTCAGATGATCGGGAGTAAATAGATTTAATCCAGAATATGTCCATCACGGCTGATGGTAACAACCTGCCAGGGAATGAATTTGCCGCTTGCCTTGAGCGCGTTCTCAGCTGCCCTCTGCAGTCCTCCGCAGCAGGGCACTTCCATCCGCACGATCGTTACGCTCTTGATCTCGTTGTCACGGATGATCGCAGTCAGTTTCTCTGTGTAATCCACTGCATCCAGCTTGGGGCAGCCGATGAGGGTGATCCTGCCCTTCATGAATTCCTCATGCATATTGGCATAGGCGTAGGCTGTGCAGTCAGCCGCGATCAGCAGCTTAGCGTCTTTATAAAATGGAGCCTGCGTCGGCAGCAGCTTGATCTGGCAGGGCCACTGGCCGAGCCGGGAGACTGGTCTTCCGGCAGAAACAGGCGGCTCCGCTTCACTGATCTGAAACCGTGCCATGCGGGAGCCGGGGCAGCCGCCTTCCTGATGCAAATTCTTCATCTCATCCATTTTCTTTCTCCTCTTTTCTTCCTGTACCGCCTTTTCGTCATATTCAGGAGCTTCCCGCTCTTCAAAAGAAATCGCGCCTGTGGGGCATTCAGGCAGACAGTCGCCGAAACCGTCACAGAAATTCTCTCTGACCAGTTTTGCTTTTCCATTTATCAGATCAATGGCACCCTCATGGCAGGCTCTTGCGCACAGGCCGCATCCATTGCACTTCTCTTCATCGATCTTGATGATCTTCCGGATCATGATTTACTTCCTCCTTTGACTTTCATGATTTACTTTCTCCTTTGACTTTCTTGTATATGTAAGTTTAGTATAGTGAAATGAATCAAAGTTTCGGTTGTATATACAACGGAAAGGGCTGTTATGAAAGAATTTGTTCCTGTGCTGAAACAGACAAAGCTGTTTGCCGGTGTAGAGGAAGAGGATGTTTTTTCCATGCTGTCCTGCCTCGGGGCCAGACTCCGCACATACAAGAAAGGCGAATATGTACTTCGGCAGGGACAGAATCTCAGTGATATCCTTGTCCTTGCGGAGGGCGGCCTTCACATTCAGAGAGATGACTACTGGGGAAATCGCAGCATATTAGGTCATATTGGAGTCGGAGAGATTTTCGGAGAGGCTTATGCGTCGCCGGAAAGCGGCGCGCTGCTGAATGATGTCATTGCGGTGGAAAACAGCTCTGTCTTTTTCTTCGATGTGAAGCGGGTAATCACTACTTGCTCCTCCGCCTGCCGTTTTCACACCCTGGTCGTACAAAATCTCTTCTTTGCTATTTCTGAAAAAAACAGGAGTCTTGTTCAGAAGCTGGATTATTTATCAAGACGCACAACGAGGGAAAAACTGATTTCATATCTTTCCGAAGAGGCAAAAAAACAGAACAGCTCATATTTTACGATTCCCTTTAACCGGCAGCAGCTGGCGGACTATTTGTCTGTAGACAGAAGCGCGATGTCAAACGAACTTTGCAAGATGCGTGATGACGGTCTGCTGGAGTTTGAGAAAAACCTGTTTAAGCTGCGGCCAGGGTGCTTCTGAATCGGTTGGAATCATAGAGCCGGCATGACAGATACATGATCAATGGAGAAAAAAAATAAATGGTTGATATACATATGCATGTGATCCCCGCAGTTGATGACGGGGCAAGATCGTTAAAAGAGTCCCTCGAGATGCTCCGTCTTGCAGGCGCGCAGGGAGTTACTGCAGTCGTCGCGACTTCCCATGGGGAAGCCTTTGACCGCGGGTACAGTGAGCTTGTAAGAAGCCGGTTTGATGAACTGAAGAAGGCTGCCATGGATGAAATATCTTCCATGCAGCTGTATTTTGGCGCGGAGATTTACTGCTCCGGTTACATGATCGAGAAGAATATTTCCAGATTACAGAGAGGGGTATACCCTTCCATGAATGGAACCAGATATGTCCTCGCGGAGTTCAGCACCTGGGAAGAAGAGGAAGATGCCGTCTATTGCCTCCGCAAGCTGCAGGAGGCAGGATATTTTCCTGTTCTGGCGCATGCGGAGAGGTGCGGCTTTGTGAACGAGTGCTCTGCCCGCAGACTGAAGGAGATGAACATTCTGATTCAGATCAACATTTACAGTGTCAGCCAGGAACCTTCGGACCGGATCAGGGAACGCGCAAATATGCTCCTTCGCAATCGGCTGGTGGATTTCACGGGATCGGATGCCCACAGGATGGATCATCGGCGTCCTTCTGTCGCCGACGGAATCAGCTATCTGTATGAAAATTATGACAGGGAATATGTTGATTTGATTCTCAGCGGGAATGCGGCAGAAAAGATTCTTCATGCATCCATATAAGGGAACACATCCGGCCGCAGATTCAGTGACCGGATGCGCTCAGCTTATGCCGCGGGTTCCAGCAATTCATCCGTATATTTTTCCATCAGTTCATCGTATGCGGAGATGGCATTGTCGAACAGGTCGAGCAGATCATCCTCGGCGATCATATGATCGGCGTTTGTTTCCACCCCTTCAAATTCAAGGAAATGCTCCATGGGAGGATTCTCCGGGGTCAGCAGTGAGAGATCCCTCAGCTGCTGAGTACTCTGGTAGACCAGGCTGACGGTGTACCAGGCTTCATTGTCCTCTGTGAGGAAGCGGGCAAAAACCAGTTTTACACCGATCGGTGTTTTAGGCTCAATGGTATCCGGCAAAGAATACTCCTTCACGCCGAGCGCGGCCAGGACGCTGGCGATGTTGGAGTCATGCCCGCAGAGGAAGGAGAATATCCTGCCATCTGCCAGAAGCTCTTCATGAATTCCTTCCAATCCCTTGTCTCCCCCCATTTCCAAGATCTGGCTGATCACGTCCTGCTCATAGTCGGGAGTGACAAAATGCAGGACAGGAGAAAAAACAGGATCCATGGTATCGTATTCCACATGCGTTTCAACAGGCGTATCCCAGACGGGCAGAAGACCGGCCGAAAAGAATGTGGAGGTCGCGATCGTACGCTGTTTGGAATTTGCGTAAAAACGCACAGCCCCGTCTTCCGGCTGGTGGTTTTCAGAAAACAGTCCTTCAGCCTCAAGCCTTTTCCTGAAGTACTGTCCCATGATCGTCTCCAGCGTTCCGCCGCGCACAGACAGTTCGCTGGGATTCGATGTCCAATTGAACCATGTGTGGACTGTTTCCTTTTGCTGTTACATCCGGCCCTTTTTACAGAAAAACATTGACGCGGTGTCAGCAATATGTATATAATGAATTTATTGACACAGTGTCAGGACAATACAGACCAAATACGGAGGGATTTGTTATGAGAAAAGGAACACAGGAACAGATCGCCCGGAAGAGGGAAGAGATCATCAATGCCTGTGAACAGCTTTACCAGACAATGAGCTTCCGGGAGATCACACTCAAGGAGATAGGCAAGATTACATCCTTCTCCCGCCCCACGATCTATAACTACTTTGAAACTAAGGAAGAGATCTTTCTGTCACTTTTCAAGAGGGAATATGACCTTTGGAATGAACAGCTGACCGCCATTCTTGATCAGAACGAACGGCTGACAAAAGCGCAGCTGGCGGATCAGATTGCGAAGTCTCTGTCAGAGAGGCAGCAGCTTTTGAAACTCCTCTCCATGAACAATTTTGATATGGAGGCCAACAGCCGTCAGGAATTCCTGACCATGTTCAAGGAGTCTTACGGCGGTTCACTGCGTCGAATTCAAATGCTGCTGGAAAAGTTTTGTCCGGAAATGAGCGCCGGGGACATTCAGAACTTTATCTACATCTTCTTTCCCTTTATGTTCGGCATTTACCCCTATACTGCCGTCACGGACAAGCAGAAAGCAGCAATGAAGGACGCCGGAATCGACTATGTGTATCAGACCGTTTACCAGCTCTCTTACAAAGGACTGATCCGGCTGCTGGGTGAATGAGTAACGGATGAAATAAAAGGCATAAATAAAGAGTAGGCTTTTGCCGCGAAGAGACGCAGACATCCAGTGATTGCATCAGAGAAACCGCCTTTGCGGAGTTCTCTTTGCGGATGCCGCTCCGGAGAGCGGTATTACATGCTTGGAAAGAATGCACAGCGCTGACTGGCTGATGCCGCGCAGGCAAAAGAAAACAGATTGTTCCGCGGGAGAACGGGGACGGAAGACCGGAAGACCGGGAGCGCGGAAGAACGGAAAAAAAGGAGGAAGACAATTATGAGTGAAAAGATTGTACAGACCGCAGGAAGAAACCAGCTGGGAGAATTCGCGCCCATGTTCGCGCATCTCAATGACGATGTGCTCTTCGGAGAAGTCTGGAACGAAGAAGCGATCAGCGTAAAGACAAAATGCATCATTACAGTTGTATCCCTGATGGCCTCCGGCATCACCGATTCTTCCCTGACCTATCATCTGCAGAACGCAAAGGCGCACGGCGTAACAAAGGAAGAGATCGCGGCCATCATTACCCATGCCACCATGTACGTGGGCTGGCCCAAGGGATGGGCGGTCTTCAGACTGGCAAAGGAAGTCTGGAATGAAGAAGAACCGGCGCTGACCGAAAAGGACAGATATCAGAACGAGATCTTTTTCCCGATTGGAGAGCCTAATCCCTATGGAGAGTTCTTTGTCGGCGAGAGCTATCTGGCCGCGCTTTCCACAGAGCAGGTTCCTGTGTACAATGTGACATTTGAACCGGGATGCCGCAACAACTGGCACATCCACCACGCCAAAAGCGGCGGCGGCCAGATGCTGATCTGTGTCGGCGGCAGGGGATATTATCAGGAATGGGGCCGGAAAGCCGTAGAAATGACACCGGGCACCGTGATCAACATTCCCCCGGAGGTTAAGCACTGGCACGGCGCCGCTCCGGATTCCTGGTTTTCACACCTGGCAGTTGAGGTCACAGGAGAAGAAACCGGCAACGAATGGCTTGAAGCAGTAAGTGAGGAAGATTACAGCAGATTGAAATAAATGAAATAAACCGGAAAAAAGATGCATGAAAAAAAGGGGTCACGCGGCTGAATGCTTGATATGCCGCGCGGCCCCTTGTTATGTGACACAGCTTGTGTAATGAATTATCGAATTGCCGGATCAGGCGTTCTCATCTGTCAGGAAGCGGATGAATTCGTCCAGATCCTTCTTTTTGGAGAATCGGGCAAGATAGAGATTCTCTCCCATTGCGGTGGCAAGCACATCCGGAAGGCGCTGCTCCAGAACGATATGATCCGAGTATTCCCTGTGAATGTCCTCCTGATTGTGTATGTAATTCCGATTGTCCCGCAGGCCGACGGATACACAGTAATATTTTTCGGCCCCTTCCCTGGACCTTATGCTGTCATAGGTAACCATGTCCGCCCAGTCCTTGTAGACATCTGTGCTGTTGGCAAAGTTGATCATATCCGGTGTGAAACCGCCGGAAGGACGCAGGTTGACCTCCAGGGCGACCACAGTTCCCTTTTTTCCGAGATAATCATGATCCTTTGTCAGGCGGAAAAACTCAAAGTGAATAAAACGGCTTCTGACGCCGAATGCCGCCACACACCTGCGCCCTGCCTGGCGAAGGTCTTCTTTGATTTGCTTTTCGATGTAGAAGACACTGCTCGTCTGGTTATTGACGGTGTCCATGATCGATTCCATCGTATGATTTCCCGTCTCCAGCAGAGGCTGTCCTTTGCTGTCGATGATAGCGTCATAGGAATAGATATCTCCCGGGACGAACTCTTCCATAATGAATTGGATATGCCGGGGATACTCTTCGTGAAAGCTTCTCAGTTCTTCCTCGTTGCTGATCTTGAAGGTATCGACAGCTCCGACTCCGTTGTCCGGCTTTACGATGACCGGGTAGCCGACCTTCTGAATAAAGGCGAGGCTCTCCGCAAGATCTGTCACCAGGTGATAGCGGGCACAGGGAACCTGCGCCTGCGCATAGAATTTTTTCATGCCGGATTTGCGCTTTATGACAGAGAGTTCCTGCGGTTTCATTCCGGGGATATTGAAATCCTCCCGCAGTCTGGCGTCCTGCTCCAGCCAGTACTCGTTGTTGCTCTCAAGTCCATCAATCTTTCCGTACTTAAAGCAGAAAAAGGCGACCGCGCGGTACATTTCATCAAAGTTTTCCATCGAGTCGACCCTGTAATATTCTGTCAGGGCTTCCTGCAGTGTGTAGTCGAGAGAATCATAGGGGGTATCCCCGATTCCCAGTACATTGACTCCATTTCCATGCAGCTGAATACAGAAATTGCGATAGTTTACAGGAAAATGCGGCGACACGAATATAAAATTTCTCATCCGGTCAGTATCCTTTCTTAAAAAAAAACCCTGACCGGTACACAAATACCAGGTCAAGGACGAACGATCGTTATACGATCCGCAGTACTGCCTTGATTCACGGCAGGTTTGTTGTTAAATATTTGTCTATTGTAAAACCATATGCTTAGGCTGTCAACGCTTTATAGAATAAATATAATCGATAAATTGTATTATTATGCAAAAATGTTTGGTTATATCTCTTGATAAGAACAGGAATAGGTCAGATTCATTTCACATATAAGGGTGGGAACAGGATATGAAAATTTGTTACAATGAACAAAACAAAGATTGCGTATTATAGAAAAGCTATACCGGGACACATTTATGAAAAATTCTGCATACGGGAATCAGAAGGACCTGTACCCGCCAATCCACGAAAAGACTATTACAGACTTTTCTTTTGACAGACTAAAGATGCTGTGGGAACGATATCCACAGTACCATGAAATGTCCACGTTCTCAACGATGGACGCGCTTTTAGAGGAGCATCCTTCATGGCAGGAGGATTATGAAGATGTTCGGGAAGAATACGAGTCGAATCATTATGAGCGCTTTCTCGTGCAGCTCTCCTGGGCAGACCTCCCTTATAGATATGCTGCGAAGACACTGATTGAAAAGTCCGGGCCCGGTATGGAAAACCCCTATGTGAAAACCTTCATAGAACAATTTACAGGCATTGACACGGAACGCAATGCCTGCTTTCTGTTTCCCGAGAGCTTTGTGTCGCAGTTTTTTGTTGTGATGGAGGTCTGTAAAAAGGCGGCGGACTTGCGGCCGGTCAGGAATCTGTTTCCGGATGAAGAGAAGATTCATTATCTGGCCGTGTTTGACAAGAAAGACATGGATACCGTTCTGCTGATGTTTCATCTGCTCTACACGAACGGGTCAGGGGAGCTGTTCGGAGGATATTCTCTATATGACTATCCTTTTCTGTGGTACCAGACCCATCTGCAGGAAAACGGCACGGTCCTGCGCTCACCTTATCTTCCGGACCGGCTCGCCCGCTATCAGGGAAATCTCCCCTTCTGCCACAATCCGTCAAAGACTGTTTACGTGCGGCGGAATATTGAACACATTCTGGAAGCCGGTTATTTCACTTCCGAGCTCGAGTTCTTTCTCAGCCTGACCCGGACTATCATGCCTTTCTTTCAGTGGTGGTATATGGATCTGGCCCTCTATGAAGAAAAAGACGGTTACTGCACAGACTGGAGGCTGGCGCGCACCAGGATCAGGACTAAGCTCACCGCGGACGGAATCATCAAGCCCAAATGGAAGCATGAACTGAGCCTTTTTCATGCGGTTCGTAAAAAATACCCGGATACTCTCTATCAGTATCGGCCGGCCTGGCTGGGACGCCAGAGCCTTGATCTCTACATCCCGTCTCTGTTTATTCCCTCCCTGCAGACTGCGATTGAGTATCAGGGAATCCAGCATTTCCATCCGGTCGACTTTTTCGGCGGCGAGGAGGCTCTTCTGGCCAGACAGGAGCTCGATCAACAGAAGAGAAGGCTTTGCGAGGAAAACGATGTCCGCCTCATTGAATGGCCTTACGACCTGGAGCCTGTGGACAGGAATATAGAGATTCATTTGAAAGGGGACGGTCCTTTTGCTTCCGTCCCCATTGTTCCTGTTCAGGACAAGCGGTGACAGAAACAAAAGGACCGTCCCCAGCCT
>JAUNEM010000278.1 GCA_030525515.1 Eubacteriales bacterium
GGGGGCAAGTCAGAGCGCGCCCATGACGCGCAAACGAAATCCCCGCGGATTCCTTAGAAGCCGCGGGGATTTAAACTCAAATATATTCTTTTTTCAAGTGCCGCGCCGCGGCGCAGTTGTCACCGCGCTTTACGGACACGTGAATCCGGGACTGATCACATCATTCCGGGGGCGCCTGCGGGCATAGGAGGCATGGGCTCCTTGATGTTGGCAACAGCCGCCTCAGTGGTCAGGAAGCTGGAAGCTACGCTGGTAGCGTTCTGCAGAGCACTTCTTGTAACCTTTGCGGGATCAAGGATACCGCCGTCGATCATGTTGATGTACTCTTCCTTGTATGCGTCGAAGCCGATACCTACCTCGGACTCTTTGACCTTGTTGACGATAACCGCGCCGTTCAGGCCTGCGTTCTCAGCGATCTGGTGAAGGGGAGCTTCGAGAGCCTTGAGGACGATCTGGGCACCGGTCTTCTCGTCGCCGTCCAGGTCAGCAATAACTGCCTCGACCTTCTTGGAGGCATGGATGTAAGCGCTGCCGCCGCCGAAGATGATGCCTTCCTCGACTGCCGCTCTGGTAGCGTTGAGAGCATCTTCCATACGGAACTTGGCTTCCTTCATCTCTGTCTCGGTCGCCGCGCCTACGCGGATGACTGCTACGCCGCCTGCCAGCTTGGCAAGGCGCTCCTGCAGCTTCTCTCTGTCGAAATCAGACTTGGTCTCTTCGATCTGCTTCTTAATCTGAGCCACACGCTGATCAAGGGCTGTCTTGTCGCCGAGGCCGTCGACAATGACGGTCTGCTCTTTCGCGACCTTGACGCTCTTGGCGCGGCCGAGCTGCTGGATCGTGCAGTCCTTGAGCTCAAGACCCAGATCGGAGCTGATCACTGTGCCGCCGGTCAGGACAGCGATATCCTCGAGCATAGCTTTTCTTCTGTCACCATAGCCGGGAGCCTTGACAGCGACAACATTGAAGGTGCCGCGCAGCTTGTTGACAATCAGAGTGGTCAGAGCTTCGCCCTCGACATCTTCTGCAACGATGAGGAGCTTTGCGCCCATCTTGACGATCTGCTCGAGAACAGGAAGGATATCCTGGATTGTGGAGATCTTCTTATCTGTGATCAGGATGAAAGGATCTTCAAGATTTGCTTCCATCTTGTCCATATCAGTTGCCATGTAAGCGCTGATGTAGCCTCTGTCAAACTGCATGCCCTCGACCAGGTCGAGCTCTGTCTGCATGGTCTTGGACTCTTCGATGGTGATGACGCCGTCCTTGGACACCTTTTCCATAGCATCCGCGATCATAGCGCCGACATTCTCGTCACCGGAGGAGACTGTAGCGACCTTCTCGATGTGGTCCTTGCCCTGGACGGGAGTGCTCATAGCCTGGATGGCCTCAACAGCGACATCAGTTGCCTTTCTCATGCCCTTGCGCAGGACGATGGGGTTGGCACCAGCTGCCAGGTTCTTCATGCCTTCATTGATCATGGCCTGTGCCAGAACAGTCGCGGTCGTAGTGCCGTCGCCTGCTACATCATTGGTCTTGGTGGCCACTTCCTTGACGAGCTGAGCGCCCATGTTCTCGAAAGCATCCTCAAGCTCAATCTCTTTTGCGATGGTCACGCCGTCGTTTGTGATTGTAGGCGCGCCATAGGTCTTGTCCAGGACAACGTTTCTGCCCTTGGGTCCAAGTGTGATCTTGACTGTATCCGCGAGTTTGTTGACACCTTCCGCCAGCGCTACGCGAGCGTCTGTGCCATGCTTCAGTTCTTTAGCCATTGTTTTTAACCTCCGAAAAAATTACTCACCTCTGAATTATCAAAAACAGAGCGTGTTTCTTCTATTTAAATATTGAACTCATTAACTATTGAGAAAATACCGGATCATCAAATGATCAAATGCTTAAATAAGCTTTCAGATCATTCTTCAAATGATCAGGTTTCCCGCAGCAGCCCGGTATTCAAAGTTCTGCAGCGGAACCTCAGGTTTTATTCGATAATTGCCAGAATATCGTTCTGTTTCACGATGACGAACTTCTCGTCCCCGTCCATTTTGACTTCTGTTCCGGAGTACTTGGAGTAAATCACTCTGTCGCCGACCTTGACTTCCATCTTGACTTCCTTGCCGTCAACCATGCCGCCGGGGCCGACCGCAATGACCTCTGCCTGCTGCGGTTTCTCTTTTTCCTGGCCGGGAAGAACGATGCCGGACTTTGTGGTGGTCTCAGCTTCCAGATGCTTCAAAACAACTCTGTCACCCAGGGGAACTAACTTCATGATCATTACCTCCATTCCTTGGCTGCCCGCTTTCTGCCGGCAGTTTCTGTTTCACTTTTGCGCGCCGCCGAAGACCATAGACCATCTGATCACAGAGATCAAAATGCCGGCGGCAAATATCGGGGAACCACACCTGACGATACAGGTCTCCTGATCAGCATCGGTATTCCAGGAGCTGTATCCGGGCAGATTCCTGAGTATCGTCTTTTTGAGTTGTTAGCACTCACTCCTTCCGAGTGCTAACTCTATCGTGTATAATAGTTTTCCGCCCCTCAGTTTGCAAATCTGTTTATTATGGTATTTTCTACCTTATTCTCCTTTTTTCTCCATTTATCTCTGTTTTTCTCTACATTTCATACTTTCAATATTATTATCGCAAAATTATTATGATCAGGTTTTCAGACATGACCTCCGTTCACAGCCTCATATACGTTCACAACCTCATCTATGAGAAGCCGCTCTTACTTCCACGTCTTCGGCGGTCTCAGCCCGCTCCGGACATTCGCAGAAGGCCATGGCAATCCCCTTCCGGGAGAAGAAAGGAAAA
>JAUNEM010000279.1 GCA_030525515.1 Eubacteriales bacterium
GAATCTTTTGACGGAGAAACCTGCGCACCGATGTGCCCGGGTAAGATGTAACAGAGCGTGAAGTAAAAACCGGGGGATCAGTGTGTGCCGTGAGGGCACAGGACCTTCGTACGGATGATAGATACGGAAACAGAAAAGGAGAAATGAATGGCGGCAAAAGTACTGGTCGTTGATGATGAAAGAATTATTGTGAAAGGGCTTCGATACAGTCTGCAGCAGGAAGGCTATGAGGTGGAATGCGCCTATGACGGTGAAGATGCAGTCAACGCTATCAGGGAAAAGCATTTCGATATTGTTCTTCTGGATGTCATGCTGCCGAAACTGTCCGGTTTTGAAGTTCTGCAGCAGGTCAGAGAGTTCTCCGATGTCCCGATCATCATGCTCACTGCCAAGGGCGATGACATGGACAAGATTCTGGGACTGGATTACGGCGCGGATGACTATGTGACCAAGCCTTTCAATCCCCTGGAAGTGAAAGGAAGGATCAAGGCTATCATAAGGCGCACATCCCGCAGCAGGCAGGCGGAGGTCATGAATGAGAACATTATCGAGGTCGGTGATCTGCGCATGGACATGGACAATCGCCGTGTCACGCTTGCTGACAAGGAGATCAACCTGACCAGCAAGGAATTCGAGCTGCTCGAGCTGCTTGCGACCCACGCCGGCAAAGTCTACAGCCGCACGACCCTTTTGCAGATGGTCTGGGGAAAGGATTATCCGGGAGATGTGCGCACAGTCGATGTACATATCCGCCGTCTCCGCGAAAAAATCGAGCACAATGCCTCCGAGCCGAGATATGTACAGACCAAGTGGGGCGTCGGTTATTATTTCCGCAGCCACGAGAGGTGAGATCATCCGTTTTTTCATTGCCGGTTTGAAACAGAACCGGCAATTTTTAGTCCCATGCGGGCGGTGCGATTCTTTTTATTCGCAGTGATTGGAATATTTTTGGAGTGATTGTATGAGAGAAAGATTTAAAAAGATCCTGGACAAGCTGACTTTTTTAAAGAGTCTGCGTGTGATCTTTTTTATCATTATATTTCTGGTCGGTGTGGTGCCCTGTATCATTGTTCAGAACGGAATTCTGCGCGATTATGAGAGCCGTGCGGTTGAACTTCGCAAGGGTCAGGTCAAGGGACAGCTCCGCTCGCTTGCAAATCATCTGATCAGCAGCAATTACCTGGTCAACCAGGAATCAGGGCAGGTCGATGCCCAGCTCGCGGAGTTCGCGACTCTCTATGACGGACGGCTTCTGATCATTGATCCATCGCTGACGGTCGTAAAAGATACATATGGTTTCTCGGAGAACAAGACGGTCGTCTCTCAGGACGTGATCAGCTGTCTGACAGTGGAGGGCAGCAGCGGAAGTGAGAGCTACGACGCCCAGTACGGTTTTATCGAAATCGTCATGCCGATCGTGGAGACGAGATCCATGCGGGACCTGGATTCCTCAGTCCATGTCGGCGACCTCAATGCAGCCTATAAGACCCAGGCCAGCACGGTCAGGGGTGTTCTGATCGCCAGCACTTCGACAGAGTATATCCAGCAGACCAAGGAAATATTGAGAAGAAAAGCTCTTCTGCTGCAGATCCTCATGTTTATCGTCGTCTTCATTGCTTCCATTCTGATTTCCGGCGCCCTGGTGCGGCCCTTCGAGGTTTTGTCCAGGGATATCCGTGAAGTCAAGGAGGGGTATTCCAACGAGCCCATCAGCGCGCCTCAGTATATCGAGACCATCCATATAGCGGATGCCTTCAACAACGTTCTGGGACGGATGAATGCCCTGGATCAGTCCCGCCAGGAGTTCGTCGCGAATGTGTCGCATGAGCTCAAGACGCCGATGACTTCCATGAAGGTTCTTGCCGCGTCCCTCCTGTCTGAAGAGGATGTGGACCCGGCGGTATACAGGGAGTTTCTGGAGGATATCGACCATGAGATAGACCGCGAAAACAAAATCATCTCGGATCTTCTGGTCCTGGTAAAAGAAGACAGGTCCGACACAGAGATGGTGGTCCAGAGGACGGACATCAACGAACTCGCGGAAAGTGTGATGAAGAGGATCAGGCCTATCGCCGAGCTGCGTGATATAGAGCTGACGCTGGTCAATAAAAAAGAGGTGTTCGCGGAAGTGGACGCGACCAGGATCAGCCAGGTTATGACCAACCTGGTGGAAAACGCGGTCAAATATAACCGGGTTCACGGCAAGGTGGTCATGACAGTGGACGCAGACCATCAGTACTTTGAGATGTCCGTCATGGACAACGGCATCGGCATCCCTGAAGAGGCACAGGGACGTATTTTTGAACGCTTTTACAGGGTGGACAAATCCAGATCCCGGGAAATCGGCGGCACGGGACTTGGTCTTTCTATTACCAAGAGTTCGGTGCTCCGTCACCACGGCACGATCACGGTTTCCAGCAAAGAGGGCGAAGGTACTACCTTCGTGGTCCGCATTCCGCTTCGCTATTCCGCCCAGCCCATGGAACTGAGGGTGGGTGAACAGCGCAGGCAGATCTCCCGCCTTCTTCGGGGCAGGAGAAATAACAACGCCAAGGAACAGTACATGGAAAAGACCATCCACGTTTCCCGCAGCAAGTCCAAGGACGGCCCGGTGGGAAAAACAGCGGAAAAATCTGCAGACCAATCTGTTGAAAAAACAGCGGGAAAATCTGCAGACCGATCTATTGAAAAAACAACAGGAAATGCAGTGAAAAAAACAGCAGATAAAACAGTTGGGAGAACAGGGAAAAATGCAGTGAAAAAAACAGCAGATGCTTCAATGGAAAAAGAGAGCGG
>JAUNEM010000004.1 GCA_030525515.1 Eubacteriales bacterium
TATAAACCTGAAATATATAAAGTACATGCGGAAGCAAAGAACTGCCCCCTTGCTGCTGAAAAAAAGGCCGCCGCCCCGGCATTTTCCGGGACGGCGGCCTGTTCAGGTCACCACTCTTCACTTAGATAGATGCACTGCCTGTCAAAACACTTTTCTGTCGTCTACCATTCCTGCTCAATAAGGAGAAAGATATTTTTTCTGTGCCTTAAGGAGGTAAACTGCGTAAGCCACATATGTCAGGACATAGACAATGTAAATATAAACGCCGATTTGTTCCTTTCCGAGGATATCCGCAACGATATAGTGCGCCAGGCCGACCGCCATGGTGATCACTCCGACAGCGATATTGGGCACATACATGCAGGAGATAAAGCCGGGAAGATCTCTCGCCTTCTTGGGGTCGTACTTTTTGCTGATCAGCATACGGTTTACCCTGCCGTGAACCTTCATCATCGCTGTCGAAACCAGGAAGTAGAATCCAACAAACAAAATAATCGTGTCAGCGAGATTCATGGTTTTCATCCGATATCCTCCAAGAGAGCTTTAAAGCTGTTTATATTTTCAGGTAAAACGGTTTCTTCCGCGGATCAACGAATCTACGGATCAGTGGATCAGCGGAACAGAGAACCGGAAATGATGAGCTTCTGGATTTCGTTGGTGCCTTCATAGATCTGTGTGATCTTGGCATCACGCATCATGCGCTCAACATGATACTCCTTCATGAAACCGTTGCCGCCCATGAACTGGGTTGCCCATGTGGTCATTTCCATAGCAGCGTCTGTGCAGGCGAGCTTGGCCATTGCAGCTTCGATGGTGTAGCGGCCTGTGTCGTGCGCAGCGATTGCATTGTAGAGAAGGAGCTCAGCGGACTTGATCTGTGTGTGAAGCTCAGCCATCTTGAATGCAAGATACTGGTTCTTGTAAATGGGCTTGCCGAACTGCTCACGCTGTTTCATGTAAGCCACAGTTGCCTCGAAAGCGCCCTTTGCAATACCAAGGCCCTGTGCAGCAACGCCGATACGGCCGCCGTCCAGAGTCTTCATAGCCAGCTTGAAGCCTTCGCCGGGTTTGGCGATCATCTGCTCAGCAGGAACACGGACGTTCTCGAGATGCATCTCGGAAACCTGGGCCTGACGGATACCCATCTTGTTTTCGACACGGCCGACGGTAAATCCGGGTGTGCCTTTCTCAACTACGAATGCAGCCATGCCCTTGGTTCCCAGGGCGGGATCTGTCAGAGCGTAGATCACGGTGAAATCAGCAACAGGGCCGTTGGTGTTAAAGCACTTGGAGCCGTTGATGACCCACTCATCGCCATCCTGAACAGCGACAGTCTTGCAGCCTGCAGCATCGGAGCCGGCGCCGGGCTCAGTCAGACCAAAGGAACCGATCTTCTCACCATAAGTGATGGGCTCGAGGAATTTCTTCTTGATCTCGATGGGGGCGGAAGAATTCATGATGGAGCCGCCGTACAGGGAAGTATCGACAGAATAGATGATACCAAATGCCGCATCAACCTTGGAGATCTCCATGACAGACAGGGCATAGCTCATGTAGCTGCCGCCGAGACCGCCGACTTCCTTGGGATAAGGAAGGCCGTAGGCTCCGGTTTTACCGTATTTCTTGAACAGCTCGGTCGGGAACTCGCCCGCCGCATCGCGCTCAAGAATTGTGGGAGCCAGCTCGTTCTTTGCGAAATCCGCTGCCATCTGCTGAATCTTTACCTGCTCTTCAGTTAACTTGAAATCCATAATTACTCCTTTCCATAAACATCTGTAACTATTTGTAAACTTTTAACCTTCTGGCCTGATGAAGTCAGCCCGGGGATCCAACCCCCGGCAGATTTTCACCATGCCTCTATGAAAAACACATACAGACATCTGAACAGGAGCCGCGCCTTAAATTCTATCCCTTTTCTGCTTAAATCCGCACGGTGCCCCGGTCTATATGCGCTCTTCGCTTTTTCAGGTATTTTTATATCTTAAAAAACCTGTCATGCGGTATTGAATTTTTATCCCTTAAAATATCTGTGACCAGGTCTTGTACTCTTTATTCGTTTAAATACCTGTCACACGTCTTTATTAAAAAATGCTTATACACACAAACACATGTCGGAAGACCGGATAATACGATCTCCCGGCATGTGCATGACAGTTTACATTCCCGGCTGACGCCCGGATAAATACTGATTTAATAGTGTCCGCCGCCTATAGCGGCAGACCTCCCATGTCTACTCACGTAATCGTGAATGAAAACGGGATATTATTTGATGCCCATGGGCTCATCGCGGAAGATGCGCTCATCCATAAGCTTGGGGCCGCCCTCGGGGATGATGGGCTTGAAGTCCATGAGGTCAAGGACCTGAGTCTGCAGGTCGATGCCGGGAGCGATCTCGATGAGGTGGATGCCGTCCTTCTCAAGCTTGAAGACAGCGCGCTCTGTGATGTACATAACGGGCTGGCCGGTCTTGTTAGCGTACTCACCGGAGAAGGTGATCTGCTCGACGGTATCGATGAGCTTCTTCTGGCGGCCTTCCTGATCGATGATCAGCTTGCCGTCTTCGCAGTGCTCCTTCAGGCCGCCGGCCGTGAAGGTGCCGATGAAGAAGACCTTCTTCGCGTTCTGGGTGATGTTGATGAAGCCGCCGCAGCCTGCAAGACGGGGACCGAACTTGGAAACGTTGATGTTGCCGTGCTTGTCGCACTCAGCCAGGCCCAGGAATGCAAGGTCAACACCGCCGCCATCGTAGAAGTCGAACTGATAAGGCTGATCCAGGATCGCCTCGACGTTGATAGCGCCGCCGAACTTGTTGCCGCCCTGAGGAACGCCGCCGATGGGGCCTGCCTCAACAGTCAGAGTCATGTAGTCGCCGATACCCTCTTCGTTCGCAACTGCGGAGACGAATTCGGGAGCGCCGATGCCGAGGTTGACGACCTTGTCTGCCTCAAGTTCCATCGCTGCGCGGCGGCCCATGATCTTCTTGGCGCTGAGCTTGGGAGCGGGGATTGCGCCCAGAGGGATACGGATCTCGCCGGTCATGCTGGGATCGAAACCGGGAGTGCCCTGGCACTGTGCCTGATCCTCTTCACACTCTGCAATGACGAGCGCATCAACATAGATGCCGGGGATCTTGACGAGACGGGGATCCAGGTTGCCGGCCGCGACGACCTTCTCGACCTGGACAATGACCTTGCCGCCGCTGTTGTGAACAGCTGCAGCAATGGAGGTAGCCTCGTTGGTGCAGCACTCACGCTCCAGAGTAACGTTACCGTTCTCATCTGCGAATGTGCCGCGGAGGAAACCGACCTGGAGAGGGAATGCCTTGTAAAGCAGTCTCTCTTCACCTGCGATGTTTACGACCTCAACGATATCTTCTTTGGTGACATCATTGAGCTTGCCGCCCTGGAGACGGGGATCGCAGAATGTGTTCATGCCGACGTGTGTGATGGTACCGACCTTGTGGGCGGCAATATCACGGCACAGCTCGGACAGAGTACCCTGAGGAAGGTTGTAGGCTTCCAGCTTGTTGTCGAAGATCAGCTTGCCGAGCTCGGGAACCATGTTGTAGTGGCCGCCGATGACTCTCTTGAGCATGCCTTCATGAGCAAAATGGTCTGCGCCGGAGCCGTCGCGGTTACCCTGTGCGGCAGCGTAGAACAGAGTCAGATCACGGGGATGGCCGGTCTCAAGGAAGCTCTTCTCAAGGGCTTTGTTCAGGGACTCAGGCATCTCGCATGCAACGAAACCGGTGGTAACGAATGTCATGCCATCCTGCACAAATTTTGCAGCTTCAGCAGCGCTGATAATAGGTTTAACTGACATGGATAATACTCCTTCGATTGAAAATCATTTGCAGATGATCATTTCCTGATTAAATAGATCTTTATAAATCAGTCTCATAACTGCATATCCGGTGGATATGTACAAAAGAGCAGTTTATAAAAATACCGCCACAGGCGTTTGCAGGTTCGCCTGCGGCGGCACCGGACACGCGCGTATTAACCACCCGGTCCTTAAATGGGAAATGTATGGTTATCAGATTTATACAGCTTTTCAGCTTTCAGTTCAGAGAATTACTTGCCGATGAACTTTCTCTCTTTCATTCTCTTCTCGAGGAAGCAGGTCATGCCTTCCTTCTTGTCAGCGGTAGCGAAGGACAGACCGAACAGGTTAGCCTCAAGCTTCAGGCCGGAATCGAGGTCAGTGTCAAGACCAACGTTGATTGCCTGCTTAGCCAGAGCAATGCTGTAAGGGGAGCTCAGCATGAAGTGACCTGCGAGCTTCTTAGCCTCAGCCATGAGCTGATCCTGAGGATAGACATGGTTTACAATGCCGATGCGCATAGCTTCGTCAGCGGAGATCATGATGTCAGCGCCGAAGATGAGCTCTTTCGCGATCTTCTTGTTGGTCAGACGAGGAAGTCTCTGTGTGCCGCCGAAGCCGGGAAGGATTCCAAGACCAGCCTCAGGCTGACCGAATTTAGCATTATCGGAAGCCAGAGTTACGTCGCAAGCCATGGAGATCTCGCAGCCGCCGCCCAGAGCGAAGCCGTTAACTGCAGCGATGGTGGGCTTTTCCATATCCTCAAGGCGCTTGAAAGCAACGCGGGCCAGCATGCCCATGGTGCGGCCTTCGGGAGCTGTGCCGTTGACCATCTCGGAGATGTCAGCGCCGGCGACGAAAGACTTGCTGCCGGAACCGGTCAGGATCAGAACCTTTGCATCGGGATTAGCTTCGATTTCCTGGAAGCAGGCATCCAGCTCAGCCAGGGTCTCGCTGTTCAGAGCGTTGAGTGACTTCGGGCGATTGATTGTAACTACCGCAATACCATCCTCGATTTCAACCAGTAAGTTCTTGAATTCCATTTTTTTCCTCCTTTGGATTTTTGGATTCCGCAATGGATTCCCATTTATGTTGTCCGGATCCTGACGCGTTGTCCGCGGCGGAATCCTGTTTTTTGCCGCTCCGCAAGGAGCAGCTGTTGCACTTAATTATTATACTAACTATAATACACTCTTTGTCAGTTTAAGTAAACAAACGAACCGGCTTTACTGCCATTTTTATTTTGCTGCTGTTCACGCCCTGTCGGGGGCGTAAACAGACAACCTGCGAAGACCGCATTCCAATACTCAAAATCCGGAAATTACATTCCCATTCCGCAGCAGGCGATGAAGACGAAGCAGGCGATGAAGGGAATTGCAATCTGTGTGACGAAAATGTCGAAATAAGCTTCCTTGTGGGTCATTTTGCAAATACCAAGCAGAGTGATCTGCGCGCCCTGGTGAGGCAGAGTATCCAGAGTACCGGCCGCGATGGCAGCGATTCTGTGAACCTGCTCGAGGTTTGCGCCCAGTTCCACATAAGTATCAGTCAGCGCGTTGAAGGCAACTCCCATACCGCCGGAAGCGGAACCGCATGCACCTGCGCAGATTGCGACAGTCAGCATAACGAATACGAGAGGAGAAATATGCCATGTCTTCAGAGCACTTACCAGATCCTGGAAGCCCTGTGTCTTCTGGACAATACCGCCGAAACCAACGACGATTGCGGTGTTCAGAATGGAGACGCCGGAGTCAGCGGCACCTTTGTTGAAGACCTTGAGCCATTCTCTGATTCCGCCCGGAACCTTCTTCCACATCAGGATCGTGGCGCACATAACGCCTGCGAAAACGGAAGCCTCAACGGGCACCTTGAAGCCGTTGAAGAGAATCAGGATCAGAGCGATCGGGATCAGAGCGATTCCCCAGTGAGGAAGATCGGAACGGCCTTCCTGACCGAGTTCCTCGGGATCGAGCTGGAACTTCAGTGTAGGATCGTTGAAAACAAATCCCTTCTTGGTGAACTGACGGGCCCTTCCTTCGAGCCATACGAAGATGAGAACGAATTCAACGATAACCGCTATCATAGAAGGAGCGAATGCCGCTGTGGAAGGTGTTCCCAGGTTGGTCATTGCAATTACGTTCTGAATGGAGGGAGAACCGGGAGCGACCATGGAAACGGTCCAGCAGCCTGCGGAGATCGCGGCAGGGATCAGGCGCCTGGTCAGGTTTGCTTCCTTGAACAGATTCAAAGCAATAGGATAAATTACGAAGAATACGACGAATCCGGATACACCGCCGTATGTAAGGATGCAGGTGATGATGAAGATAATCGGGGCAACAAGTTTGCCTTTGCACATACCGGCGATCCACTTCGCGATCGATTCGGCAGCACCGGTAAACTGATAGACGGCGCCGAACAGAGCACCTACGAAGAATACCAGAAAATAACTTGTGACGTATGCTGATGCCGCCGGCATAAACAGGCTTTTCAGACCACTCAGGACTGTGACGCTCTCAAGCCCTTCCGGAAGAAGATCCGCAGGGAATGAGCTGCACAGAATGACGAAGATCGAAACCAGAGGTGCCAGAATCAGCGCACTAAGCTGCAGGAATGCCAGAACACCGAACAGTATTAAGGCAAGTAGCAAAACCAGGATACCAAAATTCATTGTTACAAAACTCCTCCTTTCCATTGACCGTGCCGGTGCATATGCAGAGACATTTATAAAAGCAATAATTAGCACACTAACTATTTGCTTAAAAAAATATAAGCCTGTGTGACTTATGAGATTATATTATCACAATTCCACAAATAGGACAACCTTTTCCTTAAACTTTCAGTTGTTTTGTCAAATAGCACAAAGAGTTCTTTTCTTTTTGTGCAAATTTACAGTCACCCCAGGCTATTCTTCTCACATCTGTCAGGCAGGCGCTCATCCCCTGCTGCTGCGGATTTCCCTTATCAGTTCCGGCAGAACACGGTGCAGATCGCCGACAATCCCGTAATCGGAAACATTGAAGATCAGGGCTCTGGGATCTGTATTGACAGAGACAACACAGGCCGCGTCCCTCATTCCGACTATGTGCTGTACAGAACCGGAGATGCCGCAGTTGATGTAGAGACGGGGAGCAACTGTCTTCCCGCTCTGTCCGATCAGCTGACTGTGGGGGGCCCATCCCTTGTCCACCGCGATTCTCGAAGCGCCCACCGCCCCGTGCAGCAGGCCGGCCAGTTCCCTTATCAGGGCAAATCCTTCAGGGCCGGCCCCGTTTCCACCTGCCACGATCACATCCGCACTCCCGATATCAGTGCCCTGTTCCCGGGCAGACTCCAGAACGCGGATGAGAGAGGGCCGCGCGATCACACGGCCAGGCTGATACCCGAACCGGGTGACAGGTACTGCCGCTGCCTCTGCCGGCGTTCTCAGGCACGTCACTCCCGCTCCGGCCTTTCCTCCGAAACTTCCCGGACGGACCGAGATGATCGGAGTCTTTTCCTCCCGGAACCTCACGAAAGAGACTGCAGATCCGCCGAAGGCATGGCGCTCCCAGAGGATCCCCTCCGGACCGGGAACCGCGCCGACACAGTCGGAGAGCATGCCGGCGTCCAAACGGGCGGCAAGTGCCGGCGCCAGATCCATTGCGTCAGGACTCCTGCCGAACAGAATGAGTTCCGGCTTCCGGCGGGTCTTTTTCAGGAGCTGAGCAAATGCGTCAGAACAGCATTCGGGGCTGAATGTTTCCAGTTCTTTTCCTTCGATCACAGTCACTTCCCGTGCCCCGTACAGAACTGCTTCCAGGGCGGCATCCTCCAGTCTGCCGGCTTCTGCTCCCGTCAGGATTCCCCTCAGTCCGATGTCTTCTCCGGCAGCGGATCCGCCTTTCCCGTTCAGGACGGCGCCCCGCAGAAGCTGAGCGATCGCACCTGCCTGAGCCAGAAGATCCTTTGTCCCGGCGTAGAGCCTGTCATCCGTGGATGTTTCCAGGTAAACCCATATTTCTTTTTTCATCACCTTCACTCTCCCCTTTATAAAATATTATCCGAGTACAGGATCTGCGAGAGCCGGGCGACAGCCTGGGCGGCATCCGGACTTTCAATAATCTGGCTCTTCTTATCAAGCTTTCTGGTTCTGACATCACAGACACAGAGAGCGGCCCCCCGGGTCCCTGCATACTCTCTCAAGTCCTCGGAGCCCTCCGTCCCCGCTCCGCTTTGCGGGGCTTCTGCAGTCCCCGATCCGCCTTGCGGGACAGCTGCCATCCCCGGTCCGCCTTGCGAGGCAGCTGAGAGACTTCCATCCGCATCCGGCAGCGCCGAAGCGGCAGGCGCCTGATCGAGATCGTCTGCGCCAAGGACCGGAAGCTCCATGCTTTCCGCCTCCAGAATACGGGAGATCACAGGATACCTCACCGGGAAAGAAGCTTTGGTAAAAGTCAGAAGGCAGGGAATCCCGATACTGTAGATTCTGTTCCCGCTGTCGTCCTCTTTTTCCACAGTCAGTCCGCCTTCCCGGAAAGAACAGCGGAGGGCATACGTCACCTGCGGAAATCCCAGCCGCACGGCGAGCTCGGGTCCCAGCATGGAGGTTCCCCCGTCGATCGTCTTTGCTCCGCAGAAAACAGCGTCCGCATGGATTCCCTCCCTCTTTTCGATCACACGGACCGCACGGGCAAGGACATGCGAGCAGGCTCTGACATCTGATCCCGCAAAGGATGGATCCGTCACCAGATAACCTGTATCAGCTCCGAGCGCGATACAGTCCCGCAGCACGCTCCCGGCGGATCGAGGTCCCATGGAGAGCGCTATAATCCTTGTGGCAGGGTCCTCCTCCTGCAGTCTGAGCGCCGCCTCCATAGCATACAGGTCAAAAGGATTGATGACCTGCCGTTCTTCAGAGCGCTTCACAGTTCCCCCGGAACGGTCCAGTTCCCCCCTGCCCGCCTCCGGAGTCTGCTTTACACATACAATGATATTCACTTTTCTGTTTCCTCCTTTTGCGTCTTGTACTATCCCCATAATATTTAGCACGCTAAATATAGTATTACATTACGCTCTTCTCTTTTCAATACCGGACATTGTCGATACCGGGCATATTCGATACCTGACTTATGGAAAAACGTCATCCGGTAATCAACAGGGTAGAGGCGGCCCTGCCGCCCTCTGCCCCCCGACCGGCGCGTGTCATAAAAAAAGTTTCCGCCTGCCGTTTTCTGACGCAGGCGGAAACCCATGTATTTCAAACTGTATGTCATTTACATCTCCTGAGATTCAATCTTGCGGAGCATGTCCTTGAGGCTCTTTGCCTCCTCTTCCCCGAACTGTGCCATCACATTTCTGTCCACTTCCGTGACCACTGTGCGGACCGGGATCTCCAGTTCCTTGGAGAGATCGGTGAGCTCGATATGGATAAACCTTCTGTCGGTGCTGTCGATCATGCGGCGGATCAGTCCCTTATTCTCCATTCTCTCGAGAATTCCGGAAATCGTCGAGTTCTCAACTCCGAGATGGGCCGCAATGTCTTTGGGATTGTGCATATCAAATTCCCAGATACATCCCAGCACGCCATATTGAATAGGTGTAATGTCAAACTGACTCAGGTTCTTTTTCATGTATTGAAAAACTGCATGCTGTGCACCAGTAA
The DNA here is from genome assembly GCA_030525515.1 of Eubacteriales bacterium. Classification (GTDB taxonomy): domain Bacteria; phylum Bacillota; class Clostridia; order Lachnospirales; family Lachnospiraceae; genus CAG-791. The sequence goes on from JAUNEM010000004.1 coordinate 9,464, forward strand.
GCAGGAAATTAATACAATTATCCAGACTGTTCATAAACCGATCCTCCTCTATTTCGTGATATTAAATCAAGATTATTTTGAAGCATCCCTTTTATCAACCAATGCCTGGCTCTCCACTTCCTGCTAAACAAATCAAACCTTCCCGCAGAAAAAATGCTGCCCGAATAACCGATGCATGCAGATAACAGATACTCGCAAGAATAATAACACACTTTTTTTTCTAATGGCAACATTATAATAAAAATGTTTTGATAAATCTTTCACAGAGTTATGCTGTTTTTCAGTTGCATTTAAATATTTTTTTATTTTTATCCAAATCGTACTTAAAATCGTACAGCACGGATCAGTTCAGGCATTTCTCTAAAGTCCGGAATGCGCTCCCGGGTGTTTCATTCCCTTTACACCATCGTTATAGACTGCTGCCCGGAATGCCTGTTTCCGCAGAGAATCAGTCTGTCCAAGTTCCATGCGAAGCCGTAAGCCCAGCATTGTATTACGGCGCTGAACCGTCACATTATGGACCGCGTAGGACAGGGCCTTTCTGGTGCCCGCTGTGACCAGGACCTTTTTTGCCCTGGTGATCGCTGTATAGATCAGGTTCCTCTGGAGCATGATATAGTGGTTCATCAGCACGGGGATCACTACGACGGGGTACTCCGACCCCTGGGATTTATGAATGGTCACCGCATATGCCAGTACGAGTTCGTCCAGTTCCGAAATGTCATAAGCCACCATTCTGCCGTCAAAATTCACAAGCAGGTTTTTTTCCTGCGGATCCACCGACTGTATGACGCCGATATCTCCATTGAAGACTTCCTTGTCGTAGTTGTTGCGGATCTGCATCACTTTGTCGCGGGCCCGGAAAATATAGCCTCCGCGGCGCAGGCCGGGTCCCGAGGTCTCCGCGGGATTGAGAGCCTTCTGCAGTTCCTGATTGAGGTTGGAGGCCCCGATGATCCCCCTCTGCATCGGTGTGAGTACCTGAATCTCAGAGGCCGGAATTCTATAATAACGGGGCAGTTTGTTTTTCACCAGGTCGATGATCGTGTGGAGAGCGGCTTCAGCCGGCTCCACAACCCGTCCCTGACCCGCACTCATCCTCTCAGCCATCCGCTCCATATCCGTAAAGAAGAAGTCACTGTTTCGGCCGTTGGATATATCCGGCATGCGGCCTTCGTTGATCCGGTGGGCATTGGTGATGATCCTGCTGCTCCTGGCCTGCCGGAAAATACGGGTCAGCCGGACGACGGGGAAACAGTCCGCGTCAATGATATCGCGGAGGACATTTCCCGCTCCGACGCTCGGCAGCTGGTCAATGTCTCCGACAAAGATGATCGTCATTGTGTCCGGCACCGCCTTGAGAAGATTGTAAAACAGGAGCAGGTCTATCATGGAGCACTCGTCGACGATCAGCACGTCGCCCTCCAGGGGTTCCTCCTCATTTTTGCGGTATCCCTCGGGAGGTCTCATCTCCAGCAGGCGGTGTATCGTCTTTGCCTCCATTCCGGTTGTCTCAGAAAGACGTTTTGCGGCCCGGCCGGTGGGTGCTGCCAGGAGGATCTTCGCTCCCGCCCCCCGGAAAGCCTCGATGATGCCCAGGGTGGTGGTCGTTTTTCCTGTGCCCGGACCGCCTGTGAGCACGAGGATTTTACTCCCTGCAGCCATGAGGATAGCCTGCATCTGGACATGGTCGTAATGCATTCCCGTGTGCGACGCGACCTTTTCCGCAAGGCCCGTTGTGTTGACCCTGATGCCGTCCTGATTGCGGTATATAGCGGCCAGCCGCCTCACAGATCCGGTCTCGGCAAAAAAGAAGGGAGGCAGATAGATGGCGTCCTCCGGGGCAGGAATGTCCTGTTCCTCCCCGGTGCCGCGCGCCGCGCAGGCCGTCCCGGTGGCAGACATCCCGGTCTCAGAGACTGTTTCAGTCCTGCCGGTGTCCGGCAGCACAGGCTGTACGATCACATCATGATTGCGGATCATCTCATCCAGTGTCATGGACAGGATATTATCCTCAACTCCAAGAAGTTCGGTCCCTTTTTTCAGCAGCATAGACCGGGTGGCGTAACAGTGTCCCTCGTCCGAAAGACGGTTCAGTGTATAGAGGAGGCCGCTTCTGAGACGGACATAGCGTTCATGGCCGAATCCCATCTTTTCCGCTATGATGTCCGCGGTGCGGAATCCGATTCCCCAGATATCATCAGCCAGCCGGTAGGGGTTTTCCCTTACAATGTCAATGCTCTCATTCCCGTAGGTCTTGAAGATTCTGGTAGCATGGCTCGTGCTCACATCATGTTCCTGAAGAAAGAGCATGATGTTCTTGACTTCCCTCTGTTCCTGCCAGCTCTTTTTGATCTGCTCGACCCTTGCCTTCCCGATCCCCGGTACAGCCATCAGCCGGTCGGGATCCGTCTCGATCACCTCCAGGGTGTCCCTGCCGAACTGTTTCACGATCCTTCGAGCAAACTCGGGACCGACCCCTTTGATCAGGCCGCTCCCGAGATATTTTTCGATTCCATATACAGTGGCCGGCAGTGTCTCCTCAAAGGTTTCGGCAGAAAACTGCCTGCCGTATTTTGCGTCAATCTTCCAGGCGCCTTCCAGGATCAGGACGCTGCCCACATGCACCTCCGGCATCATGCCTACCACCGTCACCAGATCGCTGAACCCCTTTGCCCGGCATTTAATCACCGAGTATCCGTTCAGTTCATTATGATATGTGATGCGTTCAACAACACAGCGCAGCTTTTCCATAGCTTTCCTTCCGCCGCCCCGCAGGAACAATTTTCTGCGCTGACGAAGACCGCCCCGCAGGAACAATTCTGCGCCGGCGAAGGCCGTCCCGCAGCCCGGGGCAGATCTCCGCGGGCGGACTATCCGTTTTTTGCCAAAAAAACAAACCGCCCCGCTTTGCGCGGACCGGATCCCGAATCCCGGATCTCAGATCACACGATGTCCAGTTGAATCCGTTTTGCACGGATCAGATCTGTCCACTCCTCCGAGATTCCTGAATCGGTGATAATGCGGTCCATGTCTTCAATTGCCGCAAAAAATCCCGGATCGACCTTACCGAACTTGGTGGAATCCGTGATCAGAATCTTCTCAAGCGACATCGATATCGCCGCTTTTTTCAGATCTCCTATGTACTGGTCTGTACATGTGAGGCCCATATCCGCATGAATCCCGGACGCGCAAAGGAAAACTTTCTGGGCCCGGAGCTGTTTCATAAACCTGATCCCCTCTTCAGAGGAAAAAATCCTGGTATTGCGGTGATAATAACCCCCGGCAAGGATCAGTCGTATATTCGGTTTGTCAAAGAGCTTAGAGACAATATAGTAGCTGTAGCAGATGACCGTCAGGGGCAGATCGTCAGGGATCATCTCCGGCATCATGCCAGCCGTCGTGCCCGAATCGAGTACGATCACATCGCCGGGCCTGAGCAGACTCACTGCAAACGCATTGATGCGCTTCTTTTCTTCCACACAGTGGACTTCCTCATAGTCATAAGTATACTCCTGCCGGGGGCTCTGACCTGAGTCCCCTGTTCCGGACAGGTAAGAAGCGAGAGATGCGGAAACCGTTCCGGGAAAAGCAGACGCGGTGTTTCCGGAAAGCTCCCTGCCGCCGGAATTCCTGTTCTCCCTGCCGCCCAGCTCATTTTTCTCAATGTACTGAAGGTCCCTTCGAATCGTCATCTGAGAAACAGAGAAGATCTCCGCCAGTTCCGCAATCGAAACAAAGGGGTCTTCTTTCATTTTCTGCAGGATTTTCACAATCCTGACCTCTCGCTTATTCATGTATGATCACCTGTAGGACTCGCCATATTCCCGCAGAGCATAGACAGAGCTGCACCGACAGTTACTTTTTGATATATATGGGTCTCCGTCCTCTCAGTTCTTCGTATAATTCACAATAGTTGCGGTATCGGATCCTGCTGATCTCCCCGCGGCCCAGAGCCTCCTTGACCGCGCAGTCCGGCTCGTTGATGTGGATGCAGCCGTTAAAGCGGCATTTGTTTTCCCATTTTTCGAACTCCGGATAGTAATAGTGCAGTCGGTCCGGTTCAATGTCCTGTACCCACAGCGATGTGAATCCGGGTGTATCTACAAGATAAGTATTCTCTCCTGCCGCGAGCAGTTCCACATGGCGTGTAGTATTTTTGCCGCGGTGGATCTTGCGGCTGAGTTCCCCTGTCTGCATGTTGGCGTCGGGACACAGCATATTGATCAGAGTGGATTTGCCGGCTCCGCTGGGACCGGTCAGGACCGTACTCCTGCCGCGCAGGATCTCTTTTACCTCATCGAGGCTCTCGGGAATGAAGCTGCTGATAAAGAGTACAGTGCACCCGCAGGCCTCATAGGTCTCTCTGAGTTCATCGATTTCTTCCTGTGTGGCGATGTCCTTCTTGGTAAAGCAGAGAATGGCATTGAGTTCCCTCTCCTGCATGGTGATCAGGAACCTGTCCAGCATGTTGTAACTCGGAGCGGGATGCGTTATGGCAAAGATCAGCAGCGCCTGGTCTACGTTTGCGACATTGGGGCGCACCAGCTCGTTTGTTCTGGGCAGCAATTCCCGGACATTTCCCTCCATCGGATCACTGACCGTATCCGTGACATCAATCTCTACATCATCTCCGACGAGAGGCTTTTTGCCGAGGGCACGGAAAATGCCTTTTGCCCTGCACCTGTAAACATGTTCGCCTGTGTGGACTTCATAGAATCCGGCGATGCTCTTGATGATCTTCCCCTTCATGCACCTTCCTGCCGTAATTTTTCTTTCTGACCGATCTCTGCAGTATTCCCTGACATGCCGCAGCGCGCCACCGCGCAGGCATCGTCAAAAGAAAATGACCGCAGATGCCCTGGAGTTCCGCTTTCCGGCTGCTTTCATCACACGCTTATTCTTTCGTGAAGTTCAGTTTTCTGACGATCTCCCTGCTCTCCTCGTACACATTCATTTCAGCCGCGTATTCACTGGTGGCTCCGTTATCCACAGCCTCCTCGATGACATTGGTGTATGTCATATAGAGTGTGCCGCTGGGGGCGGATATGCCTGTGATGGATACCGGGAAGGGGAATGTGGTCGTCGTGGCATTGAGGATTTCCTCCTGGTTGTCCCCGTCTGTCACAATACTCAGGGTCACAGAAGTTCCCTCTTTATAATCTGGATCCTCACTGCGGAGGGGTCCCTTGATCTCCGCCGAGTATGAATATTTGGGTTCGCCGCTGACTTCGAGGTCCACCTGGGTCCCCTCTTCGACGTATTCGCCCTTATTGATAGTCTGGCCTATGACAGTGTTGGGGGCATAACGTCCGGAAGTATCCGTGATTATGGTCTCGCCCGCCACAAGTCCGGCCTTGAGAAGTTCCGATGCCGCCTGCTGCTCTGTCATTCCCAGCAGGTTGGGCACCTGTACCAGTCCGCTCAGGTCCGGTCCCTTGCTGACATATAGAGTCGCTTCCGATCCGACCGGGATTTCCGTCCCCTGCTCAGGGACCTGTCCGGTCACATAACCGGCTTCCGTCTCATCGGAAAATTCCTCCTGGATCACCGGTACCAGGCCTGCCTGCTGCAGTATGGTCTCTGCCTCCTTCTGCGAGAAGTCCGTCACATCCGGCATCTCGGTTCTCTCGACCATGGCAACAGTGAGAGAAATCGTGGAACCGGCCTCGATCTGCTGTCCCTCAGGTATTCCCGCGTCGATGACAGTTCCCTCGCCGTAAGTATCGGATACCCCGTAAAATACTTCGGAGTTCAGCCCGGCGTTGGCCAGCGCCTTCTGCGCGTCATCCAGAGAATAACCGATCACAGCGGGCATTACAGTCATATTGACATTTGCGGCGGGATCTGCTGCCTGTCCGGATTCCTGCGCCTGCTGTTCCTGTGCCTGCTGCTGAGCCGCAGCCCCGTCCGCGATCTCTATATCAGCGGTATCTTTCCGCCGGTTCATAATGACAAGAACCAGCACCGCAACGATCACGAGAACCGCAACGATGGAGAGCATCTGGACGATCCTGTCCAGACGGCGCTCACCCTCTTCCTCCGATTCATCTAAGCTTTCCCCGTCGTCGGGCAGGTTTGGCAGAGATCCATCCTCCGCCCCTTCGGGAACGGAATTTCCATCTGTCCCTCTTTCATCGGTCCTGTTTTCGTTTCCGGCCGCAAGAGATCCCTGAACAGGGCTCTCCGCCGTATCCGGAGAGGGCGCAAGTGTTTTTCGCCGGATTTCCTCCCGGTCCGCGGAACTCATGGCCCGCGTCTCCGACAGGCTGTCATCCTGCATGCGCCTGACAAAACTGCCGTCCGGATCATTGAGGGAATGCCGGAGGTCAGCCACCAGTTCCTCCATGGTCTGGTAGCGCCTGTCAGGGCTCTTCTCACAACATTTCAGCACGATCTGCTGGACGCTGTAAGGAAGATCCGGCACAAATTCCGCCGGGTCCGGAAAAGGTTCCTGAATGTGCTTCAGAGCGATGGCGACCGTCGTATCCCCCTCATAGGGGACACGTCCTGTCAGCATCTCGAACAGAGTGACTCCCAACGAATAGACATCGCTCTTCTCATCGCTGAATCCCCCGCGCGCCTGCTCGGGAGAAGTGTAGTGCACAGAACCCATGACATTGGAAGTGATGGTATTGGAGGTGGAAGCTTTGGCGATTCCGAAGTCTGTCACCTTCACCTTTCCTTCCTTGGAGATAATGATGTTCTGCGGTTTAATATCCCTGTGAATGATATGGTTGCGATGCGCGGCAGCAAGCCCCATCGCGACCTGAATAGCGACCGTCACTGCTTCTCTGGGTGACAGCTTCTCTTTTTTCTCTATGTACTTCTTCAGCGTGATTCCATTTACCAGCTCCATGATGATATAGTAGCTGGACTTTTCCTCTCCGACATCGTAGACATTTACGATATTGGGATGCATCAGGCCTGCCGCCGCCTGTGCCTCCGCCCTGAATTTGGAGACAAATGTGGCGTTCTCCGAAAACTCCTGCTTCAGTACCTTGACGGCAACCATGCGGTTGAGCCGGTGGTCTTTTGCTTTATATACATCGGACATTCCTCCGGTGCCGACTTTTTCCAGCACCTCGTAACGGTCCGCAATCAGCATTCCTATCTTAATCATCTTCTCTCCATCCTTCAGACAGTCCGCGTTCCCCTGTTTCTGAACCGGTCAGGATCTTCGTACAGTTTCCTTACAGAAGTCCGGAATCAGGTATTCCTGAACAGCTTCCTGTATCAAAAGGGTTGACGAGTATTGCGGAAATATTGTCTTTTCCTCCGGCCATGTTTGCCGCATAGACCAGTCGGTCCGCCGCCTTCTCAAGACTCCTGAAGGAAAAAACGATCCTGGCTATGTCCTCATCCTCCAGCATAGTCGTCAGTCCGTCCGAGCACAGCAGAAGAAGATCCCCCTCCGAAAGCTCCTCGCGGAACAGATCGACTTCCAGGTCGTCTTCAGCTCCCACTGCCCTGGTGATAATGTTCCTGTCCGGAACCAGCCGGGCCTCCTTCCTGTCAAGCTTTCCGGCCCGGACCATCTCCTCAACAAGAGAGTGGTCGACAGTGACCTGCCTGATCCCGGCCGGTTCATGGAGAATATACAGCCTGCTGTCTCCGACGTTGGCGGCGAGCAGCCGGTTGTCCTTCACAACGGCAGCGACAAAAGTTGTCCCCATACCGAACATGGCAGGGTTCTTTGCTGCGATGGCGCGAAGCTCCCTGTTGGCCTCCTGAATTGCTTCTTTCAGTACACGCGCAGGATCCCCGTCCACTGCATGCCCGGCTTTGGAAGACACATAATCTACTGTGAACCTGGATGCGTAGTCTCCTGCATTGTGACCGCCCATCCCGTCCGCTACAATGTACAGGCTGGAAAGAGATCCCACCGGAATATCACTTGTAAATACATAGTCCTGGTTCATTTTTCTCTTTCTTCCAGTATCTGTGATTGAAAAAGATGATGGCATTCTGTTTTCTCCCCTTTGTCACTTTTGTCCGTCAGATCCGGTGCGCAGCAGTCCGCCGTCACAGGACCGGCATTTCTGCCGTGGTATTATTACTCCGTTTATATCAGACAGTCCCGGGCTTCCTGCTCCGCATACCTGTTTCTGAGCTGGCCGCAGGCACCGTCAATATCTTTGCCCAATGCTCTTCTAATACTAACATTTACACCATGTTTTTCAAGTTCCATTTTAAAAGCCCGCACCCCCTCGCTGTCGGGATGACTGAATCCGCGCTCCCTGACAGGGTTGACCGGGATGAGATTGATATGGGCTCTGAGGGGCTTCGCCAGCTTTACCAGACCCAGCGCGTCCGCTCTGCTGTCATTCACGCCCTTGATCAGGCTGTACTCGAAAGTGACCTGCCTTCCTGTCACACGGGAATACTCACCGCACGCCTCCATCAGCTCTGCGATCGACCAGCGGTTGGCAACCGGCATGATCTTCCTTCGCTGTTCATCCGTCGCGGCATGCAGGGAAAGGGCAAGCGTGACATGCAGTCCCTCCCCGGTAAACCTGCGTATTCCGGGCACGATCCCGCAAGTGGAGACTGTCACCGAGCGCTGACTGAGATTCATTCCTTCGGGACAGGTCAGCAGTCTCAGAAAGCGTATGAGATTGTCGTAGTTGTCAAAGGGCTCTCCCATTCCCATCACTACAACGTGGGAGATTCTCTCACCTGTCTCCCTGGCGATCGCGTAGATCTGCTCCAGCATCTCCGAGGCGGTGAGGGAGCGGACGAGACCGTGCAGGGTCGATGCACAGAAGCCGCAGCCCATCCTGCAGCCCACCTGGGAGGAAATGCAGACACTGTTTCCGAAATGATAGCGCATAAAAACGCTCTCCACGAGACATCCGTCCGGCATGGCAAACAGATATTTCCTGGTTCCGTCTACGCCGGAGACACGGCAGTCGACCTGCCTGGCCGTCACCAGGGGATATTTCTCCGCCAGCTCCCGGCGGAGCCCGGCCGGAAGATTGGACATCTCCTCATAGCCCGCCGCCCGGGAAACATGGATCCATTGGAAAAGCTGTCTGGCCCGGAAGGCGGGAAGACCTCTTCCCTTCACAAAGCCGGCCAGTTCCTCAGGATACATGGATTTAATGTCTGTGATCGATTTCGGTATGTCGTGCCCGTCCCGGTTTATATTGTTTATATTCAGGTCCGGGTTTCTGTTCGGATCCGGGTTTCTATTCATAGGTTCGGAAAAACCCCCGTTCTCATTATTTCATTGATATACAGGATATACAAAAAACGCGCGGTCCGGTAAACTTCTTCAAAATCTTCCGGTGTGCCGGAGCCGCGCGGTCCGCTAAGCTTCAAAAAAACAATATTGCTGAGCTTATTTTTTAAATAATATTGCTGAGTTTATTTCTTTCTGAATCTGGCCACAAAAAAGCCGTCTGTGCCGTGTACATGAGGAAGAAGCTGCAGTCTGTTTCCGCGGATTCCCGGTATGGCTGCCGGAAGGAAGGCATGGAGATCATCCGGAATAAGTCCCAGCTCCGATTCGATCCAGTCGGCATTGTCGTCGTTCTCCAGGCGGCTGATCGTACAGGTGCTGTAGATCAGAACACCGCCGCTTTTGAGATAACGGACCGAATTGGCAAGGATCTCCCTCTGCAGGGCCTGGAGGGAAGCGATCCCCTCAAGGCTTGCCCTGTACTTGATATCCCTCTTTTTTCCGATGACACCGAGGCCTGAGCAGGGCAGGTCGCAGAAGACCACATCCGCTTTCTCCCCGTCCTCCGGGAAAAAGACACGGGCGTCGCGCTCAATGACTTCGATATTTTCTATATGAAGGCGCCGGGCGCCCTCCCTGATCTTATCAGTCTTTTTCCGGGACAGGTCAAAGGAAAACACCGTCCCGATGCCGCCGGAAGGTTCACATCCCTCCCCGAGCAGATCCGCGGCAAAAAAGCTCTTGCCGCCAGGAGCCGCGCACACGTCAAAAACGGTCTCGGAACCCCTCAGCCCCGCCGCTTTCACCGCGACCATGGAGCTCTCGTCCTGGACCGTCCACAGGCCTTGTGAAAATCCGGGAAGCTTCTGAAGATTCGACGTCCTGCGCAGGCGGATGCTGTCCTGAAGCCACCTTCCCTCCTCCACTTCGGCGCCGGCATCGCGCAGCTGCCCGATCAGCCTGACGCGGCTTTCTGAAGGGTCTTCCCCCGGATCCATGTGTCTGATCCTGGCAGAGACCGGAAAGATCTGCATGAGCGCTCCCAGAAGCTGCTCTGTCTCTTCTCCCCCCAGTTCCTGTTCCCACATCTGCACAAGCCATTCCGGGGAGGAGAAGCGCTGTGACAGATCCATCTCTTTCAGATTCTCTTCCCGAGCGGCATTTCTCAGCACACCGTTGACGAATCCTGACAGACGTGCCGGAGCGTGCTTTTTTGCCAGCCGGACTGACTCATTGCAGGCCGCGCTCACAGGGACGGCATCCATATAGCAGATCTGATAAATTCCCATTCTGAGAATCTGGCGGACCGCCGGATGAAGCCTGTTGACAGAGCGCTTTGTCAGCTGCTCGATCCTGGCATCGAGCTCCATCCTTCTCTCGATGACCCCCTCCAGCAGCCGTTTGATGAAAGCCCTCTCTGAGACGCTCATACGGGCGCAGTCGTCCAGAGTACGCTTTACCAGAATATTACTGAATGTCTGATTTTTTTCATGCGAAAGAAGGGCAAGCAGGACCACTTCTCTCTCGTCCCGGATTGCCCTTCTGTTTTCTGTTTTTTCAGTCGTTTTCCGGCGCTTTGCGCCGTCCGTCCTCTCTGTGCTCATCTGCGGCGGCGTCCGTTGTTCACGATCATGAGAAGACGCAGGAGCTGAAGCACGGATGCGGCTGCGGAAGCGACATATGTGAGAGCCGCCGCGTTCAGTACGGCGCGGCTTCCCTGCACCTCGTTCTGGCCGAGGATCCCGTAATCCTGCAGCATGACCAGGGCACGCCTGGAAGCATCAAATTCAACCGGAAGCGTCACCAGCTGGAAGAGCACTCCGAAGGAGAACAGATAGACACCGATCATGGCCAGAGAACTGTTCAGGCCAAGGATCAGGCCCAGCATCACGATCCAGATTCCGATATTGCTGCCGATATTCGCGACAGGCACCAGGGCCGTCCTGAACCTGAGCGGGAGATATCCCGTCTCATGCTGCATGACATGGCCGCACTCATGGGCCGCCACGCCGATCGCCGCGACAGAGGTGGAATTGTAAGTGGTATCTGAAAGATTCACCACACCTGTGGACGGATTGTAGTGGTCCGTGAGTTCACCGGCCACATGCTGTACCTGAACTCCGGTCACACCGTTTCTGCGAAGGATCATCTCCGCCGCCTGCGCGCCTGTCATGCCGCTGGCGCTGCGCACATTCGCGTATTTTCTATAGGCGGATTTTACATGGGCACTCGCCGCAAGGCAGAGCACCGCACCGATGATGACCAGTATATATGTCGGATCCATAAAACCATACCCGTAATACATATCGGGGCCTCCTTTCTCTTACACAAAGACCGCGCGGATTCATGCGGGTTCAATTGTATGTACCGCCGTGTTTCTTTCCACACACACGACGATATAAAAATACATCGGTATTGTGAACAAATGATGGAATAATACTTCTAAAAAAATAATGTTTAAAAAACTTCCTGTCGATCCTTTTCTCCGCCTGCTGTCCCCGCGGAACAGCCTGCCGGAGCAGGGAAACTCACATGTAGGAAGCGGCGTGTGCTGCCGCGTCTTCGACTCTCTCAGTCCGCTCCAAGCACTGTTCCGGCGGGCACCCTGGTGCCGCGAAGGAAAGCATCCGACGTCATTCTCTTCTTGCCTTCCGCCTGCACTTCCAGGACTGCCAGCACCCCGCTGCCGGCCCTGACGTAGAGGGCCTTTTTGTCTGAGCCAAGCACCTCCCCGGGAACTGCCTGCTCCGCCGGTTTCATTCCGGACAGGGCAGGGTCCGCGTCCTCCATGGTCTTTGCGCTCCATATTTTCAGCACATGACCATTCAGCAGAGTGTAAGCGCCCGGCCAGGGGAGCATACCCCTCAGGCTTCTCGCGATCTGCTCCGCGGATCCGGACCAGTTGATCTCCCCCATCTCCTTGCGGAGCATGGGAGCATAGGAAGACTTTTCATCATCCTGGCGGATCGGGTTGATTTCTCCTGCCTCGATCGCGGGCAGGTGGCGGACGATCATCTCGCCCCCGAGTTTTGCCAGCTTCTCGTAGAGGCTCTCCCCGGTCTCATCAGGGCCGATCGGGACAGACTCCTGGAAGAGAATATCTCCGGTATCCAGTCCCGCATTCATCTGCATAAGCGTGATGCCGCTCTCCCGGTCGCCGTTGATCACGGCCCACTGGATCGGAGCCGCCCCGCGCAGCCTGGGAAGAAGCGAAGCATGGATATTGACGCAGCCCAGACGGGGGATGTCCAGAAGCTCCTGAGGAAGAATCTGGCCGAATGCCGCCACAACGATCAGATCCGGCGCAAGACTTCTGATCTTTTCAATCGCGTCCGCCTCCCGGATCTTTACCGGCTGAAACACGGGTACTCCCCATTTTTCCGCGCACATTTTGACAGGTGTCTGAATTACCTTTCTCCCGCGCCCCTTCTGCCTGTCAGGCTGTGTAACCGCAAGCACGACCTGCTGTCCGGCTGCACAAAGCGCGTCGAGAGCTGATACCGCAAAATCGGGCGTTCCCATAAAAATGATTCTCATATCTGCAGTAATATCCTCCCTTGCCCCGGGCTGTCGATTCAGAACCCGCTCAGACCGCTTTTTCAGGATCCGGTCAGGCTTCTTCTGTCTCTTCCTGAGCCTGTTCTGCCTCTTCTTCCATTTCCTTCTCGAGCTCTGCGGCGTCGCGGAGCTCACCTTCGACCTTCTCCACATAGAGATGGCCGTCCAGATGATCCAGTTCATGGCAGATGGCCCGCGCGAGGAAATCCTCCGCCTCCATCTCCCACTCGTTCATATCCAGATCGTTATAGCGTACAACGACACGGTTCGGACGCGTCACAACACCCAGTTTCCCGGGTACTGACAGGCAGCCCTCGTAACCGGTCTGCTCACCGTCCTGCTCTATAATCTCGGGATTGAGCATTGTATAAGGCTCATCCCTTTCCTCTGTGATGTCAATTACAACCAGCCTCTTGAGAATTCCGACCTGCGGGGCCGCCAGGCCGACACCGCCCGACTCATACATAGTCTCCAGCATATCCTCCGCGAGCGCGCGGATCCTCGGTGTTACATCCTTGATTGTCTTTGCCTTTTTTTCCAGGACAGAATCGCCCATTTCCCTGATTGTACGAAGTGCCATATATATCCTCTCTAAACTATCAAAATATCCGGAGCCCTGAACAGGTTCCATATAATTCCCGGATTGTCTGTTATCTTTCAAAACAGGAAGCCCGGCCAGGATCCATACCTAGAACGCGTTGATCGGGTCAAAATCAAATTGAATATCGACATTCCGGAAGCGCGTATCTCCGTTTTTTCCGCCTCCTGCCTTGCCGGCGGCGGACGTCATGGCTTCGATTATGTCTTTACAGCATACCAGTGTATCATATTTTTCAGACTTTATGTATAAAACAAATCTGAACATATCCCTCAGCTTCTTCAGTGAGGCCCCGGAGGGGCCGATCACCTGAAAGACATGGCCGCCGCCCGGTCTTTCTCCTGTCAGGTTCTGCTCCGGAGTTACGCCGCTTCCCCGCGTTACTCCCGCGGGGACCTGCCCCCGCGCTCTCATGCTTCCGGGTATTCCTCCCGCGGGGCTCTGCCCCCGCGCTCTCATGCTTCCCGGAATTCCTCCCGCGGGATTCTGCTCCTCCATCAGGCGCAGCCTGATCTCGTTCGCCGCGTGCAGAGCCGCCTCCTCATCCTCCGATTGAATCTGGACAGCCATCATGTGGGCTGCCGGGGGATAGCGGAGCAGCCTGCGGTAGGCGATCTCCTCCTCATAAAATGCTTCAAAGTCCTGTCTGGCCGCGTGACGGACCGCGTAGTGATCCGGCTGATAGGTCTGGATCACAACATCTCCGGCCTCAGTCCCCCGTCCCGCTCTTCCGGCTGCCTGGGTCAGAAGCTGGAAAGTGCGTTCCGCAGCCCGGTAATCATCCCCGTAGAGGGACAGGTCCGCCATCAGGATTCCTACCAGAGTCACTCCGGGAAAATCATGTCCCTTGACGATCATTTGGGTCCCCAGCAGGATATCCGCCTCCTCGGAGGAAAAGGCAGACAGGATTCTCTCGTAACTGCCCTTTTTTCGAGTTGTATCCGCGTCCATGCGCAGAATTCTGGCCCGGGGGAAAGTCTCCCTGAGATAGCCCTCGATCTTTTCCGTTCCCGCCCGCATGGCCGAGACATACCTGGAGCCGCATTCAGGACAGGTCCGGAAGGATGCCCTCTCATATCCGCAGTAATGACAGACAAGCCGTCCGTTTCCATGGAGTGAAAGCGAGACATCGCAGTGAGGGCATTTTGCCACAAAACCGCAGCTTCGGCAAGAGACAAAACCCGCGAACCCGCGCCGGTTGATAAAGAGCATGCTCTGCTGCCCCTTTCTCAGCCGGTCCTCAATCTTGCTGTACAGACTCCTGGAAAGGATCGAACGGTTGCCCTCCCGCAGTTCTTCCCTCATATCTACCGTCTCTACCATGGGCAGGGTGCCGCCCGTAAGCCTCTCGCGCAGACGGAAGAGCCTGATATCTCCATTCTTTGCGCGGTAATAAGACTCCATAGACGGCGTCGCGGAACCCAGGACCAGCGCGGCACCGTGCATCCGGGCAATCTCCTCGGCCACATCCCGCGTCTGATACTTTGGCATGGACTCGTTCTTATAACTATGCTCGTGCTCCTCATCGATCACGATCACACCCGGATTGGAAAAAGGTGTAAAAAGGGCACTGCGCGGTCCGATGATCACATCGATTTCCCCTCTCCGCGCACGTTCCCACTGATCAGCGCGTTCAGCATCCGAGAGTGAGGAATTGACCACGCTCACCCGGTCTCCGAAATGACTGTAAAAACGCATGAGCGTCTGAAAAGAAAGGGAAATCTCGGGGATCAGCATGATCGCCTGGCGCCCGCGGGCACAGATTTCCTTGATGATACTGATGTAAACTTCTGTCTTCCCGCTTCCGGTCACTCCGTGGATCAGACTCACGCCGGGATGTCCGCTGTCGAAATCTCCGACAACCGTCCGGACTATGTACTGCTGGTCCGGACTAAGCTCCATGCCGGTTTTCGTGCTCGGGGAGACATTGACGGGGTTGCGGAGCTCCTGCACCGATTCGACATCGATCAGGCCGGCGCGCTTCATGGCATTGATCGCGTTGGCAGGCACGTGGAGCCTCGTTGTCACCAATGTCCAGGGCAGTACAGGCACCTCCAGCAGCTCCTTCAGAAGCCGTGCCCGCGCAGTGTGATGTTTCTTTTCAAAAACCTGAAGCTGCCGCCTTCCCTCCTCCACGGTCACCAGCAGTCGGATCTGCCGGTGTTCCCGGATCTTCCCGGCCTTGCGCGAGGCGAGAACGGTTCTCATCGCAGTCGCCATAGTCGAACCGTAGCGGTTTTTCATCCATGCGGCCAGCCTCAGGTAAAATTCACTGTTGTCCTCCAGCGAATACCCCCGCGCAGGCTCCACAGCCTCCGCGATCTCCTTGATCTTTTCCGGAGGCACATCCACCCGGTCCGTAAAACCGACCACATATCCCTTCCGAAGCCTGTTGCCCGCTCCGAAAGGAACCATGACTATACTTCCTGCCCTCAGGTTCTCCTCCAACGCAGGCGGAACCCGATAGTTGAAAGGACGATCCAGCCCCCTGGCCGATATGTCAATGATCACCTGCGCAAACTGCTCCAACAAATAATCCTCCCTGACACCGGCTGCGCCCGCAGCTCAGTGCTTATTCATTCCTTCTTCTTCAAGAATTTCCCTGATCAGGACCCGTTCATCCATGGGATATTTTTTCCCATTGATCTCCTGATAATCCTCATGCCCTTTTCCTGCCAGGACAATGATGTCCCCCGGCCTGCCGTTGAGGATCGCGTAACGGATCGCTTCCTTCCTGTCGGCGATGGAGACATATGTCCCGCCGGTAGGCTCCAGCCCCTTCACAATATCCGCAATGATTTTGTCCGGGTCTTCACTGCGCGGATTATCTGAGGTGATGATCGTGAAATCGGCGAGCCTCCCGCTCACCTCTCCCATCTCATAGCGCCTGGAAAGAGAACGCTCTCCGCCGCAGCCGAACAGGCAGACCAGCCTGCCGGACTCATATTCCCGGAGCGTCTTCAGCAGACTCTCGAGCGCCATCGCATTGTGGGCATAGTCAATCATGAGCGTGAAGTCATCGCTGACCTTCACCATCTCGATCCTGCCCCTTACGTGAATCTTTCTCAGTGCATCGCAGATATCGGATTCAGCCACACTGAAATGCCGGCAGACAGCGATCGCGCAGAGAGCATTGTACACGCTGAAGCGGCCGGGAGCCGGAACATGGGCATGAAGGGACAGAACCCCCTCCGTATCGAATTCCACACCCAGCTCGCCGGGGGTGTGGATCAGGGAAAGATTCTTTGCCCTCAGGTCATTCTTTTCCCCCAGGCCGAAAGACTCCACCTCACAGGTATGCCCCTCCAGGATTCTTTCACAATAAGGATCATCCCCGTTCACGATGCCGACCCTGCACTGTGAAAAAAGAAGGCTCTTGCAGTGCAGGTAATCCTCGAAATCACTGTGCTCATTAGGACCGATATGATCCGGAGAAAGATTGGTGAAAATACCCAGGTCAAACACAAACCCTGCCGTGCGGTGCAGCATCAGAGCCTGCGAAGAGACTTCCATGACAACCGCCTTCACACCGCTGTCCGCCATATCGCGGAAGGTCTTCTGCAGAACGATCGACTCCGGCGTTGTGTTGGAAGCAGGGATCCTCACCTCGCCTTTCTCTGTCTCATAAAGAGTCTCGATCGTGCCCACAAGACCCGTGCGAATGCCTGCCGCCTCAAGGATCGACTTCACCATATAAGTCGTGGTGGTTTTTCCCTTGGTCCCGGTGACTCCGATCACCTTCATCTCCTCAGCCGGATTCCCGTAAAAAACGGCAGAGATGACAGCCATCGCCAGCCTCGAATCCTCGACCCGTATAATGACAGGATCACTTTCCCCCGCCTGCCCGGCCGCCGGCACACCGGCTCCCGACAAGTCAAGATCCCGCTGAACCACCAGCGCGGCAGCGCCCTTCTGAAGAGCACCCGCCGCATAATCATGACCGTCGCTTTTGGCTCCGGCAATGCAAAAGAAGAGCGAACCGGGAACAACCTCCCTCGAATCATTGGTGATCGCCGTAATATTCCTGTCAAGAAGACGGCCGATCACAGCCTCATCTTCCACCCTGCTCCCGCCAATCGTGTTCAGATGATAACTCAGAGATCCAACAAGTTTATTTATCTTCATAGCCTTTCCCATTCCTGCCTTCCGCAAATTCAAAAAACTATAAGTTTCTGCAAATCCGCCGCTCCGCGTGCCCCCGGGGGCGGGGTCAAAAGTGCAGATCCTTCACCACAAACCTGATTGATTTCCTTCCCCTCCACTCATTGATCTCGGGGTAGTAGATCATGCTGACGGGCACTTCCGCGTGCCCTCTCAGCAGGGCGCTCCACTCTCTGCCGCCGCGGGCTGCGGCAAGCTGCTCCCGGAAGAGGCCCGCCTCCCTGAACATGGTCAGGGACAGATTTCTCCCGTCGGAATCCGCGGCATCGAATCCGAGCACATTTTTGCCCTTTCCCATCACTTTCACACTGCGGAGCTTCACCCCTCTGGCAGCGAACATGGGTCTGGGATTGTCGGTCCCGCAGGGTTCCAGCAGCTTTAGTTCTTCGACCATATCGATCGTCCAGAGCGAGGGCGGAAGTTCCATATCAATGTGGATCACATCTGTCAGGTCCTCTTCCCGGAGTGTGCTTTTTTCCTCGAGGCACCGCTGCAGGGCGGGAATATTTTCTTCTTTCATGGAAAGGCCGGCCGCCATCTTGTGTCCGCCGAATCTGCAGAAAAGATCTTTGACCTCAGTCATGGAAGCAAACATATCATAAGCTTCGATGGATCTGCCGGATCCCTTCACCATTCCGTCCTCCGTCCTGGTAAGGACGAAGACCGGACGCGAAAAGCGCTCCCTGATCCTTCCGGCTATAATACCCGCCAGAGATTCATGACAATCCGGAAGAAAGATCACCAGAATCCTGTAATCCAGCAGGTTCTGCCGGCCGACAAGTTCCAGCGCCTGTTCAACTCCCTGTTCCGTGAGGCTCTTGCGGCTGTCGTTCAGCTCCCTCAGCTTCTGGGCGCTGCGCAGGGCCCTGCCCGGATCATCCTCCATAAACAGGGCAAGGGCTCTCTCGGCATTGTCCAGACGTCCGGTGGCGTTCAGACAGGGACCGATCACAAATCCCGCGTGGTATGTGGTAATGGATTTCTCCTCCAGTCCGTTGACCAGCAGCAGGCTCTTCAGCCCGATGTTTGCCGTATCCGGGATGCGCCTCAGGCCTTCCCGGACCAGAATCCTGTTTTCATCCGCCAGGGGCATGACATCACACACGGTGGCAAGGGCGCAGAAGGGAAGCAGCTGCTCCAGGATCCCGGACCTCTTTTGCGGAATCAGTTTTTCCAGGAGCAGGTCCGCAAGCTTCCAGGCGACAACAGCTCCGCAGATATCCGGGAAAGGATAATCCATCTCTCCTGTCTCCGGATTGCGGACCTTGGGATCCACCACCGCGTCCGCAGGAGGGAGGATATATTTTTTCTTTCCGTCCTCATCCTCTTCGAAGGGCACTTCATGGTGGTCTGTGACGATCACGCAGATCCCCGCTTTCCTGGCGGCAAGAACTGCTTCCCCGGCCGCGATCCCGTTGTCACAGGTCAGGATCACCCCTGTTCCGTCCTCCGCGGCGTCCTCAGCCATACGGACATTCATGCCATAACCGTCTTTTACCCTGTCCGGAAGCACCACATCCGCACAGGCGCCGCAGGCGGAGAGGGCGCTCATCAGAATGTAGGAGGCGCAGATTCCGTCCACGTCATAATCACCGATCACACGGACCGAAGCTCCGCCCTTTATTTTCTCACAGAGGATCCCGACGGCCTTTTCCATGTCCGGCAGAAGCCGGGGAGACCACAGATCGGAGATCGTCCCGCCCAGAAACCGCCTGGTCGCTTCTATGCCGATCACATCCCGGTTCCGGATCACCCGGGCCAGGACAGGAGAGATTCCGCAGGCCTCCGAGATTCCACGAAAATCCGCTTTCTTGGTATAAACCATCCACTTAGCCATTTTGCCTGTACCTCCCGTCCGGTGAAGTCAAAAGAGTGTTTCTCCCGGATCATTCCTCTTCATGGAAAAACAGGGAGGATGTTCGCATCCTCCCTGAAGTCTGTGCGGGAAAGACCTTCCCGTTTCATTCACGTGCGTCCGAGTATTCATGCGTTCTTTTTTTCAGCGTCCGCTGAATCCGGCGGCATCGGCGCCGCCGCTGTTCGCAGCTGTCTCAGACAGTGATCTTTGCATTATTCCTGGCTTCCTCCTCCTTGCGGCGGCGCTCTTTGCGCTCCTTCTTGGAGAGATTGGAATAATCATCTTTTTTCTTGCTGTTCTGCTGGTTTCCGGAACCGCCCTTGTTTCCGCCCTTCTTCTGTCCGGAGGAAGCCTGTGCGGCATCATCCGAATTCTTGCGGAAGACATACCAGAGGGAACCTGCCAGGCAGACAGAGGAATAACCGCCGCAGATGATACCGATCATGATCGGAAGCGCGAATTCCTTGACACTGGCAACGCCGAAGATGAACAGCGCAAGTACCATGAAGAATGTGGTCAGAGAAGTAAAGATACTTCTGGAGAGGGTATCTGTGATACTCTCGTTGACGAGGGCAGCCAGCTCCTGGCCTCTGCGTCTGGAGCGGAGGCTCTCGCGCACACGGTCAAAGATGACGATTGTGGCGTTGATCGAATAACCGACGATCGTCAGCATGCAGGCGATGAAAGTAGAGCCGACACTGACTCTGGCAACGGCATAGAAGGCCAGCACGACCAAGACGTCGTGTGCCAGGCAGATGACGGAGGACGCGCCGAAGCGCAGGTCCTTGAAACGGAACCAGATGTAGAGCAGCATCAGGACCAGAGCAACGCCGACTGCGAGGAGGGCATCGCGCTTCATCTCGTCACTGATCGTGGAGCTGATGGTCTCGGACGTAATGCTGTCCTTGTTTACTTTGAACTTTTTGACCAGCTGGTTGGAGAGTTCCGTGCTCTTGTCGGTATCAAGGACGACGGACTTGAAGATGACTTCATTGCCGCCGGAGACCTTCTGGACCTGTACGTTCTTATCGCCTGTCACCTTGGTGAAGACGGGAATGACCTGTTTCTCGATCTCTTCCAGGCTCATGTCTTCGTTGAAGCTGACACTTGTGGATGTGCCGCCGACAAAGTCAAGACTGAAATTGAGGGCGGAATTGTCCTTGGCCTGATGAACACCCATGGCGATAAATCCGCAGAGAATGAGTACGATGGAGACCGCGAAGAAGGCTTTCCTGCGCTCGACGAAGGAGATGCTGTCTCTCTTTTTGCCGACACCGTAAAGGTTTTTGCTTGTGAGACCAAGGCCGTAGAAGATGTTCATGATGAGCCTGGTCACGAACAGAGAGGTGATCATCGACAGGATGATACCGATCGCCAGTGTGTAGGCAAATCCCTTGACAGTACCCGAACCCAGGACTGCCAGGACAGCTGCCGCGATCAGAGTGGTGACGTTGCCGTCGATGATGGCGGACAGAGCCTTATGATAGCCGTTGTTGATAGCGGTTTTCACGCCGAGGCCCGCAGCGAGCTCCTCACGGATACGGGCAAAAATGATGACGTTGGCATCCACTGCCATACCGATGGAAAGCAGGATACCTGCGATGCCGGGAAGGGTCAGGGTGATGTCAAAGCCGTTCAGAACAAGCGCCATCATCAGAATATAGATGCAGAGCGCAAGTACTGCCGCGAAGCCGGGCAGAAAATAGATCACGACCATAAAGAGCGCGACAAGGCCGAAACCGATCACGCCCGCAAACTTACTGGTGCGGATCGCGTCCTGACCAAGCTGTGCGCCGACGATCTGGGAGCGCAGGCGCTCCAGCTCGACCTTCAGTCCGCCGATACGGATGGTGGAAGCCAGGTTCTCAGCGGATTCGATGTCCTCCTCGCCGGTGATGACCGCACGGCCGTCTGTAATGGCAGCCTGGACAGAGGGAACGCTGATGAAATGTCCATCATAATAAATACCGATGGACTCGTGTGCCGCATAGGCCTTGGTTGTGGCGTCGGCAAAAGCCTTTTTGCCTTCATCATTAAATGTCAGGGAAACGACGATCTGCTTATTTCCCATATCGTCCTGCTGGTAGCCGGCCTTGGCGTCAGTGACCTGGGTGCCGGTGACCACAGCGTCGCCGTCATCGATGATCTGCTGCAGTTCCTTAGTCAGGACGTATTCCACATTGCCGCTTTCAGTGACGCCGAGCTGATAGTTTTCCTTGCCCTTGTCATCTGTCTGGCGGATAAAGTACAGAGAGCCGGGACGACCCAGATCCTCCAGGATCTTGTTCGTCTCCGCAACGCCGGAAATACCGGGAATCTCGATATTCAGGCGGTCGGTGCCTTCTGTATATACCTGAGCTTCCGTGCTGTACTCATCGACACGGCGCTGCAGTTTATACTTTGTATCGTTCAGGTCTTCCTGGGTCGGAGGCTTCTCGCCCACCGCCTGGTAAGTGATGCTGGCGCCGCCCGCCAGATCCAGACCTTTTTTGATGTTGTGATAGGATCCTCTGTGTCCCTTGCCAAAACCGATCAGCACCGTATAGGCCATCAGTCCTGAGATGGCCAGCACGAGCAGAAGGGAAATGACCGCTCTCGATTTTTTCATTAATAGCTCCTCCAATATAATACACTAACCGCTTCTGCGCACCTGACGGGTTTTCCGCAGATGTCAAAAGCACCGGTAACATGACCGGAGATGCTCCGCCAGAAGAGCTCCCTGCCTGAAAAAAGTACAGACTCCGCCCTTCTAAAAGCAGACACTGTGCAATTATAGCACCATGCCGGTATGATTGTAAAACTTTTTTTTAAAAAGAAACGGCAAAAAAATGAACCAAAAAATGAACCGGACGGACTTTTCACAGCCCGCCCGGCTCTCCCGGTATTTCCTGTTCAGAGATCTCCGTGAACACCAGATCATGTTCACAGGAACACATTTTCAAACGCTCAGAAGGTCCCCTCGTATTTCTGGCGGAAGGTCTCCCAGACATCTCTCACAAAGATCCTGCCGTGCAGGTCGAGGTTGTCTCTGTAGACTTCATAATAGCCGCCGTTATCCAGGGTAATAGTCAGGACATAGGATTCGCCGAAGGGGAACTCCTCGTCTCCTGCATCCGTCATCGGAGCGGTCGTGTTGAAGAGAAGGTGAGCTACATTCGTGGTCATATCGGGAAGATCTTTATTGAGTTTGAAGAGGAACTCTTCACTTTCCATATAATAGGTCAGTCCCGCGGGCGAATAGCGGCTTTTCACAAGATAGCCCGAATCAAAGGTCAGGTTATATACTCCATAAGGAGCAAATCCATCGGGCACATAATCTCCGGCCACTTCTTCATCAAATTTTTTCTTCTTCTCTGCCGCGGCTTTTGCCTTTTCCTGGGCAGCCTTTCTCAATTCCTCCGCCTTTTTCTCTGCCTCGGTCTTTCCCTCCGCCTTTTTTCCGGCATCGGTCTTTTTGTCTTTCCCGCTCTTCGCTCCGGACGCAGCCTCGGCAGCATCATCTGTTTCTGCCGCTGCCTTCTTCTTTTTCGAAGCCTTTTTCTTTACTGCTTTCTCTTCGATACCGGCTTTTTCCTCAACCGCCGTTTTCTCCGCCTCCGTATCTGCAGCCGCCTTCTTTTCATCGTCTGCCCGGGAAGTTTCACCGCCCTCCCCGGTCTCTTCTCCTGCCTCTTCAATTAAATCAGCGAGAGGGTCAATGTCCTCAGCATTAACTTCTTCCTTCGCTTCTGAAGTATCTGTTCCCTGTACTTCTGCTGCCACTTTTGTCAAGGACGCACCGGAGCCGCATCCCGCCGCAATCATGGCTGCACAGAGCAGTAGTGCCAGTGTTCTTTTCTTCATGATCATTTTCCTCGCTTTCTCAGTGATCTTTTCTCCGCCCGGATCTGTTCTCCGTTATACGTCGACAGCAGGAACCCGGTTTCGTTGGCAGGCGGTATCAAGGGCGCATGCGATGGCCCTGCATGTGTTTGTGCATATTACTGAACCTGACAAGAGTCAGTTTCCTTTTGCCCATGTCATTTCTTCCTTTTATAGTTTACAGGAATTGCCGGAATGAATCAACAGCGCAGGCAGTGATCTGTGTACTGTGTAAACTGTGCGTTACAGAACAGCCCCCTCGAAATTCGAGGTGTTTTCGAGCGGTTTTGTCTGTCAAAGACACTGGTCCTCATTCTTGCCTGTTCTTTTACGCCCTGTTACAATGACTGCACAGGATCCGTCACCGCCCCGGATCGCGCATCGGATCCTTTCCGCCTCTGATCCGGCGGACCCATGAAAAAAGGCATGCGGGCGCAGCAGAAGCTAAAGAGCAGGCAGATGTGTGCGGCAAAAAAAGGAAAGCGGACGCAGCAGAAGCTGAAAGAGCGGGCAGACGCGTGCGGCAAAGAAACATAACAGGACATCTGATTAAAGAAAGCGGGCACAGCGGGAGTCAAAAATGCGGGCTGTTATACTGATCACTGAAAATCCTGTCCCTTTACCGGGTCAGGCACATGAAGAAAAAAAGACTCATGCGGAAAGAGGAAAAGACGGCCGCAGGCTGCAGCTTTTCCGGGAGGGACTGCGCTGTATGGGGTATGAACGGGAAGCCTCCCGCCTTGCCTCCGACCAGATTGCTGTCGCTGAATACGGAAAGCCCTTCTTTAAAGATATTCCTCAGATCCGCATCAGCCTCTCCCATTCCGGGAAGTACCTGGTATGTGCCTTTTCCGAAGAAGAGATCGGCCTGGATCTGCAGGAGTGCATCACGCCCCGGACCGAAGTCCTTCGGATAGCAAAACGTTTTTTCACCTCTGAAGAATACGATGCTCTTCTTTCCATATACGGGAAGGATGAGCAGGAGGGGATTGAATTCTTTTTCTGTCTGTGGTCCCTGAAAGAAGCCTATCTGAAATATATCGGATGCGGGCTTCACGGAGGACTGGACAGCTTTCAGCCGGATCCCCTTCCCTTTAATTCTGAGCTCTCCGCCGCCGGGGGCACAATCCGCGTCTCTGACGATTTCGGACTCAAGCCATCCGAACTCTCCGCCGCCAGGGGCACAATCCGCGTCCTCAAGGACAAAAATCTGATGACGCCGGCGGAATACTCCTTTCTTCCGGCTCCGCAGGGTTACAAAATGGCAGTGAGTGCCGGCAGACTGCCCGACCATATACAGATCCGCCATGTTGATTTCTCCGATGATTCATTTCAGCAGTAAATCACGTCCGGCAATTTCTTCGATTCCAAATAGGGCAGAGGCGGCTCTGCCGTCCTCTGCCCCCGACCGGCCCGTGTCATAAAAGAACACGACTGCTCCCGTCTGACAACAGACAGGACAGCCGTGTTTTTATGTTCTTTATAGAGTCTGCCGGAATTCAAGACTCACTCGTTCGGAACGGAACGTCTTTATTCCTCTGAGGGGAGGTCCAGTGCGATGGACAGATCCCTGAGCTGGACCGGATCAACCACATCGGGAGCCCCGCTCATGAGATCGGCGGCATCCTTGTTCTTGGGGAAGGCGATGACTTCGCGGATGCTGTCCGCGCCGGTCAGCAGCATGACGAAGCGGTCGACGCCGTAAGCCAGTCCCGCGTGAGGCGGAACGCCGTACTTGAAGGCTGTGAGCAGGAAGCCGAACTTCTCGTTGGCCTCCTCTTTGGAGAGACCGATGACCTCAAACATCTTCTCCTGGATATCGCTCTGGTGGATACGGACACTGCCGCCGCCGAGCTCGACGCCGTTGAGGACGATGTCGTAGGCTTTGGCGCGCACGCTGCCGGGGTCGGAGTCGATGCGTTCCCAGTCCTCTTCTACGGGCATGGTGAAGGGATGGTGCATAGCCATAAAGCGGTTCTCTTCTTCGGACCACTCAAGAAGCGGGAAGTCGACGACCCAGAGGAAGTTAAACTGGTTGTGGTCGATGAGACCCAGGTCCTCGCCCAGTTTCAGACGCAGGGCGCCAAGGACGTTCCAGACGATGCCGTTCTTGTCGGCGGCAAAGAAGAGCAGATCTCCGGGTTCGCCCTTCATGCGGGTGATCAGAGCCTGGATTTCCTCCTCGGACACAAATTTAGCGAAGGAGCATTTGACAGATCCGTCTTCCTTCATCTGGATATAGGGAAGACCCTTTGCGCCGTTGCCGCGGGCCATCTCGACGATCTTGTCGATCTGCTTGCGTCCCATGCCGCCCTGGCCTTTGGCGTTGATGCCGCGGACACTCCAGCCCTTCTTTGAGGCCGCATCCGCAAAGACGCCGAAACCACAGTCTTTGACCAGGTCGGTGACCTCCACCAGCTTGAGGCCGAAACGGGTATCGGGCTTGTCTGAGCCGTAGTCGTTCATGGCGTCGATCCATTTCATGCGGGGGAAGGGGCGCTCGACATGCAGGCCGATCGCTCGCTCCACCACGTACTGGATCAGTCGCTCGTTGACGTCAATGACATCATCGACATCCACAAAGGAAAGTTCCATGTCAGCCTGGGTGAACTCGGGCTGGCGGTCCGCTCTCAGGTCCTCATCGCGGAAGCATCTGGCGATCTGGAAATAGCGGTCGTAGCCGGAGCACATCAGCAGCTGCTTGAAGATCTGGGGAGACTGGGGCAGGGCGTAGAAGGTCCCGGGCTTCACACGGCTGGGAACCAGATAGTCGCGGGCGCCTTCGGGAGTGGACTTGCACAGGATCGGGGTCTCGATCTCAAGGAAGCCCTCCTTGTCCATGAAGGTGCGCATGTCCTGCACGATGCGGCTGCGGAGCATGAGCTTGCGCTGCATATCCGGTCTGCGCAGGTCAAGGCTCCTGTACTGAAGACGGAGTTCCTCTTTCGTATTGCTGTTCTCCACGATGTGGAAGGGAGGTGTCTCTGACTCGGAGAGGATCCTGGTGTCTTTCACGCGCACTTCGATCGTGCCAGTGGGCAGGTTCTTGTTCACCGCGCCGCTGCGCAGTGTCACCGTACCGGTCGCTGCGACGACGTACTCCGCGCGCATCTTCTCTGCCTTGCGGAAGTTGTCCGCACCGCAGTCCGCCTCTTCATAAATCAGCTGGATCAGGCCGCTCCGGTCCCTCAGGTCCACGAAGACGATGCCGCCCTTGTTTCTCTGTTTGGCGACCCAGCCCATCACTGTCACTGTTTTTCCAACATATTCTTCTGTAAGCTCGGCGCACCGGCATGTGCGGTGGAGGCCTTTCATCGATTCTGCCATAGCGATTATCTGCCGTTCCTTTCTGCAATCATACAGTATTTTCAGAGGGAACCCGCATCGCGGGCCCGTCTTTGCAGTAAACTGTTTTTCTTTACCTGCCGCATCGCGGCCGGTTAAAGGGCTTTTTCCGATCCGGATTATCCTTTGACCAAAGGAAAAGGCCCTTGAGTCCGGTCAAGGTGACCATCCCCGCGCCAAACAGCGCTGCGTTTGGTGCAGGCGCAAATTGTAAATCTTGTTCTTTGCCGTTCTGTGTCAAAAAATGACAGGAGAAAGCCCAATCTCCTCATCGGATGGGGTTGGTGTAGAACTCCTCAAATTCCTCGTAGCCGCGGTCCTTGAGCTGCTGCTTCTGGAACTTTTTGTTCTTGGCCATTCTGGCGAGCAGCACCTGCTTTCCTGCGGCGCGCTGTTCCTGCGCTCTCTTCATGGCTTCCTTCATGCGCTCCGAGGGAAGATTCTTTTCAAGCAGGAAGGCGATCTTATCGGGACTTCCGGGAATCCTGAATCCCTGCTCCATGAGAATCAGGATAATGCGTTCGAAGCCGATCGAGAATCCGCAGGCGGGAACGTCCTTGCCGGTAAATCTGCCGACCATGCCGTCGTAACGGCCGCCTCCGCCGCAGCTGATGCCCAGTTCAGGCATGGCGATCTCAAAAATGGTTCCTGTGTAGTAACCCATGCCGCGAACGATGGTGGGATCGAAGACAATGCGGAAATCCGCCTCTTTGACACCGTCCACGCTCTCGATCACAGTGCGCAGGTCGGCAATCACAGTGTCGGCAATCACACCGGTCAGCTTTTCCTCCAGATAGGCGAGCTGGTCATCTGCCTCTTCAAGTCCCTTGAACAGACCGATGTAGGCATCTGTGCTCTCCTGTGAGAATCCGCTCTCCACCAGTTCCTTCGCGGCGCCGTCCATACCGATCTTGTCCATCTTGTCGAGGATAATGAAGACCTCGCCGAAACGGTCCTCCGGGAATCCGCAGGCCGCAGCCATGGCAGCCAGGATCCTGCGGTCATTGATCCTGATCTGGAAGCCCTTAAAGCCCAGGCGTCCCAGCGTCGTCGTGGTAGCCAGGATCAGCTCGATCTCCGCGAGGTTGGTCGCCTCGCCGATAATATCGATATCGCACTGCATAAACTGGCGGTAGCGCCCCTTCTGGGGACGGTCAGCACGCCAGACATTTCCCATCTGCAAAGCCTTGAAAGGCATGGGCAGATCATTGGCGTGGTTTGCGTAATAACGGACCAGGGGAACCGTCAGATCATAGCGCAGGCCGCCGTCGACGAGATCCTCCTCCGACCTGGCGGACTCCAGACGCAGCTTCTCCCCTCTCTTCAGGATCTTGAAGATCAGCTTCTCGTTGTCTCCGCCCTGCTTGCTGGTCAGGTTGGCAATATTCTCCACACAGGGTGTCTCGATGG